>CAKRRX010000047.1 GCA_934394595.1 uncultured Blautia sp. | reverse complement strand
TGGATATCAAACAGATCAATGAGCAGGAGCATGTGAAGCTTACCGGGCAGACGAATACCAATATTCTTGCCATGGCCTGTGAGCTTTCCGATATGGGTAAGCCTGTTTGGATCCGGCACGTACTGGTACCGGGAGGCAGTGATAAGGATGAGTATCTGCACCAGCTGGCGGATTTTATCCATACATTGAAAAACGTTGAGCGCGTGGAAGTACTTCCGTATCATACTTTAGGTATATTCAAGTGGGAAAAGCTGGGAATTCCTTATCCTCTGGAGGGCGTGAAACCTCCGACAAAGGAAAGGATTGATAATGCCAGGAGGATTCTCGGGGCGATTTAAGAATTGAGCGTGAAAGAAAATAAATAAAAAACTCCTTAAAGGGAGGCCGCCTGTGAACAGATTGTAGGTTTGCAGGCGACCTCTTTTTAATGAGGGGTTCAAGACGGATGCATATGGACAACGGGGATTCCACGCTGTTCATATGCTGTGAGTTGATTGAAACTTTATGATTCAGTTACCAGTAACACGCGCAAACTCGCGTCCGTAAAGGCTACTATATTTTGGCTAATGAGCCGATAAAAAAGCGGAGATTTCCTGCAAGAATCGCTGCCCATATTTTTTCAGTTTATTCTGTCCTACGCCTGATACGTCCAGCATTTCGGCTTCACTTTGCGGGAGCTTTTCGCACATGTCGATAAGGGTCTTGTCTGTGAAGACAATGTAGGGCGGGACGGATTCTTCCCTGGCAATCTGGAGACGAAGCTGGCGGAGCGTTTCGAAAAGAGCGGTGTTTTGTCCGGCATTTTTCTGTCCGGAAGCAGTGTGGGAATCCGGGCTATTGGCACCTTGAAGCTCGTGGTTTCCATAAGGATTTTTTCGTTTTCTGGAAGCGGATACTTTCTCTTTTTCTTTGAATTTTTTTACTATGATTGTGGCATTTTCGTCCTGTAGATCTGTAATATTTCCCACTTTCAGAACACTGTATTCCCCTTCCGTATGAATGAGGTATCCCATGCGGAGCATCTGGCTGATCAGAAGTCTGAGGTCGCTTTCTGTGCGATTTTCCAGCTGCCCGTAGCTATTGTAGGAGGTGGCGCCGATCTCTTTTAATCGTGCTTTTTTAGAACCAAGGAGAGTACCGATTACCGCAGCCTGTCCATATCTTCCATGCATTTCCGAGATACATCCGATCACCCATTTAGCGTCCTGAGTCATATCCATTTCTTCAAATTCCCGATGGCAGTTGCCACAGTTATCACATGGTCTGTCTGCGTTTTCTCCGAAATACTTCAGGATATAATTCCGAAGACAGGAAGTCGTCATACAGTAGTCTTCCATAATCTGAAGACGTTTGGAATCCTGGTGTTTTATCTGCTGGATTTCTTCAGGTTCCATTCCCTCAAAGTCCTTGCTTCCAAGAAGAAGCTTGCTGATCATCACATCCTGAGTGGAAAAAAGCAGAATACATTTCGCCGGTTCCCCGTCACGGCCCGCACGCCCGGCTTCCTGATAGTAATTTTCCATGCTCTGAGGCATATTGTAGTGAATGACAAAGCGTACGTTGGATTTATCGATTCCCATTCCAAAAGCATTGGTGGCGATTACTACCTGTGCCCGGTCATAGATGAAATCATCCTGGCTGTTTTTTCGGATATCGTTAGCCATACCTGCATGATAACGGGTGGAAGATACACCCTGTTTCAGCAGCTTTTCGTATAAAGCATCCACATTTTTTCTGGTGGCACAGTAAATGATTCCACTTTCATTAGGGTGAGTTTCCAGGTAATTCTGGATAAACAGATCCTTCTGTTTTCCAGTGAGATGTTCCACCTGATAATACAGATTTTTCCGGTCAAAGCCAGTGATAACAATGTCTGGATTTTTTAGCTTCAGGATCCTTGCGATATCATTTTTTACGACTTCTGTAGCGGTGGCAGTGAAAGCACTGATGATAGGATTTCCAGGAAGCTGATCTACAAAATCAACGATCTTCAGGTAACTTGGCCTAAAATCCTGTCCCCACTGGGAGATACAGTGGGCCTCATCTACCGTAACCATGGAGATAGGAGTGTGCAGGGCAAAGTTTAGAAAAGAAGCCGTTTCCAATCGCTCCGGTGCCACGTAAATAATTTTATAAACTCCTCTTGCTGCGAAGCTAAGGGCCTTAGTGATCTGCCTTTCGGTGAGGGAAGAGTTAATATAAGCAGCATGAATTCCTGCTTCATTTAAAGCTTTTACCTGATCCTGCATAAGGGAAATCAGCGGTGAAACCACCAGGGTAATTCCCGGCAAAAGCAGAGCCGGAACCTGGTAACATACTGATTTTCCAGCTCCTGTAGGCATAATTGCCAGGGCGTCCCGTCCCTCTAAAATCGAATTTATAATTTCCTCTTGTCCATCCCGAAAAGAGTCATATCCAAAGTAAGTTTTCAAAATCTGTAAAGCTGTCATTATGATTCCTCCACCATTTTAAGTCCAGTTCTGGCTGTTTCCCCTGTGAGTTTGGTAATACTGGAAAGCACTGGCACATCTCCATACCTCCGATTTTCATAAAATGCATAATAACACCCATACAAAATATAAGTCAGCATAATATTGATATCGCGGTCTTCACGGTATTGAGGGTAAGCCCTGAAAACCAATTCCTTCAAAGCCACCTCAATCTTCTGCACCAGGCACTTACTCCTGCTCCCCGAAAACAAGATTCCGATCAGTGAATCTTTTGCCAGAAATCCCATAAACAGTTCCCTGGAAAAATCCGCTGTATTCTCCAGCACTTTTTCCGGATGACTAAGATTCTCCATAATGGAAACCACCACCTCAGTCTCCAGCGTATCTGAAAGATGGTAAATATCCTGATAATGGGAATAAAATGTAGATTTATTGATCTGCGCTTTCTCACACAACTCCTTAATCGTAATCCGTTCCAACTCCTTATGGGAACGTAATTCTATAAAAGCATTAATAATACTCTGCCTGGTTTTTTCAATTCTGATATCCATATATGTCATCCCCTATGCTCATAAGTTATAAAAACATCCCAGTTCTCCGACACATTCATTAAAAAGTTGGAAAACCAACTAAAGTTGTTTTTTGTCGGTGGCTTTTTCGAAAAAACATGATTATACTCATTATACAAAGAAAACCAACTACTGTCTAATATCTTTTTGGTTACAATTGGAGGGGATAATTCTATGGATTTTTATAACTTTTATACAGGAAAAGAATTTGAAGCATATCAGTACCTTGGCGCTCACGTATGGGAGGGTGGAACCACATTCCGCACATTTGCCCCGGCAGCGCAGAGAGTATCTGTAATTGGTGAGTTCAATGGCTGGACAGAGACCCCAATGAATCGGGTTCACGATGGGAATTTCTGGGAATGTACCATTGATGGCGTAGGCTCTGGCCAGATGTACAAATACAGAATTTACCATCAGAACGGTTCCTTTACCGATCATGCAGATCCTTATGCGTTTTACAGTGAAATGCGCCCTGGTACTGCGTCCAGAACTTATGCGCTTGGCGGCTATAAGTTTAAAGACAGCAAATGGCAGAAAAACTGTAAGACAGACGGTGAAAGGCCAGTGAATATTTATGAAATGCATTTTGGTTCCTGGAAAAAGCCGGGAAAGGAGCAGGAAGACTGGTACACTTATGAGGAACTGGCACCGATCCTGATTAAGTATCTGAAGGAAGGTGGCTATAATTATGTGGAAATCATGCCTCTTTGTGAATATCCATGCGATGAATCCTGGGGCTATCAGGACACTGGTTATTTCAGTCCTACCGCCCGCTATGGAAAGCCGGAGGGCTTGAAAGCTTTTGTGGATCAGTGTCATCAGGCAGGGATAGGTGTGATCCTGGATTTTGTTCCAGTGCATTTTGCAGTGAATGATTATGCGCTGGCTGAATATGACGGAACTGCACTTTATGAATATCCCAATATGGCAGTTGGCCGTAACGAATGGGGCAGCTGCAATTTTATGCATTCCAGAGGGGAAGTGTGCAGCTTTTTGCAGTCTTCTGCATATTACTGGATGAAAGAATTCCATTTTGACGGACTTCGTATGGATGCTGTGGGAAATCTGATCTACTGGCAGGGAGATGCCAGCCGTGGTGAGAATCTGGCTGCACTTAAATTTATCCGTACCATGAACCAGGGATTAAAAGAGAGAATACCGGAATGTCTTCTTTTTGCCGAAGACTCTACTCCGTATCAGGGTGTCACCAGGCCTGTGCAGGAAGGTGGACTTGGATTTGATTATAAATGGGATCTGGGCTGGATGCACGATACCCTGTCTTTTTTCCAGGCAGATACCAAAGAGAGAAGAGAAAAGTACCATAAGCTTACTTTTTCCATGATGTACTTTTACAATGAGCGTTATATCCTTCCTTTATCCCACGATGAAGTTGTCCATGGAAAAGCAACCATTGCCCAGAAAATGAACGGTGGATACGATGGAAAATTTCCTCAGGCAAGAGCCTTTTATATGTATATGTATGCTCATCCAGGTGCAAAGCTGAATTTTATGGGAAATGAACTGGCACAGCTAAAAGAGTGGTGTGAGAAGGATGAACTGGACTGGGTTTTGTTGAATTTCCCTATCCATGATGCATTTCACAAATTTATGGCAGATCTGAATAAATGTTATCTGAAGAACAATGCATTTTTCCAGAGAGATTTTGAACAGGGAGGATTTTCCTGGGTGGACTGCCATCAGGAGCAAAAATGCATGTACCTGTTTGAACGAATCAGTGGGGATCAGAAAATCCTGGCAGTATTTAATTTCTCCGATGAAACTCAAGAGTATACCATTGAAAAAGATTATGCCGGATATGAACTTCTTCTTGCAAGTGATATGATAAAATATGGCGGTAAAAAGCGCTATACCAAAAAGGAAAAAGTAATCACAGGAGGAAAAGCGGTATTTAAAATGGGACCATTCTCAGCAAGATATTATCTGGTGAAATAAGAAATGACTGGAAGATAAAGCAGGGCCTGTACCCGGATGAAAAAGTTTCGAACTAAAGAAATACATCTGGTGTACAGGCCTTTTGATAAAATTTATTTGTCAGGGGCAAGATGGCTTTTGATCGCTGCAAAGCTCTCAGGGCTGATCACATGCTCGATGCGGCATGCATCAGAGGTAGCGGTTTCCGGATCAACGCCCAGGCTGGTCAGCCAGGAGGATAAAAATTCATGACGCTCATAAATCATATCTGCAATCTTCTGTCCGGATTCTGTAAGATAAATATATCCTTCCGGAGTAACAGTGATATGGTTCTTTTCACGAAGATTCTTCATGGCAACACTGACACTTGATTTCTTGAAGCCAAGTTCATCAGCGATATCAACGGAACGGACAACTGGTTTCTTTTTACTGAGAATCAGAATCGTTTCCAGATAGTTCTCAGCGGATTCGTTTGATTTCACAATAGATCACCTCAATTTCTTGCTTGTGTTTCGGTACAAGTATAATACTTATAGGATATCATAGTTTACAGATTTGGGCAATTATTTTTTGAAGAGTATCGAATCCTGTATTTTTTGAAGAGTATCGAATCCTGGAATTTTGGTGTTCATCCCCCCAGGGGGCTTGTGTGACGTTCATGATTTTGATAATATTTTAACTTGATATCAGGGCCAAAAGGTCAAAAAGCTGTTCAAACGTGTATGATAAGGCTTTTGAACTTGGGACCCGCCGAACATGAGAAAATATGCGGAGGAAACACGGGTGGATAATTTACTGGAGAAGATAGAAAGCTACTGGAGTACCCGGACAGAAGGGTATTCCGAGGTAAATGAAAAAGAACTGAAAGGCATGCAGAAAAAAGCATGGCTTGAGGTACTTGAGGGTGGATTTTGTGGAAAAGTATCCATGGAAAAGGAATGCAATGAGGAAAATCCTGATAAAAAGGAATCGCTGAAAATTCTGGATATCGGCACTGGCCCTGGATTTTTTTCTATGATCCTGGCAGAAGCCGGGTATCATGTAACGGCTGTGGATTATACTCCTGGGATGCTGGAAAAAGCAGCGGAAAATGCAGCAAAATTTATCGGAAAAAAGAAAGAGAACATTGAGTTTATACGGATGGATGCCCAGGCTTTGGAATTTGAAGACGAGAGCTTTGATGTGATCGTTTCCAGAAACCTGACCTGGAATCTGCCCCATCCGGAAATGGCTTATAAGGAGTGGCTTCGTGTACTGAAAAAGGGAGGCAGGCTGCTTAATTTTGATGCAAACTGGTATGGCTATCTCTATGATGACAAGAAGCGCGAAGCCTATGAAAATGACCGGAGAAATGTGGAAAAGGGAAGTCTGGACGATCATTATCTGTGTACAGATATTGACCGTATGGAGAAAATTGCATTGCAGGTTCCTCTGTCTGAGACCAGACGGCCAGGATGGGATGTGAAGGTTCTGAAAGAATTGGGAGCAAGTCAGATTCAGGTGAATGAGGATATCTGGCAGCAGGTGTGGAGTGAGGAAGAGAAATTGAATTACGGATCTACACCCATGTTTATGATAGAGGTAAAAAAATGAGTGAAATAATTAGCATAGGCGGATTAAAAGCAGCTCCAGGGCAGCGTGTCCATGGTTTTATCACCATTGGAAATGGTGAATTTTCCCTTCCGGCAACCATTATCAGGGGAGAAAAAACAGGCAAGACAGCTCTTCTTACAGCTGGTATCCACGGTGGAGAATACGTGGGAATCCAGAGTGCAGTAGAGCTTGGAAGAGATCTGAAAATTGAGAAAATGACCGGAACGGTGATTATTGTAAAAGCAGTGGCAAAAGAGGAATTTGAACACCGTTACGGCTCCCTTTGTCGGGAAACGGGCGAAAATCTGAACCGCGTTTTTCCTGGAAAAAAGGATGGGACCAAGTACGAAAAGCTTGCTTACGCAGTAGTGGAAGAACTGCAGAAAGCAGCTGACTATTATATTGATCTTCACAGTGGAGATGATTATGAGAAGCTGACTCCTTATGTGTATTATGCAGGAAAAGCTTCCCCTGAGGTGGTAAAACTTTCACGTCAGATGGCAGAGCAGGTGGATGTTCCTTATATGGTGAAATCTGAAGTTGCATCCGGCGGAAGCTATAATTATGCAGCTGCCTGCGGTATTCCATCTGTTCTTTTGGAAAGAGGTGGAATGGGTGCCTGGGAGACTGAGGAAGTGCGTTCTATGAAGCGGGATGTGCGCAGTATTCTTCGCTTTCTGGGAATTTATGATGGTCACAGAAGCATGCGGAAATACTATCCTTTAAATGTGACTCAGGTGCAGTATCAGTCTGCCTCTTATTCGGGACTCTGGTATCCACAGAAGAAGGCAGGCGATTTGTTTACAGAAGGAGAGGTTCTGGGCTATATAAAGGATTATGAGGACAATATTCTGGAAACCTGTACCTCTTATGGGGATGGAGTGATCCTGTACCAGACTGGTTCTTTGCAGGTAATAAAAGATGGCCCCATGGTAGCTTATGGCCGGATCAGCTATGAGGAAGATGACCGGAAAGAGAAAATCACAGCCTACTGGACCAAGCGAAGTGACAGCTTTTTGGAGCAGAGAAGGGCAGAATTACACAGTCCTCTGGCAGAGCGGTGGATGGGAGAGATTAGGAAGTATTTGCCGGAAAGAGAATACACTTCTGGAAATGACAGGGAAAATAATTCGGATGTTTGTAAGCTCAGGATTCTTGACGTAGGCTGTGGAACCGGATTTTTCACTATCCTTCTTGCAAAGCAGGGGCATCAGGTAACCGGCACGGATCTCACCCCGGATATGATCTCAAACTCCCGGATTTTAGCTAAAGAAGAGCAGGTGACATGTGATTTCCAGGTGATGGACGCAGAGCATTTAAGCTTTTCTGATGAAAGCTTTGACGTAATCATTTCCCGAAATCTAACCTGGACTTTGCCGGAAGCGTCACAGGCGTATAAAGAGTGGACAAGAGTATTGAAACCAGGTGGACTTCTCCTGAACTTTGACGCAAACTACGGTGCAGTTGATTTTGCAGAAACCTCCGATCTTCCGGAAAATCATGCCCACAAGCAGCTGGGAAATTCCCTGATGCAGGAGTGCGAGGACATCAAGCGCCAGCTTCCTATCAGCTCTTATATTCGTCCGGCATGGGACGTGGAAGAGCTTGGAAAACTGGGAATGGAGCAGATTTCTATTGATCTGGGGCTGAGCAGACGGGTGTATAAAGAGAAGGATGAATTCTATAACCCTACTCCGATGTTTGCTATTGCGGCGCGAAAATGCTAGAAAGATTAGTAGATAAGAAATAAAATGTGCTTGGGAATTTATTTTCTCAGGCATATTTTTTTGATGTTATGTCCTTTTTTTGCCCCATGATATGAGTTAAACTATAAAACAAAAGCAAATGAGAAGAATTTATAGGGAGGTATACTTATGTTGTTGTATCGAATTGTGGGAGTTATTAGGGAGAACTTGTGCAAGAATAAGAATGATAAAAATGCTGTTGCTGAAATGATACATAAGTATGCGAATAGAAGTGAGGAATTTAATGGCAGATTTGATAATAAGATGTATATATTTGTCGCGGATATTTCAGAAGGGATTATTGAGTTAGGAGCAATTGTGACAGGTACAGAGAAAGTAGCAGCCATTGTAGATTCCTACGTTGCATATATGGGCATTCAAATGACGGACACTATTATATCAGAAATAACATTAAAGAAATTATGTGGACTTCTTTGTAAGGCTGACAAGCAAGATTATATTGCTGATGACAATGAAATCATGGAACTGTTTGGAGTGGAAAATATTGTAAATAGTTTTGATTGTTATATATCTTATAAAGAATATATCGTGGAGAAATGCTCTGCCGACACAATACAAAGTAATATGCGAGAATATTGGATGAGTGATACATTTCGGGCGGAGTTACAAAGAATATTTGCAGGAAGGAGTTGTACTACAGCAATTGGGCATCCGGTTCATTATTTCATTGAAACGGATGATGCAGAGACCATGCGCTTTATGAGAAACTATCTTCTGCGAAGCTTATATAGCAAAAGAAGAATCAGAAGTGGTAGATTTAGTTATATTGAAATTGAGCCAGATAGAAATTTAGATAATGAGTCATATGAACAGCTGTATAGAGCTTCTATTGATGGAAGTATAGTGGTGAAGCTACTTGTAGAGGAGGATAGTGAGGAAACAGATTACGTTTCTGAGATAAATGAAAAGATACAGTTTATATGTAAAATGCTTAAACGATATCGCAATCAGGTGTTAACAGTTATCTGTCTTCCAATGGCATGTGAGAGACTGAAAGGATTGTTCTATGAGGAATTATCTAATATATCAATTGTGGAATTACAGGAAAACTTTATGCAAGGAAAGACAGCAAAGTGTTTTCTTCAGAAGATGGCAGAGGAGAAAATGGTATCAGCAGATAGAAAGCTTATCAATAAAGTGCAGGAAGGAAAAGGATACCTGGCACCGGAGCTTCGGAAAATCTTTGATTTCTGGTATGGTCAGAAATTGAAAACAGACATTTATCCTCAGTATCAAGGCATCTTAACTATAAATGCTGAGGAAATAAAAGCGGAGCCGAAAGGTACTGCTTATGAGCGTTTGCAGAGAATGGTGGGAATTACCCAGATCAAAGAGGTGATAGAGAAGGCTCTTAATTATTATAAACTTCAGAAAGTATATAAGGAAAAGGAAATGAAAATGGTACGGCCTGCTATGCATATGGTATTTACCGGAAATCCAGGAACCGCAAAAACTACAGTGGCAAGATTACTTGCTCAGATTATGCAGGATAATGGACTGCTTTCCAGAGGACACTTGGTTGAAGTTGGAAGATCTGATCTGGTAGGAAAATATGTAGGCTGGACCGCGAAATGTGTAAAAGAAAAATTTAAAGAGGCCAAAGGTGGTATATTATTTATTGATGAAGCCTATTCACTTCTGGACGACAGGACAGGTTCCTATGGCGATGAAGCAATTAATACAATTGTGCAGGAGATGGAGAATTATCGGGAGGAGCTTGTGGTTATATTTGCTGGATATCCAGAAAGAATGGAAGAATTTCTTCTAAAAAATCCCGGACTCAGATCACGGATTGCATTTCATGTTTCGTTTCCAGATTACAATGAATGGGAGCTATGCCAGATTGCACAGCTTATGGGAAAACAAAAGGGAATCGAGTTTACTAAAGAGGCCATAGGAAAGATGAAGACTGTATTTAGATATATGCGAAAGAAAAAGGACTTTGGAAATGGCCGCTATGTGCGAAATATGTTGGAGCAGGCTCAGATGAATCAGGCAGATCGGTTGTTAAAAAAAGATATTTCATCTATTACGGATAAGGAACTCTTCACGATAACCGCAGAAGATATTGAAAATCCCACTATGAAAAGGGAAGAAAGAAGAGTGATTGGCTTTGCATGCTGAAGAGAAGCAGCTTGTATTCGCACTTCTCGATAATTATAATTATAACTAATAATAGAATTGATTGGAGGAGTAAAATGAGTTCAGCATATTCCAAGAAATTACTGGTTCTTTATATTCTGGACATTTTGCAGAAGTATACAGATGAAGAACACCGGCTAAGTCAGAAAGAAATATTGGAAATTCTGCGTAAAGAATATGAAATGACAGTTGATCGGAAAACCATACGAAGAAATCTTCTGAATCTGATGGAGTATGACTGTGAAATCGAGTGCAGGGAAGTGTTCAGAAAAAAATCTGATGGAAGTGATTCTTCTTACCTCGGGGAAAGTGAAGAGGGAGAAGTAATTTGGACAGATTTCTATCTGAAACATAAATTTACAGATGAAGAACTTAGATTATTGATTGACAGTGTTCTGTTTTCCAGGCATATACCATATCGCCAGGTGAAGGATCTGGTTGAGAAACTGGAATCTTTGTCAAATGTATATTTCAAATCCCGGTCCCGGTATGTTTATCCCTCCGCAAATCGGACAGATAATAAGCAGCTGTTTTATAATATTGGTGTATTAGATGATGCTATTCGGAAGAATCGGAAGGTTTCTTTTGAATATGTGGAATATCATACAGATAAGAAACTGCATTCCAGAAAAAGAGAAGACGGAACTGTCAGAATTTATATTGTAAATCCCTATCAGATGGCGGCACAGCAAGGCAAATATTATTTGATCTGTAACTATGATAAATATGATGATATATCCAATTATCGCATTGACAGAATTCGAAATATCCAGCTCCTGGATGAGAAATGTAAGTCTTTCGAATCCCTGACGCAGTCGGGACATCAGCGATTGAATCTTGTTGATTATATGAAAGAACATATCTATATGTATTCAGGAGAAAATATATTTGTAAAATTTCGAATTGCGAAGATAATGGTTTCGGATGTGATTGATCTGTTTGGAAAAGAGGTGACTTTTTCAGAAGAAACGGATACCCATGTTTCAGTACGGGTAAAGGTAAATGAACGCGCGGCCGAACAATTTGCCAAAAGTTACGGTCCAGACGTGATTGTTCTGCAACCGGATCGATTGCGGGAAAAGATGAAGGTGGATATGAAAAGGTTGTGGGAAGCGTATAAGGATATGTAGGAGAAAAGAGGGGAAGTTTGGTGGATATTTATAAATTTGTAGTTTCAAATTCTATTCGAAATTATTTGAAAAAGATAAACTATAAGTTCAGTACACAGGAAGCTGCATTTCTTGTTTGGTATTGCAAAACAGCAACTTTAGAAGAAAAATTTTTGGCATGGGAAGAAATTATTAATACTATGCCAAATTGTTCTATGCAGGAACGGACTCACATGGAGGCTATTACAAATTTCCATGAATTTCTAAGAGCTTATATAAAATTACAAAAAAAGTTGTTAAATAAGTTTAAGAGAGCAGAAAAATGTATATATTTCTGTGAAATGTATCTGGAAAAATATACTGTTATTCCGTATGAATATAAAGTCTTCACTCAGTATGAGAAATGTATTACTTATGGTATAGAAGAACTTGCTTCTGAATCATGTGATCGAGTAATTATTACCAAACACAATTTGGGCGATGAAAAAGGAAAGCGACGAGACGAAGATTGCTACATTAATTCTTTCGGAGAGATATTACGTTTGGATTGTCAGGTTGAAAATGAACAGGAACGAAAGATAAATGATGCATTTGATGGAATGTGGTTTGATATCCCAACACCATTTCATGCAGGAGATATGGTATGCTCTCATTATGACCGGACAGAACCATATGTATTGACTGGAATTTGTACGTGGAATGCGAACAGAATAAAAAAAGAGTTGCCAGAGACTGAGTATACCAAAAGCTATCTTTCAATGCGCGATGAAATTCAGAAAAGAATTTATAAAGATGGAGATACAAGTGATATGGAGTGCCGTGGCTATGGTATTTCACGGAATGAAAGTGTAGGGATATCTGTGGGAAAAGATATTCTTCCAATGGGTAGTTATTTAGATCTGGAATACTATAGTTTACCTCTAAGCGGAATAAATAATGTATTGGCATTGATAAGTGGGACTATAAGAGGAGAATATAATATAGAATTCTTGCTTAATGCATACAGTATGCTTACATTTCAAAATAGCTTTGAAAAGAAATTGATGAAACTTCAAATGAACTTTGGAAAAGATCAAGTGGCAGATATAGGAATACTGAAATAGGGAGAAATTATGGAAATAGAAGCAAAGCTACTGAAAGAAGAGAAATGTCAGAATCTGCAAGGGCTATTTACATGCTGGCAGGAAGAGCATAAGAGTGATATTGACAGATTACGCATTGGCATAAAAGAACTTAATGAAAAAGAGAAATGTTGTTTTTCCTCCAATAATTTTAAAGATCTTTTAGAAAGCTATGGAATTCCGGCTGGATTTTCTAATTTTTTCAGAGAAAATGATAGGGAAGAAAAGTGTAAATACGTTTTGGAAAATGCTTTTAATTTGGATGGAGGTAAGAGAAAATTTGAGCCACCTGTAGGAGGGGGATATGAATATATTTTTCTTTTTAAGGAAGCGAATGATTCAGAAAAAATAAACTCAAATGATAAAAATAAATATCCGGTTTTTGAAAATGAATTGAAAAAAGGCAATGTAAATCCATGGATTTATGACTGGCCCGAAAAGAAATTTAGAAGCGGAATTCCATGTAAATTACCTAAAGCATTTGAAAAATATTGTGAAATTACAATTTCAGAGAAACCAGGTGGCTTTTTGGATCATGCAGGTTATATGAACATAAACAAGCGAGGAGGAGAAAGTCGCGCAGATGAAAAGGCTATTTTAAACTATGCAAAATATTACAGAAATTATATTCTGAAAGAAATTGAATTACTTGGTGGCAGTCAGGAGAATGTTAATATTTTTGTTTGTGGAAGCAAAGACTATTTTAGAAAGTTGATGAAAAATCTTGGGCTAGATAATGAAAAAGATGATAAAGCAAAATATTGTTTTATTAATATTACTCATCCATCAGCCAGAATATCCTATGAAAATCTGGTTAAACAAATGAGACTCGAACAATTTAATCCAAAATTAAAGAAGGAAGAACCTGTTTATGTGAGTAAATTCGAATGTAAATAGCATTCTAAGTTATCAGGGACAAAAGTTCAAAAAGCCGTTTATGCTTGCATGATAAGGCTTTTGCCCCTAACATTATTTTAATAAAAGGATGAGATTATATGAATTACGCAATATCAGATATTCATGGCTGCTGTAAGGAATTTCAGTCACTCTTAAAGAAAATTCATTTTTCTTCTTCAGATACGTTGTTTGTACTGGGAGATATGATAGACCGTGGGCCAGATCCAATAGGGGTATTAAAATTAATGGCATCTTATCCAAACATCTATCCACTTGTGGGAAATCATGAGTTTATTATGATGAATATTCTTCCGAAACTAATGCAGGAAATTCAAGAAGATAACATTGAGGTGGTTCTTACAGAAGAATTTCTACACAAATACAATTTGTGGATAGAAGATGGTGGTGTCACTACAGTAAACGAATTTAAGAAGCTTTCGAAAGAAGAACAGGAATTTCTTCTGGATTATTTGAATGACATGCCTGTATATGAAAGAATAACAGTAAGGAGCAAAAATTATGTACTGATCCATTCTTTGCCAAATGATTTTCAGAATGGAAATCATTTGAATTATCAGATTGAAGAAATTTTATTTGGAAGACCTGATTTTACAGCAGTATGGAATCAGAAAGATATTTATATTATTGGACATACACCTACTTTTAAAATTAGAGGTGCAATCCCTGGAAAACTATACAAGAAGAATAACATGATTGATATTGATTGTGGATGTGTTACAGGACATGCGTTATGTGCATATTGTCTTGATTCAGGAGAAACATTTTATGAGCCATTTTCAAAATAATACCAATAATATGATACACCCCCATAAGGGAATCTTTTGGCTTATCGAGGATTGGCTGCTAACATTTCCCTTTGAGAAAGATAAATTTCAAACTGCAGTTGCAAAATCTGGAGATACATATGTTCATAAATATTTGTGGAAAGAAATTTCCAAATCAAAAATTCCATATAACTTTTATCCAAGAGGCAGGGTTGAAATTAACAAATGTGAACAGGCAATTGTTTATATGAATCCTAATATTGTTTCGGATTATGTAGGCCAAATTATAAAGGATTTTGGATTACGTGAATATCCAAGAATAATATACGATAACAGTATACATTACAGATGTTATCTGGATGAAGGCTGGAAAGCTGATTGATCAGTAAAAGGTTTTAAGGATTAAAATAAAAGAAATCTCGTACTATTTTTACAAATAGCAGAGACTTCTCTAAAAAGCGGCTATTCGCTCATAGCATCTGAACTGGTCATATACAAAAAAGCCCTTGTCCTTTTGCTCTTAGGATGAGCAAAAAATTCTTTGGAGGGGCCTTCTTCCACGATAACGCCGTCTTCCATATAGACTACCCAGTTTGCCACTTTTCGGGCGAAATCCATTTCGTGGGTGACTACTACCATGGTAGTTCCCTCGTCTGCCAGCTTCCGCATAACATCCAGAACTTCACCGGTAAGTCTGGGATCCAGGGCAGAGGTGGGTTCGTCAAAAAGCATCACTTCCGGGTTGTAGGAAATGGCTCTTGCAATGGCCACACGCTGCTGCTGACCACCGGAAAGCTGATCTGGGTAGAAGTTCGCGCGGTCTTCCATACCTACCTTTTTCAGGACTTCCATGGCTGTTTTTTTTGCTTCTTCGGCAGGAATTTTCCGGGCAACGGTAAGGCCTTCCAGTACATTCTGGAGAGCTGTTTTGTTGCGGAAAAGGTTGTATCCCTGAAATACAAAGCCCATTTTCATGCGAAGCTGTTTGATCTCTTTTTTTGTTACTTCTGCAATATTTTTGTGGAAATCATCAAAGGTAATTTCTCCTTCATCTGCCTGTTCCAGAAAGCTGATACAGCGTAGAAGGGTGGTTTTTCCGGAGCCACTGTTGCCAAGAACAGCGATAACGGAGCCTTTTTCAACCTTGAAATCCACACCTTTTAAAACTTCATTTGGTCCAAATTTTTTGTGTATATTTTTTACTTCCAGCATAATTTTACTCACATTCTTTATTATAGATGAGAATTGCGGCAGAGCAATTCGTGGGTATCATTTTTCAGGAACTGGCTTATTCCAGGTCAGTTTTTTCTCGAAGTAGTGCTGAATCCAGGTCAGTACGGTGCAGATCATCAGGTAAATGACAGCCGCCTCGCAGTATAAAGCAAAGGGTTCATAGGTTCTGGCGGCAATCTGCTGGGCTGTGGTAAACAGCTCCACAACTGTGATACTGGATGCAAGGGAGGTGTCCTTTGTCAATCCGATCAGGGAGTTAAACAGTGGTGGAAAAGCAATCCGAAATGCCTGAGGCATTACAATTCGAATCATAGTCTGGGGGTAATTCAAGCCAACCATATAGGCGGCTTCTGTCTGTCCTTCCGGAACTGCCTGGATGGCAGAACGGAAAATTTCTGCATTATAGGCACCCAGATTCAGTGCAAATGCAATGACTGCAGATGGAAATGCATCCAGTATGATTCCTATAGAAGGCAGTCCGAAAAAGATGATAAACAGCTGTACGATCAAAGGGGTTCCTCTGAAAACCCAGATGTAAAATCGTGCAAACTGTTTCAGTCCTTTTATATTTGCGGTCTGCACAATTGCCAGAAACAGGGCAATGGCACAGCCAAATACAAAGGAAATCAAGGTCAGAGGAATCGTGACCTTGATTCCAGGAATAAGAATTCTGGTAAAAGATGATATCAGAATGTCTGCTAATCGTTCGTTCATAATTATGTCCTTTTTTAAATTACAATATAAATTACAGGTGCCCGGGACACCTGTAAAATAGCTGTTGTTTATTCAGAAAGGAAAGCCGGTCTATTCACATCTGTGATGCCGTTACAGTTACAGCAAGATGCTGTCCGAGGCTTTCAGAAATAATTTCCTGTAGATATTTTATTCTGCGTCTGTAGAGTCTGCTGCTTCGTTGTCACTGCCTGCGATGTCGTCAGCGGAGTCCGCTTCCTGTGTGAAATCTGTGTCAAAATAATCCATGGAGAGCTGGCTTAAGGTGCCGTCCTCTTTCAACTCATCAATGGCACTTTGAATAGCATCGTATAAAGCCGTCTCGCCTTTTTTCACCGGAACACCGTATTCATCTACTACGTTTGGGATGACAAAGGCAACTTTCAGATTTGCATCCGGATGCTGCTGGAGATATTCATTGAATACTACAGAATTAAATGTAGTAAAATCTGCACGGCCAGATGAAATCAGGGATACGGCTTCATCTGCGGTGTTGATCTGCACAAGGGATGCACCGGCGTCTTCCAGAAGATCCAGGTAAGCAGTGGTGGCGGTATTAGCCATTTTCTTGCCATTCAGGGAGTCCATATCTACGATATCGTCATTGTCCTTGGAAACAACGATCTGCTGTGTGATATAGAAATAGGGGCCTGCGAAATCGTATTTCTCAGAACGTTCATCAGTAATGCTTACGGCATTGATTACGGTGTCAAGTCGTCCACTGTCAATTCCTGCAAGAAGAGAGTCCCAGGCAGATTCTGTAAAATCAGCTTCCACACCTAATTTATCTGCAATTGCTTTGGCAACTTCTACATCAAAACCGGTAAGCTCACCATCCTCGTCGTGGTAGGTATATGGGGGATAAGTCCCTTCTACACCGACCTTCAGTACACCAGATTCCTGGATTTGGGAAAGCTCATCATCAGCTGCGTAAGCTACAGTACCTGTGGCTAAAACTCCTGTTAATATAGCTGCAAGTCCTAATGTCAGGATGTTTTTTCTCATAATTATCCTCCTCATATAAATCACCTAGTGTGTTAATAGGAATTATGTGGTTTGATGATAGCATAGTTGAGACTTTCTGTCAATTAGAGAATCTGCAAAACCCCAATGGCAGGATAGG
>CAKRRX010000046.1 GCA_934394595.1 uncultured Blautia sp. | reverse complement strand
CACATTACAACTGCGAAGATCGGAAGAGCCAGCCATCTGTTGGTTACGATTCTGTCGATCTTATCGGAGGTTGTAAGTTTCTTTCCTGTAGCGGATTTTGTATAACACTGTCCAATAATGGAGGAAATGTATACATAACGTTCATTTGTGATAATACTCTCTGTATCATCATCAAATTTATCTTCCAGGGCTTTTACTTCATAAGATACATCCGGGACGCTCTTCATCTGTTCTACGATCTTATCATCTTTCTCGATGAGTTTGATTGCAAAGAAACGTTTCTGAGCATCTGCAACAGTTCCGTTAAGCTTATCTTCTACAGTCTTGATGGCGTTCTCTACGTCCTGAGCAAACTCGTGAACCGGGACAACCTTCTTCTTGCTCTGTGCTGCGTTTATTGCTTTTTCCGCAGCTTTCATGATTCCGGTTCCCTTAAGAGCGGAAATCTCAACTACTTCACAGCCCAGTTTTTTGCTTAATTTATCAATATGTATCTTGTTTCCGGATTTCTGTACCAGATCCATCATGTTGATAGCCATAACTACCGGAATACCAAGCTCCATGATCTGAGTGGAGAGATAAAGGTTTCTCTCAAGGTTAGTGCCATCTACGATGTTGATGATCGCATCTGGCATTTCGTTGATCAGGTAATTTCTGGCTACCACTTCCTCAAGTGTATATGGGGAAAGGGAATAGATACCAGGAAGATCCATGATGGTTACATCCTTGTGACCTTTCAGTTTACCTTCTTTTTTCTCTACCGTTACACCTGGCCAGTTACCAACGAACTGGTTAGAGCCGGTCAATGCATTGAATAATGTAGTCTTGCCGCAGTTTGGGTTACCTGCAAGTGCAATCTTAATGGACATTTTCATGCCTCCTCTTTCTTTCCAGATTTTCTTATTCATTTTTCTTCGGGCAGAGATCTTTTTTCCGATCCAGTTGCCCGACACTGCCGATTGTTTTAATCGGCTTCCATTTGTTAGTGTGTGAACCTTTTATTAGGTTCTGCTAACCCATGTGGTAAAAAAAATTGCCTATTCGAAATGTGAATATGCAATTTGCGCTGCCTGCACTCTGGCATCGCAGCAAAGTACTGTATATGGAACAGTACTTATTCCACCTCGATCATTTCTGCATCGACTTTTCTAAGGGACAGCTCATAATCTCTTACGGTTACTTCAATAGGGTCACCAAGAGGAGCTACCTTACGTACGTAGATAGAAACACCTTTTGTGATTCCCATGTCCATGATACGTCTCTTTACCGGTCCCTCACCGTGCAGTCTTTTCACTGTGACAGTCTGACCTACGCCAACTTGCCGTAATGTTTTCATAATACTAGACTCCTTTTTTCTGGATTTCAGACCATGATCCGATTCGCCATATCTTTTCCAATGGCAACGCGGGAATCTTTCACATTCACGATCATGTTACCGCCGATCTCACTTACAACGGTTACAGTAGCTCCCTGCACGAATCCAAGATTCTCAAGGAATTTACGGGTTTCTTCTTTACCGCCGACTTTTCTGATCACCTGCGGCTCTCCTTCGTTTACCATTGATAACGGCATCATATCATCCTTCCTTTTTGTGTTATAGAAACACCTATTTATTATTATGTTTCGCTTACGTGAATTAGTATATTCTAATTTTTATAAGCTGTCAATAATTTATTTGCACTTTTTTCTCATTTTTTTACATCACATTTTTGTTGTTTTTTACAGATTTTTCTGGAAATTTTTTCGTAGATTTGCAGATTGCAGTGGAATCCGGAACGTTTTTTGCTTATAATAATGAAAAACAGTTGCCAAAACAGAAGAAAAAGGAGTTTTTATATGAAACCAGGAAGCAAGGTGGCGATCACTTGCTGTTCCAATGGCTTAAGCCAGGAGCAGACCTCCACAATAGACAGGTTAGTACAAATTTTAGAAAGGTCTGGTTTTGTCCCTGTCCTCAGTCCCTTTCTCTATGGGGATGAGAATGGATATGCAGGTACTGCCAGACAGCGTGCAGACGCATTGATGAATTTTTACAGAGACGAATCCATAGAAGAAATTTTTGATGTGTCAGGTGGAGATATGGCAAATGAAGTCCTGCCTTATCTTGATTTTCAGGAAATTGCGTACAGCAGAAAGCATTTCTGGGGATACAGCGACCTTACTACCATTTTGAACGCCATTTATGCCCGCACCGGAAAATCTTCCGTCCTTTATCAGATACGAAATCTCACATACGATCACAGCGAGACTCAGTTAAGAGACTTTCTCGGAACAGTGCTCACAGGCTCCCAGGAGCTTTTTGATTTTCCCTATGAATTTATCCGCGGCACCCACATGGAGGGAATGGTGGTAGGGGGAAATCTCCGCTGCCTTTTGAAGCTTGCCGGAACTCCCTACTGGCCGGATATGAGGGACAAGATCCTCCTTCTGGAAGCTTATGGCGGAAAAATCCCCCAGATGGTCACCGCTTTAAGTCAGCTTTCCCAACTGGGGGTTTTTAAGAAAATAAACGGAATCCTTCTTGGGACTTTCACCTGCATGGAACAGGAGAATTGTCAGCCGGATATGTGCCAGCTGATACAGGAATTCGCAGAAAAGCGCACGCCAATCGCCCATACCGGTTACCTTGGCCACGGCACAGATTCCAAGGCCATCCGCATCGGTCATCATATAAAATTGTATTCCTCAAAAGCCAACTCCCGTATTTACAAAGGACTCTCACCAGAAGCGTCAGAAAGCTGACTCAAAAAGAATTCCCAGCCCCGCCGAAATCAGAATCATCAAAATCGGTGAGGGCTTTTTCTTTTTCCATTTTTTCATTCCGGTACTTATGAGACACAGAAGAAGAAAGATCAAAATTCCATTTCTGTTGGGAGAAAAAACATCTCCTGCTTTTGTAATACCCAGCAAGGTGCTGAGAAACATGGTTAAACCTGTAGCCAGGATAAGTGCCACCACGCAGGGTCTCACACCGGATAAAAAAGCCTGCACACCGGCATATTTCAGAAGATTTCGGATTACCGCCGCGATCAGCAAAATGATTACAAAGGAGGGCAGAACCACACCTGCAGTAGCTGCCACAGCACCCAAAATACCACCCTGGGAAGAGCCCACAAATGTAGCCATATTTACCGCCAAAGGCCCTGGCGTAGATTCTGACACTGCAATAAAGCTGATAAATTCACTTTCCGTCAACCAGCCATTTTCCAGTACCACTTCTCTCACCAGAGAGATCATACCATAGCCGCCTCCAAAAGAGACTGCACCGATTTCCAAAAAAGCCAAAAACAAACGAAGACAGATCATCTTTTATGACCCTCCCGATTCCTTATCCTGCAAATTGCATAGGATAGTATTCCTACCGTACCACTGATAAGAATAAAATATATGGTAGAAAAATTCACTGCAAATAAAGAAAACAGTACCATCGCCACAATTGTCACAAACAAAATTCCCACATTCAGGATATTCTTTGAAAGCCCTTTTGCCATGCTCACACCTGCAGACAGAATCAGATACACCACACAGACCTGGATTCCTTTAAATGCATACTCTACATATTTCAGAGCAAGAAACTGATCCAGAAACAAAGAAATAGCATAAATGATCACAAATGACGGAAGGCTGACTGCGACAGTCGCCGCAGCAGCCCCATAAATGCCTGCTATTTTATAACCAATATAAGTTGCACTGTTGACCGCAGCAGGACCTGGTGTAGACTCCGCAATGGCAAGCATATCCAAAAATTCCTCCTTTGTGATCCATTTCCGTTTGTGGATAAATTCATTTTCCAGAAGAGGGATCATGGCATAACCTCCCCCAAAAGTAAATGCTCCTATTTTCAGAAATGTTCCAAATAAAGCGAGTATTTTATCCATTTCAGATTCTTGCCACTCCGCTCTTTCTGGCTGCCTCGGCAGTTGCTTTTGCAACAGCATCTTTTACGCGGGAGTCAAAAGCAGCCGGAAGAATATAATCAGCACACAGCTCTTCCTCGCTGACAAGCCCTGCAATAGCATAAGCAGCTGCGATCTTCATCTCATCATTGATGTCAGAAGCCCGGACATCCAGTGCGCCGCGAAAGATTCCCGGGAAGCAGAGTACATTGTTTACCTGGTTTGGATAATCGGAACGACCTGTAGATACCACAGCAGCACCTGCTGCCTTCGCCTCATCCGGGAAGATTTCCGGAGTAGGATTTGCGCAGGCAAAAATGATCGGATCCTTTGCCATGGAACGAACCATATCCGGAGTAAGAGTTCCAGGTGCGGAAACACCGATAAATACATCTGCCCCTTTGATCACTTCACTTAATGAGCCTTTTTCATGGGATGCATTTGTGATCTTTGCCATCTCTTCCTTGATAGGGTTCAGTCCCTCACGCCCCTCATAAATAGCGCCTTTTCGGTCTGTCATGATCACGTTTTTCAGTCCCATGGAAATCAGAAGCTTGATAATGGCAATACCTGCTGCGCCAGCCCCGGAAGTAACGATCTTGATATCCTCGATCTTCTTTCCTACTAATTTCAGTGCATTGATCACACCTGCCAGTGTAATTACCGCAGTACCATGCTGATCATCATGGAAAATCGGGATATCACAGCATTCTTTCAGTTTCTTTTCAATCTCAAAGCATCTCGGTGCGGAGATATCCTCAAGATTTACTCCACCAAAGCTTCCTGCAAGCAGACGGACTGTCTGGACGATCTCGTCCACATCTTTACTTCTCACACAAAGAGGAATGGCATCTACATCTCCAAACTCCTTGAACAGTACACATTTTCCTTCCATAACTGGCATGCCGGCTTCCGGGCCGATATCTCCAAGTCCCAGCACAGCAGTTCCATCCGTAACAACTGCAACGGTATTCCAGCGTCTGGTAAGCTCATAACTTTTATTAATGTCTTTCTGTATCTCGAGGCAGGGCTGTGCTACGCCTGGTGTATAGGCAAGACTCAGAGCCTCTTTGGAATCGACCTTGGCTCTTGCAGTAACTTCAATTTTTCCTTTTAACTCATAGTGCATCTTTAAGGATTCTTTTGCATAATCCATGTTCGTATCTCCTTCTTGTAAAAAGTGTATCTCGGATACAAATATATCCACTTGGGTTCCAAAAGCAAGTATAAACGATACCTGCAAAAATCACAACTCCCCAAAACACATAATTTCTCTCAATTACATATTCCGGGGAGTTTTTTTATTATTCTACATTTTTCAGGGCAATATCCATAGGAATTTTCCGTATCCTTCTGAACTGAAGAATTGCTACCAGGATGTATGCGCCCATTCCCATTGCAAACATTTCCGGATACACAACCGGCTCCAGATATAACGTCAGCCAGCCGGAAAAGGATTCCATCAGATATCCATAGATTCCATGTATAGTCCAGGTGGATAAAATCAGACTCAGCAGGATTGACAAAATGACAACCCAGGTGGTAGAGGTAAGATACAGGCTTCTGATTTCTTTATCTTCATAGCCCAGAATTTTTACCATGGAAATCGCTGTGGCATTTTTTTCTATGATCAGCTTAGTCAGAAGATAGATCAAAAGTGCAAACAGCACTATCGCAAATACATTGATCAGTTGAAACATATTTCCCATGGAAACATCCAGCTGGCGGCTGATCTTAGTCAGATCATCCTCTGTGATGGTAGTTGCGATCAGATCCTCATCTAAATCTGTGATCTCTTCTTTGGTAAAATAGCCGTTAAAATAATCATCACTTTTCCCGAAGATTTCCCGGAATTCCCCCATGGACATAAATACCGACAGTGCCCCTGGATACTGAAAAATCCCCTTAACAGTCAACTCATATTCCTGTTTTCCATAAGCCTCTTTCAATAAAATGGTATCTCCGGCCTTTACCTTATACTTTTCTGAATATCCATCTGAGATCAGCACTCCATCTTCCGGCATTTCTTCGCTGACATATGCACTGTCATCAGAGATTCCGTAAACCGTAATGGATTCACCCTCTTTGCCGGGCACCACGTTTTTCATGGATTCCATGCAGAATTTTTCTGCAGATTCTGTATCTGTTTCCAGGGACGGAGTGAGAAGCTTCTGTATCATTCCCAACACAGTATATTTTTCATCCTCATCCGGTTCCTCCGGCACATTTAGAATGTACTGATAAGGCGCAAGCATACTTTCCACAGTCACTTGCTGGTAATGATCCAGAAGAGGAACCATCATCATTCCAAACAAAAGCAATACATTTGCAAAAAAGATTCCCACAAACAGTGTAAAGTAGCTGGATTTGTTCTGCAGAATAATGCGCAGCCGGAATCTGTTAAAGAATTTTAAGTTAGGCAGGCGCATTGCCTTCTTTCTTTTTGAAGTACTTAGGTCGTGGCGCAGGAATTTCAGCGGAGACAGTCGCAGCTTTCTGGAAATCAGCACCAGATTGATTCCAAGCATGATCAGAACCGGTACAACTGTTGTAAGTACAAAGGCATCTGCATTCCATCTTGTTTCATAGGTTGGAAGACTATAGCTGCCGTAATACATATCTGCACAGGTTCCTTTGAAAACCGTATAACCCAGTATGTTTCCAAAAACAGATGCCAGAATGGTCACAAAAACCGGCAGGGAAATATAGTGTACCAGCAACTCTCTTCTGGAATACCCTGATGCACGCAAGGTCCCGATCACAGAAGCTTCCTTTGTGATGGTATTATTTGTGGTCACGGCAAACACAAAGGCCATAATCGCAATAAGGATATACAGAAGGACTTCCATCATTGCCTTATCGCTACCCATATCCTCTCCGGTGAAGTTAATGGCCTGGTTTACATATTTGGGAATAAATCCGGTGACATTGGCGTATTTGACCAGCACATCCAGAAAATCTTCTGACATTTCTTTTTCCTGGATATCGTCCACCGGCTCCTTTTCATACTGCCAGGAATACCGATATTCCAGATGGGTAGTTCCAAACTGCTCTGCCCCCTCTTCTGTCATGATCGCCACACCAAATTTCACAGCGTCAAACATCATATCACTGTTATTGGAAAATAAACAGCTATAGTCGGACAATGCAACCAGTCCTGTAACCAACAGTTCTTTTCCTTCAATCTGAAGCTTATCTCCTACCTTCAGACTGTTGTTATCTGCATACATACGGTCAATGGCAATTTCATCCTTTGCCGCCGGCATTTTCCCCTCCATCAGGCACACCAGATCCATATCTGTACGCTCCTGGTAAATACGCATGGTGCCTTCAGTTTCTCCGTCCAAATCTGCATCTACTGCTTCATCTCTGTAAAAATTTTCGCAGATATGTACCTTTCCTTTTTCTTCAATTTTTGAAATGGTACTGTCCTCTATCCTGGAGGACAAAGTAAAATTGCCATGCTCAATATTGTATTTTTCAAAGCTTTCGTCATAAGCTGCCAACATACTGTCGTCTGCAACCAGAAAACCTGACACAAAACCGATGGTCAGTGTCATAAATAAAAAGATTACGATATATTTCCCAAAATCACTTTTCAGCTCTCTTGGCAAGCGTTTCCACAATGGATTCTTCATAATACACCACCTTACCAGTCCAGATCATCTGCTGAGACTTTTGCTTCATTTATATAGTTTTTCCGGATCTGTCCGTCACGAAGCTTGACAACCCGGTCTGCCATATTCTTGATGGCATCATTATGTGTAACCATGATCACAGTGTTTCCATATTTCTGGTTTACCTGCTCAATAAGCTTCAGGATTTCCTTGGATGTATTGTAATCCAGCGCACCTGTAGGCTCATCGCACAGCAGAATGTCCGGGTTCTTTACAATGGCACGTCCAATGGCAGTCCTCTGCTGCTGTCCGCCGGAAAGCTGATTGGGCAGCTTGTGGCGATGCTCATAAAGCCCCAGAGTATGCAAAAGCTCATCAATATCAAGGGCTTTGTCACTGAGATAGGCACCTACCTCAATATTCTCCTTTACATTCAGATTCGGGATCAGATTATACATCTGAAACACATAGCCCAGATGCTTTCTGCGGTAAAGAGTCAGGGCTTTTTCCTTCATATCTCCTGTTTTCTCCCCATTTATGGAAATGTATCCTTCATCTGGATCATCAATTCCACCGATAATATTCAGAAGCGTAGATTTTCCAGAACCGGAAGGCCCAAGAAGAACGCAGAATTCTCCCTTTTCCACTGAAAAATCAATCCCCCGCAAAACCTCTGTCCTGCTTTCACCAAAGCCAAAGCCCTTTTTTAATCCTTTTATTTCAAGAAACATCTCTTTCTCCCTCCCTGATAAGCTCTATTGTGTTAGTTTGTGCTAACTCGTGTTTATCATACTTCTTTTTCCGCCAAAAAGAAAGAAGGCATACTGAGAAAAATTCTCAGCATGCCTGTTTTTCGTAGTTTCGCAATGATTTTGTTAAGTTTTACTCTGCATCGGATTCCTGGAGTGTGTTTGAAAAAAAGCGGTTGTACCAGATCAGGAACATAAGAACCGTCCATATTTTTCGACTGTTATCTGCCTTTCCGGCTTTATGCTCTTTCAGAAGCTGATCCAGCTTATCTGTGTGGAAAAAAATCTTCGCTGCCTCTGACGTGAACAGCTTTTCCACTTTTTCATACCAGTCATCCTGGCGCAGCCAAACACGGATTGGAATGGGAAATCCCAGCTTTTTCCTGGAATCTGTGTCCGAAGGAACGCTATCAGATACTGCCTTTCGGAAAATATATTTCGTAGTGCCACCTGCAAGCTTCATATCTTTTGGAAGCTTGCTTGCCAGCTCATAGACATTTTTATCCAGAAATGGAACCCTTACTTCCAGAGAATGTGCCATACTCATCTTATCTGCTTTCTGAAGAATATCACCCGGAAGCCAGTAATTCAAATCTACAGACTGCATTTTTTCCATGTCTTTCAGCTTCTTTTTACCAGCTGTCTGATTTCCAAGAGCCGTATAAAAAGGCTTCATAAATTCCCGGGTAGATGGCCCCTGTATCGGATTTCGGAGAATTTGCTGTTTTTCTTTTTCCCTGTATATATATGCATTCCCGATGAAACGCTCTTCCACACTCATTCCTGCCCGGATCAGGAAATCTCTGCCCTTGATATCTGGGAGTTTCGCTGCCAGCTGCCCAATCTTTCTGCGGATTCCACGTGGGATCCAGGAAACAGCTTTCAGAGAATCCGGCTCCCTGTATATATTATATCCACCAAACAGCTCATCTGCACCTTCTCCGGAGAGTACGACCTTCACATACCGGGAAGCCTCCTCGGCAAGAAAATACAATGCCACTGCAGAGGCATCTCCAAGAGGTTCATCCATATAGTACATAACCTCCGGCAGAGAATCCCAGAATTCCTGCTTCCCAATGATCCGAATATGATGCTTCATTCCTGCCTGCTGTGCAACTGCCTTTGCACGATCAACTTCGTTGTAGCGCTCTCCCTCATCAAATCCAACGGTGAATGCCTGATCCGCTCCGGAAACAGCTGCCAGGTATCCGGAATCCACGCCACCGGATAAAAAAGCTCCTACTTCCACATCGCTTAGCATATGATGCTCTACAGAATCTCTCAATACACTTCTAAGTCTGTTTTGAAGTGCTTCTGCTTCTATTTCGCCTGCCGGATCATTCTTTGGCTCAAGATATGGATGAAAATATTCTTTTATTTCGAATCTACCCTGTCTATGGATCAGTATATGTCCGGGCAGAAGCTTATAAATACCTTTGAAAAAGGTCTCTTCCAGAGGGGAATACTGAAAGGACAGGTACTGCTCCAGTGCCTGCTGATTTACTTTTCGTTCATATCCGGGAAATGCAAGAATACTTTTGATTTCAGAAGCGAATACAAAGTGTCCGTCAATCTGTGCATAATATACTGGTTTGATCCCGAAAAAATCCCGGGCCAGCATCAGGGTCTGTTCTTTTTCATTCCACACAGCAAAACCAAACATCCCTCGCAGCTTATCCAGTGCCTTTTCTCCATACTGCTGGATGGTGTTTACCAGAACCTCTGTATCTGAATGGGTACAAAAAGAAATACCGGCTTTTTCCAGTTCTGTCCGAAGCTCTTTATAATCATAGATTTCTCCATTGAACACCAGATGCAGATTTCCATCGGCACTTTCCATAGGCTGATGTCCTTCTTCCAGATCTATGATACTGAGCCGTCGAAAACCAAGGGCAATTTTTTCATCACAAAAGGAGCCCTCGCTGTCAGGCCCCCTATGTGCAATGGATTTCATCATCCTCTCAATAATGTCCTTTTGATCCTGTCTATATCCTGTAAAGCCACAGATACCGCACATATTTTCCTCCGTATTTTTCTTTTTCCTTACCCTTTCTCTTCCCTGAATATGTAAATGGCATAGAAACCGCCATGAAATGGATTTTCCCTCAAAAACTTTAAGCTAAGTGTAACATATGGAAAGTATATGGTGGTATAGTGGATTTTCCCCACATTTCGCAAAATTCTCACTGCCGTAATTTTTCCAGTGTAGCACGTATTTTTTTGATTTCTGCAGCAGTAAGCCTGCTGGCTCCACCACTTAAGATTTTCTTTCGCAGTTCCTGTTCTCCACCTTTTCCGGCACATATCACAGAAATATCAGAATTCATATCTGTGACTTTCCAGGTCACATCCGGATGCACAAGATACACGATTCCATTGATATACGGATGAAGGCCACACTGTCCCAGATATTGCTTCAGGATATGGACCTGTCTTTTGATCTGACGTACCGGATTTTTCACATAATCCGTGTACGTTTCCCCCGCTGGCGAAATCTTGATCTTCTGAAGCTTTTCGTCCTCAGCTTTTCCTTTCAAAATGCCGTGATAATTCTTAGTCTCCACAATAAACAGACCACCCGGGCCAATTACCACCTGATCCAGCTCTGTGCGGCCTGCAGATGGAACATTTATTTCCACATTCGGTATGACAATATAATCATTAGGTAAAGAAGACAACACAGCCAGGGACTTGTTCTCCCCTTCCAGTCCTCCCAGAAGAACCTTGGCCCGTTTTTCTTCCCACTTTCCCAGTGAACCAGCTATTCCAAAGCCAATAAATGTGGCAATAAACAATCTCTCATCAAATCTTTTGGTCTGGCTGATATTCCATGCAAACACCAACCAGAATAACAGCCCCAACAGCATCCACAGATGAGATCTTCTTTTGTGCTTTCTGTAATCTTTTTTCAGATCACTGCAGCTTTTTATAACCTGTGCCATGTCTTTCTCTCCTCACGCATTTCGCAATTGTTTTCCAATATTTCTATTGCCATTATACAAAAAGTTGTTTACAATAGCTACAAAAATATATGAAGGAAAACAAAATGGCACAGACTATATTAGCATTTGGACTCCATAAAGAAAAACTCATGGCAGTTCGCCAGACAGCTCAGAAAAATGGCATACAGGTTAAGGAGATCAACCGAAAGGATTACAACCAAAAGCTTGGTGCTTTAACCGGAATCCAGGGATTTTCCAAAGAAAAGGGAATTTACACAGGCCCGGAATTTCCGCTTGAAATGATCATCTTCTCTGGAATAGATTCAAAACAGGTGGATACCTTTCTGACAGATTACAAAAAGACAGGTGCGCCGTCCGTTCCCTTAAAGGCAATCCTTACCCCACATAATATATTCTGGACGGCAGAAGCACTGTTTCAGGAATTATGGAAAGAACATCTCCATTTTCAGAATAAGCCCTTTTGAATATTCATTGCTATATCCATACCAAACCGAGCCTGACAGCTCCATGTGCAAAATCTTCAATCTGTTCACGGTACAGCCAGGCTCTGACGTTATATAGCTAACAACTTATTTAATCTGTATTTTTATCTCTGGTCCGACAGCTTCCCAATCAGCAGTTCCCGAATCATCGATGCCTTCCCCTATCTCATTTTCCTCTGTGATGTAAAAATCGTCGTCCCCATATGTGGTATCTGCATTTTCATCTGTATTTTCCTGCTGCTCCTCTTTCTCCAGCACTTCTACTACTTCTTCTGTGGTCATTCCCACTTCTGCCACAGTAGAATCAAAGATCACATTTTCTGCCTCCCCGATCACATTAACAGAACGGGCATAAAGCTGCAGCGTCACATATTCACTGTCCATATCCGGAATCAGAGGTCCCGATTCTTCTGAGCCAGGCTGATCTAAACTTCCCCAGAAATTGGTTTTGAAACACAAATGCTCATCCTCAAATGTTCCACTTAGTTCATATTGCACCTGATTTCCTTTACTGTCTGTTCCACGCAGCTCCAGCTCGTAATTCTGATACAGTTCTGCGGGAATTTCTGCCTGGAGGGTACTTTGAAACTTATTCACAGAATAATCCGTTAATTTCACAATTCCTTTTCCCGTATCTATGGAAACATCCTCCAATTTCTTATGAACGGTCTGCTTCATAAGCTCTGCATGGGAAATGGTAAAATCAAAGGTAAAGGACGCATAGGGATTTCCACCAAGCGTTTCCTCATTGTCCGCCACGATCACAAGATGTACTTTCGGATTTTCCCCCAGATCTATGGAATTCTGAAAACGGGATTCCAGGACAGCATCATACACATTCGCATCCAAATCGTCGTAATTCAACTCATCTATGGCATAAGGAAGGTAGCTTCCACTTCCATATTCGTCAAGTTTCTCTCCATTTATGGTGCACTCCCGATCTTCAATAGAAAGCCCCATACCAGCTAAAGAGTTTATTTCCGAAGCCGCTCCGTCTTTTTGCTCCTTAGAATCGGCTTTTTCAGCATGCACTTTTGCCAGCAAAACGCCATCATCCAGAACCACCTCTTTCAATGTCACGGTAATTCCATTATCAGTCTGGGAAGTATTTAAAATTTCAGTATAGTTTTCAATGCCTTTAGAAAGTCCAAGTGTCTCTCCTATGGACAGCGTCAGATTTTTTATTGCCGCCTGTACCGTTGGATTAGAGAAAATCACAGAAATCAGTGTCACAATTGCACAGGCTGCTGCCACTCTGCTCCAGAAATAAGGTGTCCAGGATGGCTTTTCTCCTTTCCACTCTCCTTCTGCTTCGGTGATATATTTCGGATCAATCTTTCCAAATTCATTTGAAAAATCAAACTTTTTCATAGGCGTCCTCCTTCTTTTTCCAGCACCTTTAACAGCTTTTTACGATTTCGATACAGGTTCATTTTCACACTTCCAACAGACATATGGTGCCTTTGGGAAATATCGGCGATGGAATCCAAAAACCAGTATCTTCTTACAAAAATGTCTCGATCCTCTGCCTTCATTTTTCCCAGAAAATCATTTATAACTTGTAAAAGCTCCTTTTCTGCCATTTGATCATCCATGGTATACGTAACATTTAACTGATCCATTTCTCCAAGAACATCCGCTATATGAACATCTGGCCGCTTACCAGCAAACCTTTTCCGCAGCCGGTCAATACAAAGATTCCTTGTGATCCGTCCGCAAAAATGTGCCAGAACAGGGGGATGTACCGGTGGAATCCGTGACCATGTCAAAAACCAGGTATCATTCAGACACTCCTCGGTATCTTCTCTGTTTGTAAGTAAATTCCAGGCAATCTTATAGCAGTAGGGATGATATTTCGCACTTAACTCTCGAATGGCATTCTCATCTCTTGCCCAAAACAGATCTATAATCTCATCGTCTTTCATTTACATGTTATCCTCCGGTTTTCTATAATTTAAGGCGCCCTTTTGAAGGAAATTATTTCCATTCATAGTATATATCGTAAAAAGTGGCGGATGGTAACAAAAATTTTCATATATATTGCTGTCGCCTACAGGCAACATGTCCATTTAGACAAAAAAAGAGCCAGATGGAAATATTATTACTCCAAATGGCTGTTCATCTTTAAATTTAGTATAAGTTAATCTTCTTTTCCACAAGCCTGTCGCCTTCGTATTGCAGTTTTATAGAAAAAAACCGTTGTTCATCTGAAAGGAGCAATTCAAGGAATACCCTGTCTCCTTCCCAGGTGGGCAGGTCAGGAACCTGTGCCTTAGCAATCCATTGAAGATCCCCTTCCTCGCAGGTGATAAGGTTACCTGTATATTCATCTGCTGTAAACACACACATAAGCTCCGATTCACATTCGCTATTTATAAACGTTACCAAACCCCGAAGCCTGTAAGAGGTAAGAGTGAGACCTGTTTCTTCTTTCACTTCGCGTACCAGGCATTCTTCCGGTGACTCCTCATTCTCTACATGGCCTCCAACTCCAATCCATTTGCCCTGGTTTATATCGTTTTGCTTCTTTGTTCTGTGAAGCATCAGATATTGTGCATTGTTTTCTATATAACATAAAGTTGTAATTGTCATAATGCTTCTTTTTTCCTCCTTTTACACCTCTATGCCTTTTAATTATTTCCATATATTTGCATTTTAACACAATGTATGAGGCACCACAACATTCTCTTTTCAAGATACGAAAAAAGCCAGAAACCTTCGACTAATCCAGGTTTCTGACTTCTTCAGTTACGTGTGTTAGAGGATTCGAACTTTCACCATTCCCCCTAAACCTGCATAGAAAGGAGGTTTCCGCTACCGTTTTTTCCCTTGTCACAGGTAAGTCACAGGTTTTTACTATCATATTCATCCATATAAATCACTCATACAGTGCATATCGGATAATTCTTCAGGAGAAATAGGAGCAAGAATCGGACTTCTACGTTATCTCCTTTCCGTAGTTCTTACATAAATCGTACTTCGTGCTGCACCTTCTTTTTTCAGCCAACCACTTTCAACCATATTCAACAAAATCGCTCTTGCTCTACGTTGTTTTACCTCTAAAAGCTCTATTACCGTAGCTGTTGTAATAAAACCATTTTCCAATACATGTTTATATATCTGTTGCTCCTGCTCATTATCCGGCACTTTATTAGCAGTATCCGGCACTTCGTCAGCAGTATCCGGCACTTTGTCGGCAGTATCCGGCACTTCGTCAGCAGTATCCGGCACTTCGTCAGCAGTATCCGGCACTTTATCAACACTATCAATGCCATTAGTAGTCTTTGTAACAACCTGACCTCGATAGATATTGATACGCAAATCAACTTCGCCACCAATAAACTCTGGCTCCCTCAGTCCGGCAACTTTTACTTTCTCAATAATCCTAGGAATACCACTGCCCCAATGTTCAATCAGATTCATATAGGAAAACGCATGTGCAAGTGCTTCATTTCTGATTTTGGAATAACCTTCTTTCATACGCTCCAGAGTCTGTCCCATCGGCAGTTTTCCCGGTGAAGTAATTTCTAACCTGTTATCATATACTGCAACCTGAATCATACCATGATCCAGATAACTGCGATGCACCATTGCATTTACGATTAACTCACGAATCGCATCCGGTGGAATTTCATAAATATCCTGACGGTAAATACCAACAATCGTCGCACCCAGATGAATATTCCGCAGAACAAACTGATATGCTTCCTCTATTTGTTCCCAAAGCGGACCTGTATACTCCCGCCGATCAACAAAAACAGCTTTCGTCGTTCCTTTGAACACGCCGCATTGCGTTGCAACATGAAGTCCGCCATGCCCTGTTAAAATGGCATAAGCATTGGACGGATAATCTTTTCCATCACGCTCAATTAAAATCCCCCAGGAACGAAGCTGCTGCCTGCCAACATCTTTGATGGAGGCTTTCTGACCTTCAGTATGTGCATTTTTGACTGCCTGTTCTTTCATAGATTTGCAAAGTGCATCAATTTCTTCATCTGTGATAGTCAAACCACTGCACAAAGCCTGGTCAAAGTAACGATTGCTACCCTCAAACATCAGTTCTCTTACCATATACTCATCAGCCAGGCGTGTTGTTCCAGCAACTCGAACATATATACCGCCTTCTCTGCCAAGAGCCTTTATATAATATGGTCTCTGTCTTCCCTCAGAGATTTCTGCTACAATGACCGTTTTACCATCAATCGTCTGTAAGCTGATATCCGGAATAATTGCCGGCTCACAGCTATCTGACACAGCATTGGCAATTGCATCCATTTTCTTAAACACATCTTCCTTGCCAAAGCCCACAACTTCTCTGGTTTTATCAGCAATTCCGAAAATAATCTTTCCTCCGGTTCCATTTGCAAAAGCAACCACGGACTTCATATATTTTATACTTTTCTCCGGCAGATTTTCTTTGAACTCCACATTCTTTGATTCTCCTGCAAGAATTTCTTCTATGGTCATCATGACACCTCACTCTCTAGATTCACTCTCAGCCATGTCTCTATATTTTTAATAATTCATAAATCTTTCTCGAAAAAATCAAATCATTCTCTATTTCTTCATCTGCACAAAAAAATTCCGCACATACTCTATTTTTATATTCATTTGTCAATCCAGCAATTATAAAAATCATCCTATCAATAAACCTATCTTCATTGCAAATAAGCTTGCTATTCATATAACTAGGAAATTCTATAATATTTCTAACATACTTCCTCATGGTATCAAAATATTCTTTTCCAATTTCTCTTTCAATATTTGGATAACTTGAGGTATTAATCATCCACTCTAAATGAACGGTAGACATTTTTTCTTTTACACACAAGGTAACTATTTCAAATGCCAGAATACAACTATCCATTTTTTCTTGAATTGCCAACAATCTATGTAGATTTTCCGCCTTCTCAAAAATCTTTTCTTGTGTACGAATATCTATATTGGCAGTAATTTCTTTAAGAAATTCTTCCAGCCCATCCCTTTCTTTAATATCAAACATCTCCATATAACTTGCGTATTTCTCAATAAAATTATGCGCAGATCCATTGTCAAGTTTAAAGCTGAATGCAATTATTTTTTTCAAATATCGGTCAACATCCATCTCATCCCCATAGATTTGATGTAATGAATTACTGATTTGTTTTTTCTCCATTGCAACTATAACTACTACATTTTCTATCTCATTAAATACATGATGAATACGTTCTAAAACTTTAATTGCATATAAAGGTAAACATCTGTCCAATTCATCAACCATGATGACTACTGTTTGGGTTTGTGATATTTTCTCAATTTGATTCTGTACTTTTTTAACTACTTTCTGGAAACCAAAATATTTATCATATATTTTTTCATCCCCCTCTGGAACTTCACCAACACCATCCATGTCAATTCCCGTCTTTGCTTTTATTGCCTCAACCGCAATTTTTGTTATTGTATTCTTAACAGTCTCTAATAATACCCTTTTAGCGTCATCAGTCAATAAATTGATATACTGATCTATCTGATCCCTTAGTACAGAAATAATTGCAACTATTGGCTCTTCATAATAATCATATTTCCAACAGTCATACCGAACAACAAAGAATCGATCAGCACCTGTTTCCTCTGATTGTTCTGGCTGAAGACATTCTTGTATGTTTTCCAACACAAAGCTCTTACCGCTTCCCCATTCTCCCTCAATAGCAAAGCAACAATTTTTACGTTTTTCTGAAAGTACCATAGCTAAATCTACTATCTGTTTAACAAAAGCTTCCCTATCTAAAACATCTTCTTTTGAAATCACCACTTCACCATCTTTCTTTATTTTAGCCAAGCGTTCTAAAAAATTGCATGCTTATTTTCACATCGTTCCATATCAATAACACATTTCTGGAAAAAAATTATTTTTTAAGTTAATTGTAACATGCAGATTTTTTTTCAACAACTGTATTATTCACAGACAAAAAGCCAACTCAAAAACCGTATTT
>CAKRRX010000045.1 GCA_934394595.1 uncultured Blautia sp. | reverse complement strand
GGCTCTTGGCTGCCGTCCGGGACTTTCATAGTAAAAACAGAAATTACAGGAAAAGAAGAAATTACTATATTATAAAAAGTATGAAGACAATTGATGAATATTTGGAAGAACAGATAAATGAAGACCTGAAGCTGGCTGTTTTAAGCGGAAGCAAAGGGGAAGGGCCTTCGAAAGTGAAGATACGGCCAGTGCCGGTGAAAGATCAGATCATGTACCAGGCATCTGAAACCTGGGGACCTAAGGTTTTACACAAAAATTATGCCAGGGAGGAACTGCAGGCCTATCTGAAAAAGAGCATGGAGGAAAATTTTACCCAGCTTCAGTGTGAGGGCCGTATACTCAGTGGCGTGATCTTAAAAAGTAAAAAGGGCAAGATGACGATTAAGACAAAACGAAAAGAAGCATCTGCTGAACCCAAAACTATGCTGGCTCACAACAGGGTGAAACAGTATATTCTGAGGGAAAACATTCCGGTTCCGTTTCTGATCGATCTTGGGGTAATGAATGCAGAGGGCAGGATCATTACCCAGAAATATGATAAATTCCGCCAGATCAACCGTTTCCTGGAATTTATTCAGGATATTTTGCCGAAACTTGCAAAGGACAGAGAGGTAACCATTCTTGATTTCGGATGTGGGAAATCCTATCTTACCTTTGCAATGTATTATTATCTCAGAGAAATCCGAGGATATGATGTAAATATTATTGGATTGGATCTGAAAACAGATGTGATAGAAAAATGTAATGGTCTGGCAGAAAAGTACGGTTATAAAAAATTGCATTTTTTTCAGGGTGATATTGCAGATTACGAGGGTGTTTCCAGGGTAGATATGGTGGTGACTCTTCATGCCTGTGATACTGCTACCGATTATGCTCTGGCAAAGGCTGTGGAATGGGGAGCTGAGGTGATACTGTCTGTACCATGCTGTCAGCATGAACTGAACCGCCAGCTGAAGAATGATGTTTTGAAGCCGGTGCTGAAATATGGAATTCTCAAAGAGAGAATGGCTGCGCTTTTGACAGATGGAATCCGTGCAAATCTGCTGGAGTCTATGGGATATGAGACACAGATCCTGGAATTTATTGATATGGAACACACGCCGAAAAATCTTCTGATCAGGGCTGTGAAAAGCGGAACAAAAAAAGATACAAAAGATGTCAGCCGTCTGATGGAAGCTCTGCATGTGACACCTTCTCTGGAACGGCTTTTGGCTCCGGGAGGGGAGGTACCATCTGACAATTCGTTAAGGGGAGAAAAATGAAAAAAATTTTAAAAAAAACAGTAATTCTCCTGTTTGTTTTTATCATCGGTGTTGCCGGCAGTTCTTTTTTGCTGAACAGCGAAACGACGGATGACCGCTCAGATATGAACGATGCCAGCCTGCCGGAAGTGATGATTGATTTTGGTGGGAGTTATGCGAACCGCATGTACGGATATGCACAACAGATGCAGACGGATTTTGTCAGGGACAGTGTCACGCCTCTGGATACGGCCAAAAAGCTTACCTTTGTTATAAATCCTTATGATATCAAGATAAACAGTTTATCATATGAGATCCGTACATCAGATGGAAGCAAAGTTCTGGAAAATAAAAAGATCAAATCTTTTGAAAAAGACAGTCAGAACCTGAAAGCTTCTGTGGAAATCAGCAGTGATCTTCTAATGAACCAGGAATATTCCCTGCAGATCACTCTGGATACAAAAAATGGTTCCGCTTATTATTACACCAGGATCGTATCCCGCTCGAATGTAAATGCAGATCAGTATATAAAATTTGTAAATAATTTTTATGAAAAGTGTATGGACAAGTCTACTGCGGAAGATCTGACCAGTTATCTGGAACCAGACAATTCCGGAACTGCTACGAATTACACGGATATTGATATTAACTCTACATTTGCGGAAATAAGCTGGGGCAGTATGAAGCCCAAGATATACAGAAGTGGTATTCCGGTGATCAAAGATATCAATGAGACTACAGCCAGTCTTTCCATTGAGTATCAAATCGTTTCTCAGGATGACAATAAAAACCAGGAAATATATGACGTGACAGAATTTTACAGAATGCGTTATACGGAAACCAGAGTGATGCTTCTGGATTTTAAGAGAAGTGCGACTCAGGTATTCACAGAAGATACGGTACATATTTCAGATAAAGGTTTGTTGCTGGGAGTACGGGATAAGAACGTAGAGTATGTGCTGAACGAAAATGCCGGAATCGTGGCATTTGTTCAGGAGGGGGATCTGTGGTCTTACTCTCCAGGAGATGGAAAAATTGCTCGGATCTTCAGTTTCCGCAAGGACTCAGATGGAGATTTCAGAGATATCCGATGGAACCACGATATTAAGATCATACGGGTAGAGGACAACGGGGATGTGGACTTTGTGCTATATGGATATATGAATCGCGGAATCAGGGAGGGTTACTGCGGGGTATGTGTTTATCATTACAGCAATGACCAGAATGTGGTAGAAGAACGAGTGTTTATCCCATCTACAGAGTCCTATGAGTTCTTAAAAGAAGATCTGGGAAATCTGTCTTATGTCAGTACAGATAACTCTCTGTTCCTTTTATTTGCAGAGAAGCTGTATCAGATCAATATCATGGAAGGAACCAGTGAGGTTCTGGAAGAGGGAATCAAAAGTGATGAATTTTCTGTTTCAGACACCAATGCCCATGCTGCCTGGGTGATTCAGGACGGGGAAAGTGCAGGAAATATAAAAGAAATCGATTTTGAGACTCTGGAAACAAGGACTTTGGCAGCTTCTTCCGGCCAATCGTTAAGTCTGGTGGGATTTATGAATGAGGATCTGGTGTATGGAATAGTAGTAGATGGCGATATTGTAACAGATGACAATGGTCACCAGACTACGGGAATCCATACGATCCGAATTGAGGGCTTTGATGGAAGCGTAAAAAAAGAGTATCATCAGGATGGTTTATACATCACAGGAATTACAATGGGGAATACCATGATGGAGTTTGAACTGTCAAAGAAATCTAAAAATAGCTACAAGGCAGTTAATAAGGATAATATTCTGAATAATGCAAAGGCTTCTGCCGCTCAGGCTTCTGTTGAACTGCTGAACAGTTCAAGAACAGGAACCCAGGTGCGCCTGGCACTGGAGGAAGAGCCGGAAATTGAAGAACCGCTTGTTGTCTATTCAAAAATGAAAAACGTCAGGGATGATAAGATCACACTGGATCCACGGGTGTCCACAGAAAATACATATTATGTGTATGCAAAGGGCGGTTTGGACAGTATTTATACAGATTCTGCACTTGCTCTTTTAAGAGCTGATGAGCAGACCGGAGTGGTGCTAAACCAGGCTCAGCAGTATGTCTGGGAGCGTGGAAATAAGAAAACCAAACTGATACTGAATATCGGAGACATTCCGGAAGCCATGTTGAGCGCTACATTGGATAAGGCTGCATTGCAGGAAGCCCTGGGCGATGAGGGTACGGTATTGGATCTTTCCGGCTGTACACTTGACAGTGTATTGTATGAAATCAGTGCACAGAGGCCCGTAATTGCAAAGACAGGAGCTAATTCCAGTGTTGTGATCGTAGGATATGACGAGTATAATACATATCTGTACGATCCTGCAAAGGGAGAGACTTATCCATACGGAATGAATGACAGTACGGATTTATTTGAAAAAGCAGGAAATGTATTTATCAGTTATATTGAAAACATAAAGTATTAGCCGCTCTGACCAGAGGGTGTGCAGGAAAGGAAAGCGAAAATGTTAAGCGAGAATATCACAAAACTTGTACAGTATGGAATTGAGACAGGACTGACTCCTGCCTGTGAGAAGAATTACACTATCAACCTTCTTCTTGATGTTTTTAAAGAAGATGAGTACACAGCACCAGATGAAGAATACTCTGATATTGATCTGGAGGAAGTGTTAAAAGCACTTTTGGATGAGGCTGTAGAACGTGGACTGATTCAGGACAGTGTTGTATACCGGGATTTGTTTGATACCAGACTGATGAATTGCCTGATGCCTCGTCCGGCACAGGTACAGAAGACTTTCTGGGAAAAATATGAGAAATCTCCCGAAGAGGCTACTGATTATTTCTACAAATTAAGCCAGGACAGCGATTACATCCGTCGTTATCGTGTAAAGAAGGATCAGAAATGGACGGTTGAGTCTCCATATGGAGAAATTGATATTACCATTAACCTTTCCAAGCCAGAAAAAGATCCAAAGGCAATTGCAGCTGCAAAGCTTATAAAGTCCAGCAGTTACCCCAAATGCCTGCTTTGCCCGGAAAATGAAGGATATGCCGGAAGAGCAAATCATCCTGCAAGAGAAAACCACAGAATCATCCCGATTACCATCAATGACAGTCCATGGGGAATGCAGTATTCTCCATATGTATATTACAATGAGCATTGTATCGTGTTCAATTTCCGGCATACACCCATGAAGATTGAGCGGAATGCTTTTATTAAGCTGTTTGATTTTGTAAAACTTTTCCCGCATTATTTCCTGGGTTCCAATGCGGATCTGCCCATCGTTGGCGGCTCCATTTTGAGTCATGATCATTTTCAGGGGGGACATTATACCTTTGCTATGGCAAAGGCAGAAATCGAAAAGCATGTTACGATCCCAGGCTATGAGGATGTGGAAGCTGGCATTGTAAAATGGCCGTTGTCTGTACTTCGTATCCGTCATAAAGATGAGAAACGTCTGATCGATTTGGCAACACATGTGCTGGAGGTATGGAGAGGTTACACAGACGAAGCTGCCTTTATTTTTGCAGAGACAGACGGAGAACCGCACAATACTATTACTCCTATCGCACGTAAGAAGGGGGATATGTATGAGCTGGATCTTACTCTGCGAAATAATATCACCACAGAGGAAAATCCTCTTGGCGTATATCATCCACATGCACAGTATCATCATATCAAGAAAGAAAATATCGGTTTGATCGAGGTTATGGGACTGGCTGTACTTCCGGCAAGACTGAAGGAAGAACTGGAGCTTCTTGCAGAGTATATCCTGGAGGGCAAAGATATTTCTTCTAATGAGAAAATCGAAAAGCATGCAAAATGGGTGGAGGAATTCCTTCCGAAGTATGATCGCCTGGATAAGGATAACATCGAAGAAGTGCTGCATAAAGAAGTAGGAAATGTATTTGTACATGTACTGGAAGATGCAGGTGTCTACAAATGCACAGAAGAGGGTAGAGACGCATTTATGCGATTTATCCAGACTCTGTAAAAGCCGTAAAACGGATTTGGAAGCTCCGATATACCTGTCGGATACGTTTTTAATCTGGATTTATTGCGATGGTAATAAAAATGTAACAAAAATGAATGAAAAACTTCATTTATGGTTGAAAGAAAAATGGATTTCAGTTATACTAGTACAGCAAATATTAAAGTTTTTATGGAGCAGAGGAGCGTCTATGAGAAACTGTAATAAAAAGAAAAATAGAAGAAGTCTGTTTGTACTGGTACTTCTGGCATTTATGTTGCTGTGGTCTCCGTTTTTTGGTGAGGCAGAAGACTCTCTTTTGGGTGTCCATACAGTACAGGCTGCGACAAGGAATGTAACTGCCAGATACTGGAGCACCGATGGCAGAACTTCCTATACGAAGCTCAGGACCAAGGTGAAGTACGGCAGTAAGATCACATTGCCTGATGTACCATCTGTCAATGGATATGTGAATTTGGGCTGGTCTACTGAAAAGAATGCCACAAAAGCCACATATAAGGCAGGCAAGACCCTGCGTCTGAAAAAGAATATGAGCCTGTATGCAGTGCGCAAAAAGGTTGGTACCTATAAAGTATATTTTTATACCAATGCGGGAAAGAGCAGCCGTGCATATAAAAAGCTGAATAAGTCTGTTACAAGAGGGGCTTATCTTACACTGCCTGCATTACCGGCGAAAAGTGGCTATCAAGCAGCTGGCTGGACCACAGTCAAGGGATCCTCAAAGGTGGTATATCAGGCCGGACAGAAAATAAGGGTAAAAAAGAATACCAGACTTTATGCTGTTTATGCATCCAGCGTTTCAGTGACTCTGTGCAAAAATGATGGTACTGTTTATAAGACTATGAGTGTTGCAGCTGGAAGCAGTTATGTTCTTCCGGCTGTACGAAATGCCACTGGCTATACCTTTATGGGGTGGGATACACAGCCGGGAAAACAGTTGTCACCATGTTATGAGGCAGGAGAGAGCATTACAGTCAGCAGAAGTATGAAGCTGTATGCGGTGGTTTTTAACCGTTCCAGAGAGGAAGAACTTTCAGAATCTGAGCTTCTGGCATCCAGTGGATGGCGCCTTGGAGGAGGTTCAGGCAGAGGTTACAGCCATGTGATTTTTGTGGGAGATTCCAGAACCGCACGTATGGAGCTTACCCTGAAAAAGCAGTTTGGTTCTGATTCCAATATCATGAGAGATATTGATTTTGTCTGCCAGGAAGGAAAAGGACTTGACTGGCTGAAGCAGACTGGAATCCAGCAGATTATTTCACTGGCAGAAAGTAGGTATTCAGTACAGCGTCCTACCGCCGTGATCTTTAATCTGGGAGTCAACGACCCGGGAAATATGTATGAGTATGTTAGTTATCTGCAGCAGATTGCCGGAACTTTAAAGCAGAAAAACTGTAAGCTGTTTTTCATGTCTGTAAATCCGGTGAACAGTCGTACTATTGAATATATGGGAAAAAATGCCATAAGAAAAGAAGAGGTTATCCGCAGATTTAATTCTGTAGTCAGCAGTGGAACCAGTGGAAATTATACCTATATTGATACGTATTCTTTCCTGCTCCAGAATGGCTACAGTACAGATATAGGTGGGGCCGGATCTGATTATGGCGTTGATGACGGACTCCATTATACAACCAAAACTTATAAAAGGATCTTTAAGTACTGTCTGGATTATCTGACTGTACATTAAGTGTGCCTGAAGAATCAGAATTTCTGAAAATCCCTGTATTATGCGGGGATTTTCTTTTGTCAATTTATCCTTGCGCGAATACAAGGAATAGTCTATACTATAGAAAAATAAGTGTTTGGAAAAATGAGGAGAAAGAGGAGTAGATTATGAAACTTACAACAGTAAAAGAGATTTACAGAGAGCGTGAGAAGTACCTGGATCAGGAGATTGTGGTCGGTGGATGGGTACGAAGCGTCCGTGATTCCAAAACATTTGGATTTATTGTACTTCATGACGGATCTTATTTTGAGACCCTTCAGGTTGTTTATCACGATACAATGAGTAATTTCGCAGAGATTTCCAAATTAAATGTTGGTGCAGCCATTATCGTAAAAGGAACTCTGGTAGCGACCCCACAGGCAAAGCAGCCTTTTGAGATCCAGGCTGCAGAGATTACGGTAGAGGGTGCATCTGCGCCGGATTATCCGCTTCAGAAGAAGCGCCACAGCCTTGAATATCTGAGAACGATCACACATCTTCGCCCGAGAACCAATACTTTCCAGGCTGTATTCCGTGTTCGCTCTCTTTGCGCATATGCCATTCATAAATTCTTTCAGGAGAGAGGCTTTGTATACGTCCATACCCCGCTGATCACAGGTAGTGACTGTGAGGGTGCTGGAGAGATGTTCCAGGTTACCACCATGGATCTGAAGAATATTCCGGTTGACGCAGAGGGCAAGATTGATTACTCCAGGGATTTCTTTGGAAAAGCTACCAATCTGACTGTAAGTGGACAGCTTAACGGTGAGACTTATGCACAGGCATTCCGCAATATTTATACATTTGGACCGACTTTCCGTGCTGAGAATTCCAATACTACACGCCATGCTGCCGAGTTCTGGATGATTGAGCCGGAGTGTGCATTTGCAGATCTTGAGGACAATATGAATCTTGCTGAGTCTATGCTGAAATATGTGATCCGCTATGTTCTGGAGAATGCACCGGAGGAGATGAATTTCTTCAATTCTTTCGTTGATAAAGGTCTTCTGGATCGTCTGAATCATGTGGCAAATTCTGATTTTGGCCGTGTGACCTATACAGAGGCAATTGAGCTTCTTGAGAAAAACAATGATAAATTTGATTATAAAGTATCCTGGGGTTGTGACCTTCAGACAGAGCATGAGCGCTATCTGACAGAGCAGATCTTCAAGAAACCTATTTTTGTTACAGATTATCCGAAAGAAATCAAGGCATTCTATATGAAGATGAATGAGGATGGAAAGACTGTAGCAGCAATGGACTGTCTGGTTCCGGGAATCGGTGAGATCATCGGAGGAAGCCAGAGAGAGGATGATTACGGTAAGCTGAAAGCCCGTATGGATGAGCTTGGACTGAATGCCGAAGATTATGATTTCTATCTTGACCTTCGTAAATATGGTTCTACCCGTCATTCCGGATACGGACTTGGATTCGAGCGTTGCGTTATGTATCTTACCGGTATGGGAAATATCCGCGACGTAATCCCATTCCCGAGAACTGTTAATAACTGCGATTTATAAAATGAGGTAAAAGAATGCGATTTATTCATCTTGCAGATGTACACCTTGGGGCAGTCCCGGACAGGGGCTACCCATGGAGTGATAAGCGGGAGAATGAAATCTGGGAGACATTCCGCCGGATTATTGCGGGCATCCGTGAAAATCCGGTGGATTTGTTATTTATAGCCGGAGATCTGTTTCACCGCCAGCCATTGTTACGGGAATTAAAAGAAGTAAATTACCTGTTTTCCACAATTCCGGATACCAGGGTTTACCTGATAGCAGGAGATCAGGATTATCTGAAGGCAGATTCCTTTTACAGGGACTTTGAATGGTCAGAAAATGTGATCTTTTTCCAGAATGAAAAGCTTACCTGTGTAAAAGATCCCAAGCTGGATGTCTATGTCTATGGACTGAGCTATGAGCATCCACAGATCACTGCCGGATTATATGATGGATTCAGGGCTGCCGCAAAGGACGGAATGCATATCCTTCTGGCACACGGTGGTGATGAAAAACATTGTCCTTTTAATATCAGCTCGTTGGCTTCATCAGGATTTGACTATATAGCATTGGGACACAGGAGCAGTCCCGGGATCCTGGTCCGTGATGCCGTGGCTTACTCTGGTTCACCGGAACCATTTGACAGTACAGATTTTGGAGAGCATGGATATATAGAAGGCAGAGTGGAAAATGGAAAGCTCAGGATCAGTTTTGTTCCATTCGCTGTGAGATCCTATAAGCAGCTTCTTCTGCATGTGGAGGAAGACAGTACCCAGATCTCGTTGGAAGAGAATTTGAAAGAAGAAATTTTCAAAAATGGAGGTCTGAATATATACCGGGTTATCTTACAGGGAAAGCGGTCGCCGGGGCTTCTTCTCATACCGGAAAAACTGAAATCCTTTGGTAATATTACAGAAGTTCTGGATGAAACCAGACCGGCTTATGATCTGGAAAAGCTGTCCAGACAGTATGCAGGTACTCTCATTGGAGATTATATCCATTATTTTATGAAAAAGGACAGAAATATAACGGAAGATAAAGCTCTGTTTTATGGTTTGCAGGCTTTACTTGAGACCAGGGGGACAGATAGCTGATCTTTGGGTATTACAGACTGTTTGAATGTGGATTAAAAGGAAATGTGGACTATGATCTTAAAACGTATCACAATAAAAAAATATGGAAATCTCCAGGACAAGACATTGGAATTCTTCCCGGGCATTAATGTTCTGTATGGAGAGAATGCAGATGAAAAAAATACAATCTATAAATTTATAAAAAATATGCTCTATGGCTCTGAACTTTTTAGTGCACAGGATGAGGAAGGGGAAAGCTGTGGCGGCACGATCTGGTTTGAAAGTCAGGGAAAGAATTACCGGCTGACCAGGGAGGTTTCTGTGGACAATCCAATATGTGAATTGTTCTGCGAAGAAGACCAGAATGTGCTTGATGTAAAACAGGATGTCCTGGATCAGATTTTTGGAAGAGTCAGTCTGGCAGTATTTGAGGATACTGTGTGGGCAGTGCAGCCGGTAAATGCTCTGGGAAGAGATCTGGCAAAGGAAATACAGAATTATATGAAACGCTTTTTACAATCCGCAGACCGACACCTGGATCTTGGGAGAGCAGGCCAGATGCTGAAAATGTGGAGAAAAGGTTATCAGAGTCAGAAAGAAAAATATCAAAGAGAAACCAGAAACGAACAGGAAAAGTTATCCGAAAAAATGGAACAGTTGGAAAGTGGACTGGACAGACTCCGAGAACAACAGGGAGAATTCGCAGAAAAGTCTGAGAATTTTCTTCTTCCGGGCCAGGAGGGGACAAAGGAGCAGATGGAAGAAAAGATCAGAACTGTTCAGAACAAAAATACAGGGATGGTCGTTGCTTCTGTGTTTGCCCTGATCGTAGGTATGGTAGGACTGGTGGGAAGATTTCAGGTGGCAGATGAAATGTCGCGGATGGGGATGGATATTTGTCTCATTGCTGCTATCATTACTGTGATTTATGCCACTGCCATGCGCAGAAAGCTGCAAATGGAGCTGGCCAAGCTGAAAAAGCAGAGAGTACGTTTTCTGGCTGGGCAGGAGAAACTGAAATGGAATAAAGAAAATCTGGAGTTGGCTTACAGGGAAAAGCTTACAGATTTTACCAATCTTCAGAATGAATATAAGGATTATGAGACAGAAGCTTCTTTGCCCACTTCATATGATATGGAAATCCAGGCTCTGAACATGGCAGTGGAGACCATTGAAGAGCTTTCAAGAAGATCTCGCATACAGGTAGGACGGAAACTGAGATTGCAGACCTCATTGGTACTTCAGAAACTGACAGCGGGAACGTATACAGAACTTCTGACAGATGAGGAGTTTCATATTACAATAGTTTCAGCAGATGGCGAGGTTCCACTGGAAAGAATGAATGGGGATGTTATTCGTTTGGTTTATCTGGCTGTTCATGCGGCAGCGGGAGAACTGCTATGCAAGGAAGAAAAATTCCCTCTGATTTTGGGAGATTTTTTTGAGATGTCAGGGGAAAAGGGAATTACACCGGCATTTCACTGGATGAACGGGCAATCCAGACAGGTGCTGATGGGAGCCAATAGAGAAAAAGAAATAAAAATTCTGGAAAAAGAGAAGATAAAATATCAGAAAATCCGGCTGTGATACAGCCGGATTTTTAAAAACGCTCTAAGATTTTTTATTTATCATACTGAGCCATATATTTGTTTACGCAGCGCTTGATCCTGTCAACAGGATTAAGAAGATGGCTTACAGACAAGTCGTGATTCAGGGTATCAATGATCAGCGCAATGTACTTGCTCATATCACAGGAAATGTAATATGGCTTTGCAAGCAGCTCTTCCGGCTGATAAACCAGGTTCGTAGTGAGAAGCTTGTCAAATACACCGGCTTTATGAGCCTCGTCAAATTTCTGAAGATTGTTGGTAAACAGACCAAAGGTAGAGCAGAGGAAGATTCTTCCTGCACCTTTTTCTTTCAGAAGAGAGGCAATCTTCAGAATGGTATCACCGGAAGAAATCATATCATCGATCAGGATCATATCCTTGCCTGCAGGATTTGGACCAAGGAATTCATAAGCTGCGACAGGATGCCTTCCATTTACATATTTGGAGTAATCCAGACGTTTGTAGTACATACCCATGTCAACTCCCAGGATATTGGCAAGGTAGATGGCACGGTTCATGCTGCCCTCATCGGGGCTGATGATCATGAAATGCTCATTGTCAATATGAAGTCCCTGTTCGTGATTGAGAAGGGCTTTCATAAACTGATAGGATGGCTGAACAGTTTCAAAACCATGAAGCGGAGTTGCGTTCTGAATCTGAGGGTCATGAGCATCAAATGTGATGATATTTTCCACACCCATATTGATCAGTTCGTGAAGTGAAGTCGCACAGTCCAGAGATTCTCTGCCGATACGCTTGCTCTGGCGTCCTTCATAAAGGTATGGCATGATAACATTTATACGGCGAGCCTTTCCACCAATTGCTGCAATAACACGCTTAAGATCCTGATAATGATCGTCCGGGGACATCAGATTGGTATATTTACCAATGGAGTAAGACATGCTGTAGTTGCATACGTCAACAAGAACATAAATATCGTCACCACGAACAGATTCAGAAACCACACATTTTCCCTCTCCGGAACCAAAACGTGGGGTCTGAACGCTGATCTTGTAGGAATCTCTTTTGTAACCTTCAAAAGCAAAAGAATCTGTCAGGGAATGCTCACGCTCCTTACGCCACTGAACAAGCCATTCGTCCACTTTCTGTCCTAAGCTCTTGCAGCTTTCCAAAGGAACCAGTCCCAATCTGCCGACGGGAAGTGTAGTCAATTCTTCTTGTGCCATTCTTTACTTTCCTCCTAAAAAAATTTTCTGGATACGGATATCTTTTCCGATTAGTTTTACCATGCGGTAGTTACTTGCAATCCGGGAAAAGGTTCTCTCAGAATACGTAGCTGAGAAATCCTCCAGTTTCAGATTTGTAGAAATGATCGTTGACTTCTTACGCATGATTCGCTCGTTGATACACAGGAAAAACTGTGAAGCAACAAAGCTGTTGGTAAGTTCTGTGCCAAGGTCATCAATGATCAGAAGATCACAGTCAAAGACAAGATCTTCCCCTGGCTTGTCATCCTTCCGGGAAAAGGCTGATCCTGCAAGATGGTCAAAGAGATCAAATGCAGAAAAATAAAGTACACAATGCGCAGATTCCAGAAGGTCATGAGCAATGCAGTGAGAGAGAAACGTCTTACCCACGCCGGTATCACCGTACAGAAACAGATTCTCAAAAGAGGAATCAAAATTTCTCACAAAAGTCTGTGCGATATCATAAGCGCGGCGTGCAGTCTCCCGTGCAGACAGCCCGGTTGAATCATTTGTTATTGTATCAGAATAAAGATCAAAAGAAAAGTGGTCAAAGTTCTCTTTTTCAAGAATTTCTTTTAAATTGGACTGGGTATAGAGCAGTTCAATCTCCGCTTTCTTGAAACAGGTACATTTCTGGCTGCCGATATAGCCGGTATCCTGGCAAAGAGGGCAGGTATAATGCATTTCCAGATAATCCTGTGGATATCCCTCTGAAAGGAGTAGGGCAGATCGCTCCTGAGAAAGAAGGGCAATATCATTTTTCAGATCATCCAGGCCAGTCTCCTGTCCAGTGATCAGGGCACGCACCTTGCGGGCGCTTAAGGTGGCGACTTCCTCATCAATTTCCCGAAGACGTGGAAGCTGCTGATAGGCCTGTGCCTGGTGCTGTTCCTGTATACGGCGGTTTTGTGCCTGACGGCGGCTGTATTCCCGCATGATGGTATCATACTGATAATTGTGTAAAGGCATAACAGATCTCCTTCAAAAAGAATGCCGCTGAATCACTTACTGATTCAGAAGCTTCTTTTCATATTCGGTAAAATCATAATCCCGCTGGTGAAAATTATTGAAGCGGTTAGGTGCTTTTGGCGCTGCTGGCCTGGCTGCGGCTTTTTCCTGACGGCGTTTCTGATGCTGGGCATCCTGAAGACGGACATCTTCCAGAGAGCGGATCTCCTTTTTCTTCCAGCTTTGTAGGATCTTATCAGCATACTGGAAGCTGGGCTGCCCGGTCTGAAGAACTGTGCGGGAACAGGCCTCCTGAATAAGATCAAGAGTAAAGCCGTATTCCTTCATCCAGGTATTGATCAGGGCAATTTCCGTATCTACAGGATTACGGTTGGTGATCCCCATAGATTTCAGAACTGAAAAATATTCCTTTGCATAACGGGCAGTGGATTCCTTGGCCATTTCCACAGTGGTGATCCCTGCTTCCTTCCAGGCCATGGCTACTGTCTCAATATAACGGATGCTGCGGTGATCTCTGCCAACGCAGTATTCAATAAGGTAATCGATCAGATCCACAGACATGTGAAGTTCATCGTAGAAGAACAGGATCTTGCGGGTCTCAGTAGGTGTCAGGGTCTTGCCAAGGTATTGCTCCGCTATGTACAGAAGCTGGACGATCTCGTCATTTTGCTTCAGCTCCTTCACCCGGTCTGCTGTAAGAGGTTTGGTATCAGCAGTGGCCATAACTGGCTGTCCTGCCGGATTCTTATTATCAGAGCCAGCAGTGTGAGTGTCTGACTGCCCATCTTTATAAGCCTGAGTGGCAGAAGGTGCCGCATAAGCTGTGGGATCAGACTGAGAACTGTATGAAGAAGAAAAAGCCTGGGAGGGCTGGTCTGCTGCAGCGCTGGTCTCCTGAAATCCAGGTGCTGTCATGGAAAAATGCGGAGAAGCCTGCATCTGGCTGTATGCCGGATCTAAAAGGGAAATTCCGGACAGCTGATTTCCTTCATATAAAAGAGAAAGCAGTTTTTCTCCTTCCCAGTATTTCAATGCGCGGAGAATATCACCCTCTGTACAGGAAAAGGTGTCTGCCATCTGTGACAGGCTAAGAGGAAACTGAGGAGCCCCAAGAGTGCGAAGAAGATAAATATATACTTTTACAAATTCACCATTTGCCTTAGGCATAAAATGATCAATAAAATAATTTGATAAAGCAGTGACTTCACAAAGCCCCTGACTGTACAATGCGATCATGTGATATACTCCTTAATTCACGTAAATGAAGGGAAAACAAAACTTCCCCTTGTTGCTTGCATTATAGCACAACCCTTTTTAAAAGAGAATAGCCGATTTTTTTCCCCATTGTGTGTGAATTGCGGTGTGGATAATGTGGAAAATGTGGAAAAAATGGAATTGAAGTTGCATATAATGTTTATTGGAAACCGACAATTTCCCGGAAAATATAGAAGAACAGCGAAGTTTGTCGAATGCTGTTGTCATATTATGTTAAGTGGATTATGCACATAACAATCCACAAGGGCGTGGGTGTGAAAATGTGTATAAGCCTGTGGATAATGTGGATAACTAAAAAGAAGCTTGTATTTACAAGCTTCTTTTGATGTGGATAAAATTATATGTTTTTTTATTTTCCAAGGAGCTGTTCGCCGATTTTTACTACGTCTCCGGCGCCCATGGTAATGAGCAGATCTCCGGCTGCGCAGTTGGAAAGAAGATAATTTTCAATTTCGTCAAAAGTCGGGAAGTATTCACAGGGTGTGCCAAGCTCCTGGATCCGGCAGGCAAGGTCAGCAGAGGAAATTCCCAGAGTATCGGTTTCTCTGGCTGCATAGATGTCAGCTAATACTACATGATCTGCAAGGGTAAGTGCCTGGGCAAATTCCGGGAGCAGAGCCTTGGTGCGGGTGTAAGTATGAGGCTGGAACACACACCAGAGCTTTTTGTGCGGATAATTGTGGGCTGCGTTTAAGGTCGCCTGAATTTCTGTAGGATGATGTGCATAATCATCCACAATGGTGATCCCTGCTACTTCCCCTTTGTACTGGAAACGGCGGTCTGTTCCGGTGAAGCTTCCCAGTCCCTTTACGATCACGTCATCAGGAATCTCAAGAAGCTGTGCCAGTGCAATGGCTGCCAGGGCATTGGATACATTGTGGCTTCCCGGTACTTTCAGATAGAAGCTGCCGGCTTTTTTGCCATCCTTCAAAACGGTGAAGGAGGCGTGGCCATATTTGTCATAGGTGATATCAGCGGCGCTGTACTGTGCATCATGCTCCAGCCCATATGTAATGACCTGACAGGGAAGATCCTGGATGATATCCTCATAGTGCGGGGTATCGGCATTGATGATCAGGGTGCCGTCTGCAGGCAGAAGCTCTGCAAACTTACGGAAAGAATGGCGAATGTCATCAATATCCTTGAAAAAGTCCAGGTGATCTGCATCAATGTTCAGGATAATGCTGATTTTTGGGAAAAAGCTTAAAAAGCTGTTGGTGTACTCGCAGGCCTCTGTGATAAAGGTCTCAGATTCTCCTACGCGGATATTGCCTCCGATGGAAGGAAGAATGCCGCCTACGCTGATGGTAGGGTCTGCATCTGCTTCAAGAAGGATCTGTGAAATCATGGATGTGGTAGTGGTCTTGCCATGGGTGCCGGAAACAGCGATCGGTGTGTCATAATTTCGCATGATCTGTCCAAGCAGCTGGGCTCTGGTGAGCATGGGAATTCCTTTTTTTACTGCAGCTGCGTATTCCGGATTGTCCGGGTGGATAGCGGCCGTGTAGACTACAAGCTCTACGTCATCTGTGATATTGGAGGCGCGCTGTCCGTAGAAAATACGGGCACCCTTTTTCTCCAGGGAATCGGTAAGGGGGCTTTCTTTGGAATCAGAACCGGAAATCCGGAAATCCTCGCCGAGAAGGATCTCTGCAAGGCCGCTCATACTGATTCCGCCGATACCGATAAAATGGATATGAAGCGGTTTATGAAAGTCTATCTGATACATAGTTAATCTCCTTAATAAATTATGGCACTGTAAAAAGCAACAGTTTCAACAGTTTTGTATATTATACCCCGAACATCGGAAAATGAAAAGTATTTCTTTTGTTCTGGATAGATGAACTGATATTTAGCGAAAAACCACAAGAAAAACAAGAGTTTTGTCGAAAAAACATATACAATAGCGATAAAAAAACCGAAAAATAGAGAGAAAAATTGTAAAATATGTTCACGAAACCGGCAAAGTATGCTATAATGTTAAATCATAACTACAACAAGAGGTGATAGCATGATTAAAAAAGAAATGATTGCCATGCTCTTAGCCGGCGGCCAAGGCAGCAGACTTGGGGTACTGACAGAAAAAGTGGCCAAACCAGCAGTAGCTTTTGGAGGTAAGTACCGTATCATTGATTTTCCGTTAAGTAACTGTATTAATTCAGGAATTGATACAGTTGGAGTCCTGACACAGTATCAGCCTCTGAGACTGAATACCCATATCGGTATCGGTGTTCCGTGGGACCTGGACAGAACTGAAGGCGGTGTAACCGTACTTCCACCTTATGAGAAGAGCACAAACAGCGAGTGGTACACAGGAACAGCCAATGCCATTTTCCAGAATATGGCGTATATGGAGCAGTACAATCCCGATTATGTGCTTATCCTTTCAGGAGATCATATATATAAGATGGATTACGAGGTTATGCTCGATTTTCATAAGGCAAATAAGGCAGATGTGACCATTGCCTGTATGCCGGTTCCCATTGAGGAAGCCAGCCGTTTCGGTATTATGGTCACAGATGAGAGCTTCCGTGTGACAGAATTTGAGGAGAAGCCTGAGCATCCAAGCAGCAATCTTGCTTCCATGGGAATCTATATTTTCAGCTGGCCGGTTCTCAAAGAAGCATTGTATAAGCTGAAAGATCAGCAGAGCTGTGATTTTGGCAAGCACATTCTACCTTACTGTAAGGAGAATGGACAGAGGATTTTTGCTTATGAATATAATGGCTACTGGAAAGATGTTGGAACTCTTGGTTCCTACTGGGAAGCCAATATGGAGCTGATTGATATTATTCCGGAATTTAATCTTTATGAGGAATTCTGGAAGATTTATACGAAAGGCGACATTATTCAGCCACAGTACATTTCAGAGGACGCAGTACTGGACAGATGTCTGATCGGTGAAGGCTCTGAAATTTATGGCGAGATACATAATTGTGTAATTGGCCCGAATGTTGTGATTGGCAAGGGCAGTGTGATCAAAAATTCGATTATCATGAGAAATACAACTATTGGCGAGAATGTGGAAATGGACAAGGCTATCGTGGCAGAGGACGTAACCATTGGAAATGGCGTAGTTCTGGGCTGCGGTGAAGAAGCGCCTAATGTAAAGAAGCCTGCTGTATATGCATTTGGCATTGCGACCATAGGAGAAGGCTCTGTGATTCCGGACAATGTAAAAATTGGAAAGAACACAGCGATTTCCGGTGTGACCACTGTGGATGATTATCCGGAGGGGATTCTGGAAAGCGGACAGGTAATTGCAGCAAAGGACGGTGACAAAGCATGAGAGCGATTGGTATTATTTTAGCCGGCGGTAATAACAACCGCATGAGAGAATTATCAGACAAGAGGGCAATTGCAGCGATGCCGATTGCCGGAAGTTACAGAAGTATTGATTTTGCCCTGAGCAATATGGCGAACTCCCGTATCCAGAAGGTTGCGGTGCTGACCCAGTATAATGCCCGTTCCCTGAATGAGCATTTAAGCTCTTCGAAATGGTGGGATTTTGGAAGAAAGCAGGGCGGTCTTTTTGTATTTACGCCTACTATTACCAAAGAAAATGGTTTCTGGTATCAGGGAACCGCAGATGCAATTTATCAGAATCTGAGCTTTTTGAAAAACAGCCA
>CAKRRX010000044.1 GCA_934394595.1 uncultured Blautia sp. | reverse complement strand
AGACCTGGGATTGTGCCTGTGGCCAGAAGGGCCTTACCGGAAAGTTCTGTCCGGAATGTGGGGCCAAACGCCCGGAAAAACCTGCAACCTGGAACTGCTCCTGTGGGGAACAGAACATAACCGGAAAATTCTGCCCGGAATGCGGTAAGAAGAGGGAGGACTAACAGATGAAAAAATCATGGAAGGTTCCTGCTATTCTCATTGGAATTCTTGTCATTTTTAATATCATTATCTTTGCAGCGCCGTTTAACAGATATGCGATCTTCTGGATTTCCGATATTGCGGTGATCCTGGCAGGTGTGTGCCAGTGGCTGATCTGGCAGATGGCTATGAAAAAAGGCGGCTCTCTGACCAGTAAGGTATACGGATGGCCAATTTTAAGTGTGGGCATAAGGTTTTTCGGAATTCTGGTGATCTGTGCATTTATCTTTATCGGACTGTCCACATGGAATCCATTTTTCCCAATCTGGGTGCCCGTGATCGTGTATATTCTGCTGTTTGGAGCTGTAGGAGCTGGTCTGACAGTTACAGATGAAGTGAGAAACACTGTGGAAAGACAGGATATCCAGCATCAGGAAAACGTTGCATTCATGCGGAAGCTTTACTCGGAGGCTTCTTACCTGAAAAAGACTGCTACAGATAAGGAGATCAATGGGATCCTTGGAAAGATGGCAGATGCTGTTCGCTTTAGTGATCCGGTAAGCTCTCCTGATGTATATGGTGTGGAGCAGGATCTGTACAATATTTTTGAGGAAGTAAAGAACAGTGCAAAAGCAGGGGATGTGGACAGAACCAGGGAGAATTACGGAAAGTTCATGAAGCAGCTGGAACTTCGTAACTCCATGTGCAAGGGAAGTAAGAAGCCAAGATAAGCGGAGAAAAATATACGGCAGCCGTCTGGAAGAAAATGAGCTTCGGGCGGCTGTGTTCTTTATTGGAGTGTACTGGAAAGTGATGAAAAAGATGTAAGGAATAAATTACAGGAGGCCTTATGGGTAAATCAAAGGTAATGATCGTAGGAAGTATCAATCAGGATATTATTTTCAGCAATCCCATCAAACCTACAGAAGTGGGGATGATGTTTGCGGATTACACACTGGCAAATGGGGGGAAAGGGGCAAACCAGGCGTCCACAGCAAGTAAGCTGGGAGCTGAATCTGCTATTGTAGGCCGTGTGGGGAATGATCTTTATGGAAACAGCCAGTTAAACGGGCTGAAAGTCCTTGGAGTGAATACCGATTATGTGGTAGTGGATGAAAATAATAAGACAGGTGTAGCGTATCTTTCCATCAAAAAAGATGGAACTTATTATTGTGATACAGTAATAGGAGCAAACTCTGCTTTAAATGGAGAAGACGTGAAGACAGCGCTGCAGGAGTTTCAGCCGGAGCTGGTTATCATGCAGATTGAGATGCCATTTCAGACCGTATACGATACGTACAAATATGCCAGTGAACTGAATATTCCGGTGATTTTAGACCCGGGGCCGGCCCAGCAAATTGATCTGGCGCCGTTAAAAGGAATTTTTATGATTTCACCAAATGAGGATGAGACTTATGCACTGACAGGTATCCATCCGGTAGATGAAAAATCTGTATCAGAAGCTGCGGCACGGCTTTATGAAGAGACAAATAGCAAATATATTGTGTTGAAATTAGGTGCAAATGGTGCTTATCTTCTGGAAGATGGAAAAGAGCCGGGAATGCTGTTTCCTCCATATCCGGTGAATGCAGTGGATTCCACCGGTGCAGGGGACACGTTTACAGCAGCACTGGGGATCGCCTTGTGTGAGGGAAAGGCAATCACAGAGGCGATCCGTTTTGCCAATGCTGCCGGTGCAATCTGCGTGTCAAGAAGAGGGGGACAGCCCTCGGTACCAACGAAGGATGAAGTGGTACAGTTTTTGGCAAAAAATTGTTAGAAATTTTGCTTGAGTCTGGTTGCTGCAGTCCGATTTATTTCTCCGTAGTTTCCCGCGGATACAGCAGTGTCTCTATAGTCTTATGAATTGGTTCTGCAAGAGGAGCTGGATTGCGCTTTTTCTGGGCGTCCATCTGCTCTACCAGAAGTCTCATGGCTTCCTGGGCGATGCGGTCGATCTGCTGTCCAACAGTGCTGATGGGAAATACCGCCTGACGGGAAACCGGGGAATTATCAAATCCTACCAGATAGTAATCCTCTGGTATTCTGCCATATTTGCGGATCAGAAGGTTCAGCAGGATGTTGGCAAAGGTATCATTTGAAATGAAAATCCCTTTGCGTTTTCCAGCGTACTTTTCTTCGATTTCAGAAAGAATATTCTGAAGTTCTTCCTGTGCATCTTCGTAGTGATTTCCCAGATTACGGATAAACAGTTCATTGGGCAGCTGATGCTCTTTGCAGTAATCCTGAAAGCCCTTGATACGCCCATAGGCGGGAATGGATTCCTTAGTGGGGCTATTAATATGAAGCATAACTTCGCATCCATGGCTGTCCAGAAGCTGGAGGGCCTGGAGTGCGCCAGTATAGTTGTCCGTATTTACGCTGGAAATAAACAGATCCTCACGTTCTACAGCCACAATGGGGATGTGAAGATCTGCCAGTTCTTTGGAAGGAATGGTGTGGCTCAGTACGATCAGTCCTTCTATTTTATATGCAAGCAATTCCTGGATATATTGTCTTTCGATTTCTTCGTTTTCATTTCCAATAAAAATCAGAAATTTATATCCGTATTTTTCGTAAGTGAGCAGAATCTGGTTCAGTATTTCAGAATAGTAATGGAGATACAGGTTTGGGATGATGATTCCTACAAATTCTGTCTTTCCATTGGCCAGAATCCGGGCTACTTTATTTTCCTGGTAATTCAGCTTGACCAGTGCATCAGAGATGATCTTCTGGTTTTCCAGGGTAAGGGAATCCGGGTTGTTAAAATATCTTGAGATGGTTGTCTTTGAAAAATTCGTAAATTTCGCAATGTCACTGAATGTGACGTTCTGTTTTTTTGCCATAATAAATCCTTTTTATCTGAGTCTGAGAGTGATTTGTCTGGAAAAATGTATTGCCGGAATCAGTCTATTTCATGGGGCTGCCCGGCATGAAAATTCCGCTTTGTCTTACTTTAGTATAGCAGAGAATCCGGTTTTGTACAACTGGAAAGTAACCGGTTCCATAAGATGGAGTAACCGGTTATGTAAAATGCACAAAAAGAGAATTGAAAAATAGTATATAGTCACGAAAATAAAGTGCGGTATTGACTTTTTATAGATGAGAGGGTACATTTATCTCATAAAGTAACCGGTTACTTTACCGGTTACATAACGCAGGATATGAACAGGTACAGGAGGAGAATAAAATGTGTAAAAAGCGTTGGAAAAGGATTGCTGCGTTGGGACTGATTGCAGTGCTTGCGGCATCATCCATGACGGGCTGCCGTTTTGGCTTTGCAAGTGACCCGGATGATGAGAATGCGGTGGAGGAAGAAGAACCCATCGATATGTCTGTGGATACTTTTTCTTATGATAAGAGTCTGGACGGAACAAAGATCACTCTGCTGAATTCCAAGGCAGAGATTCAGGTGGCTCTGGAGAAAATGGGCGAGATCTTTGAGGAAAAAGCAGGAGTACATATTGATGTAATGCCGGTTACAGAGGGGGATTCCCCGTATACCAAGACTGTGAGCATGTATAATTCCGGAAGTGCGCCGACCATGGCAATCCTGGATACCACAGATGTAAAGGCGCTGGCAGAGGCCAAGGCTTTGGATCTCAGCGATGAAAAATGGGTTGCAGAGGCTGGCGATTATGTGACAGAGATTGACGGAAAGATTTACAGTCTGCCTCTTTGCGTGGAAGGAAAAGGTATCATTTATAATAAAAAGGTCATCGAGGAGACTCTGGGAAGAGAATTTGATCCGGCAAGTATTGACACCCTGGATGGATTTAAGGCTCTTTTACAGGAGCTTTCCGATGCAGGAATGGAAAAACCAGTATCCCTTGCAAAAGAGGACTGGTCTTTGGGCGCCCATCACCTTCAGTATCTGTATGAGACTTATGACGGAACCTCAGAGGGCGCAGATAAAGCGGTAGAAGAACTGAAGGATGGTCAGCTGAAGATAAAGGATTACAGTAGAATGTCCCAGCTTCTGGACGGATTTGACGTATTGAAAGAGTACAACGTTGCAAAAGGCGATCCTCTTGGTGCGGATTATGATGAGATGGCAATTGACCTGGTTGATGGTAAAACTGCTTTTTGGTTCAATGGAAACTGGGCGTGGCCAAATATGCAGGAGGCCGGAGCGAAAAATGACGATGAATATGGTTTTCTTCCTTATTTCATGAACAATGATTCTGAGGATTTTGTAAATACAAAAATCCAGGCAGCTCCTTCTAAGCAGATCATGCTGGATGGCATCCAGTCTACTGAGGAGCAGCAGGCAGCGGCAAAGGAATTCCTGAACTGGATGGTGTTTTCTGAGATCGGACAGCAGATGCTGGTTAAGACCTGTAATCTGATACCGCCGTTTAAGAATAATCCAAATGAGCCGGCAGATCCACTGAGCCGTGACATTTATGAAAAGGTAAAAACAGATGGAGCATTTAATGCTGCGGCAATCGTTCCCAATGATCACTGGTCTGTGCTGGGATCTGCAATGCAGAAGTATCTTGCCGGAAGATGTGACCGTGAAGAACTGATGGATACTATTCAGGAATACTGGGACGAGCAGTAGGAGGGAGAAAAGGAATGAATTCAAAAAGTAAAGGAAAAGATTTTTGCATGTTTGCATTGCCTGGAATCTTCTGTTTCCTGGCAGTTGTGATCGTGCCGTTTGTGTATGGTGTATATCTGACCCTGACAGACTGGGATGGGGTATCGGCAGCAAAGAATTTCGTTGGATTTAAGAATTTTGCAGCTATGGCAAAGGATAAACAGTTCTGGACTTCCCTTGGCCTGACCTTTAAATATGTAGTGGTAGTTGTGATTCTGGTAAATGTGATCGCTTTTCTTCTTGCCTATCTTCTGACAAGGGGCTTCAAAGGACAGAACTTTTTCCGTGCAGGCTTTTTCACACCGAACCTGATCGGAGGTATTGTTCTGGGATATATCTGGCAGTTTGTTTTCTCACGTGTATTTGTAAGTATCGGTGAGAGCACAGGATGGAAATTGTTTGAGGTTTCCTGGCTTTCCCAGCCACACACTGCATTTGCGGCAATGGTGCTGGTAACGGTATGGCAGTTGTCCGGTTACATGATCCTGATCTACGTTGCCGGATTTACAGGATTGGATACAGAGGTTATGGAGGCAGCCAGTATTGACGGAGCTTCCGGATGGACAAAAATGAAAAACATTATCATGCCCCTTATGATGCCATCTGTCACAATCTGTCTTTTCCTTACCCTGTCAAGAGCATTTATGGTTTATGATGTAAACCTTTCCCTGACAGGCGGCGCACCGTATGGTTCCACAGAAATGGCGGCCATGCATGTATATGAAAAAGCCTTTACCTCCCGTCAGTTTGGTGTAGGACAGGCTGAAGCAATCGTATTATTCCTGATCGTTGCCTGCATTAGCGGAATTCAGGTTTATATCACAAAGAAGAAGGAGGTAGCAGCATAATGGAAAACTCAACAATTGGCGGTACCAGGAAAAAAACAGCGAAGATTTTCACTATGGTGATCATGCTTCTGGTATTTGCTGCTTATATGTTCCCGTTTCTGATGGTTGTGATCAACTCCCTGAAGCAGAAAAGAGATATTATCAAAAGTCCTTTCTCCTGGCTGTATACCGTAAAAGGCATGTCTTTTGATAACTTTGTGACAGCGTTTACCCAGATGAATTTTTTTAATGCCTTTAAAAACTCTCTGATCATCACAGTGACTGCTACGGTACTGGTTACAATACTGGCAGCTATGCTGGCTTATTACATCGTAAGAAATGACAACCTGCTTTCCCGGATCATTTTTGCACTTATGGTTGCGTCCATGATCATTCCTTTCCAGGCGATCATGATTCCACTGGTAAGCATTTATGGTGGAACTCTGAACATTCTGAATCACAGACTGACACTGATCTTTATGCATACTGGTTTCTCTATGGCCATGTCAGTGTTTATGTTCCATGGATTTATCCGCGGAAGTGTTCCTATCGCACTGGAAGAGGCTGCATATTTGGATGGCTGTACACACAGACAGACCTTTTTCAGCATTGTATTTCCGCTGTTAAAACCGATCATGTCTACCACAGTAATTCTGAATGCACTGGCTTTCTGGAACGATTTCCTTCTTCCGTCTCTGGTGCTGACAGAGAAGAAGCTGCTTACCCTGCCGTTGTCTACTTACAGTTTTTATGGAACCTATTCTGCAGATTACGGTACGATCATGGCAGGACTTCTCCTTTGCGTGATCCCGCTTCTGATTCTGTATATTGTACTTCAGAAACAGATCATCAATGGTGTTGTAGCTGGCGCTGTAAAATAATCAGACAAAAAGAGGAAGGAAAATGAAAATAGATTTTTTGCATTTAAAGGCTCCTGGAAACTGGATCAATGATCCCAATGGATTTATTTATTATAAAGGAAAATACCATCTGTTTTATCAGCATTTTCCCTATGCGCCTGTTTGGGGAACCATGCACTGGGGGCATGCGGTAAGTGAAGATCTGATTCACTGGGAGCATCAGGATATTGCTCTTTTTCCTACGAAATATTACGACAGAAATGGGATTTTTTCCGGAAGCGCATTGGAAAAGGATGGAAAGCTTTATCTGTATTATTCAGCAGTGCGTTATCTGGAAGAACAGCAGGAAAATATCCATCAGGCAAATGGCAAAATCGAGACCAGTCAGGCCTTGATCATTTCGGAAGATGGTTTCTCTTTTGACAATTGGGGCGCCAAAAAACAGATCATTCCGGTGATTCGGGACCCGGAAATTGCCGATTCCGCAGATGCCAGAGATCCCAAGGTATGGGAAGAGAATGGTCGCTATTATCTGATCATTGGAAGCACTGCACAGGGAAAGTGTGGAAAAGTAGTTCTTTTTTCCAGTGAGGATGGGGAAAACTGGGAGTATCTTTCTCAGTGCCGAAATGAACATTATGGACACACTATGGAGTGTCCGGATCTGTTCCAGGTTAATGGAATGCGTGTATTTATTGGCTCTCCAATGGGAATCCAGAATGACGGGCTGGAATATGCCAATCATTCTGTGTGCACACTGGCTGAATTCGATCCGGAAAGTGGAATTCTTCAATTACCGGATCAGTATGAGAGAGTGGACTGGGGTGGTGATCTGTATGCGCCTCAGACTAATCTGGACAGAGAAGGCAGAAGGGTGATGATCGCCTGGATGCGTATGCCGGAAGCCGTAGATGGCGCAGACCGTCCGAAGTGGAATGGTATGATGTGCCTGCCAAGGCTGGTAGAGGTTCGAAATGACAGAATCTGTTTCCCTGTTTATCCGGAAGTAAAGAAGGGATTTACCCAGGCGGAAGCTGTGGGAACTGCACTTGCCTCTGGTGCTCCATTTTATATAAAGACTGGAATAGAAGAAGGAGAAAAGATCAATATTGGCGGGTTCCATTTGCGGATGGAAGATGGCTGCATCTGTGCAGACCGCAGTGAAGTTTTTACAGATAACAAAAAGTTCAGAACAATAAGCAAAACTCCGAAAATTGGAGAAAAGGCTTCCCTGGAAATTTTTGTAGAGCCAAATCTTATTGAAGTGTTTATCAATGACGGGGAATATGTGCTGAGTAATGTGGTGTATGGCCTGAAGGATGAGGCTGATGGCAATATCCACGAAGTGTATTTATGGAAACAGGAATAATATACTAAACAAAATATCAGGATCTGTGCTATACTGTACGGAGAATATAAAAAAGGTGATGGGAAATGAAAAGAATTGACTTTGAGAATGGATCTGTTACCAAAAATATTTTCAGTGCAGCGATACCTATGTTGGTGGCACAGATCCTGAATCTTTTATACAACATTGTTGACCGTATTTATATTGCCAGGATCCCGGATGTAGGGACCACTGCGTTGGGCGCTGTGGGATTGTGTTTTCCTTTGATCGTCATTATCACGGCTTTTTCCAATCTGTTTGGAAGCGGCGGTGCGCCTCTTTTTTCCATTAACAGAGGAATGGGGGAAAATGGGAAAGCACAGACGGTTATGAATACTTCTTTTACCATGGTGTGCGGAAGTGCTGTAATTTTGATGACCGTGGGGCTTCTTTTTGCAAGGCCGCTGCTGGTGCTGTTCGGTGCATCTGAGGAGGCGCTTGTGTATGCCTATCCGTATATGATGCTGTATCTCATCGGAACACTGCCTTCCATGATCGCCACAGGGATGAATCCCTTTATCAATGCCCAGGGATATGCTACTACAGGAATGCTGTCTGTGGCAATTGGGGCAGTGGCGAATCTGATTCTGGATCCGCTGTTTATTTTTGTACTGGGAATGGGAATCAGGGGTGCCGCCATAGCTACGGTGATTTCACAGTTCCTCTCAGCGGGATATGTGTTATATTTTCTGGAGAAAAAGGCGGAAATGAAAGCCAGACTTTTGCCAAGACGGGAATTTCGAAATTGCAGAAAGTATGCGGCCAATATCATCAGTCTTGGAACTGCCGGATTTATCATGCAGCTGACTAACAGCCTTGTGACCATCTGCTGCAACAATGTGCTGGGAGTTACAGGGGGAGATGTGTATATTTCCGTAATGACCATTGTGTCCAGTGTGCGGCAGATGGTGGAAACGCCCATTTATGCTATTAATGAGGGAACTTCTCCGATTCTTAGCTATAATTACGGTGCCAGACGTCCGGCTCTTGTGCGAAAAGCGATGGTTACTATGGCGATGATGATCCTGGTCTATACCGCAGTAATGTGGAGCGTGATCCTTTTTGCACCGGATTATCTGATCGCAGTGTTCAGCTCAGACAAGCTTCTTCTGAAGGATGCTGTTCCGGCGCTGAAAACTTATTTCGCGGCGTTTATCTTTATGGATCTTCAGTATATCGGGCAAACTGTTTTTAAATCTCTGAATAAAAAGAAGCAGGCGATCTTTTTCTCGCTGTTGCGAAAGGTATTTATCGTGGTGCCGTTGACTTATTTGCTTCCCTACTCACTGGGAATGGGCACAAATGGTGTATTTATGGCAGAACCAGTGTCCAATGTGATCGGCGGAAGCCTGTGCTTTTTCACAATGTTGGCACTGGTGCTGCCGGAGTTGAAAAAAATGGAAAGTGCAGGATATCGATATGGTAAAAGTTGATCTGATCACCGGGTTTCTGGGATCCGGGAAAACAACATTTATTAAGAAATATGCAGCGTGGCTGATGAAAAAAGGACTGAATATTGGAATCCTGGAGAACGATTTCGGGGCAGTTAATGTGGATATGATGCTTCTTCACGACCTGGAAGGGGAAAACTGTGAGTTGGAAATGGTTTCCGGCGGATGCGATAAGGACTGTCATAAGCGGCGTTTTAAGACAAAGCTCATTGCAATGGGAATGTGCGGTTATGACAGGGTGCTGATTGAACCTTCCGGGGTGTTTGACGTGGACGAATTTTTTGATACCTTATATGAAGAACCTCTGGATAAATGGTATCAGATTGGTAATGTGATCACCATTCTGGACGCAAGGCTGGAAAAAAAGCTGCAGCCACAGGCAGAGTATCTGCTGGCTTCGGAGGCGGCTGATGCCGGATGCGTGGTCTTAAGCAAAACACAGGAAGCGTCACAGGAAGAAATCAGTGAAACACTGGCTCATGTGAACCAGGCATTGGAATCCGTACATTGTAAGCGGAGATTTACCCCGGAAGAGGTCCTTGCAAAAGACTGGGAAACTCTGACAGATGAAGATTTTGAGCGGATTTTTTCCAGCGGCTATGTGATGGAGGATTTTGAGAAAAAATACTTTGACGAGAAAGATGGTTTCCAGTCATTATATTTTATGAACATGGAAATTTCGGAGGATCAGCTGAAAAAAGCGGCAGAAGAGATTCTGGAGGATCCACAGTGCGGGGCTGTTTTTCGTATCAAAGGTTTTATAAAAAAAGAAAATGGAGACTGGGTGGAATTAAACGCGACACAAAAAGAGATGTCACTGCAAAAGATCCCTGTAGGACAGGAAGTGGTGATCGTTATCGGGGAAAAGCTGAATGAAGCCAGGATCCAGGAGTATTGGGTACAAGGAGAAGGAGGAAATAAATCATGAGAATTGGGATCAATGCAGTTTGGGATGGATTTGAGCCGGAGCAGTGGGCTGATACGGTAATTAAAATGGGATTTACCGCATCCAGTTTTCCAGTGGACTATAAGGAGCCGGTATCCAGAATTGACGCTTTTGTGAAAGCCGCAAAAGACAGGGACATTCTCATCGCAGAAGTGGGCGCATGGTGCTCCCCGTTTCTGAAAAATGAGAAGGCAGCTCAGGCTGGTCGGGAAAGATGCTTTGAACAGCTGCGCTTGGCTGATTATGTAAAAGCAAACTGCTGCGTCAATGTATCCGGAGCTGTAGGGGACATTTGGTTTGGGTGTTATGCGGAAAATTATGCAGAAGAGCTGTATAAAAGAAATGTAGAATTTATTCAGGAACTGTGTGATAAGGTCAAGCCGCAGCATACCTATTATACTCTGGAGCCTATGCAGTGGATGTACCCGGATACTCCGGAGTGCTATGCAAAAATGCTTAAGGATGTGAATCGGGAGCGTTTTGCCGTACATCAGGATCCGTTGAATTTTGTAAAGGATCCTTATACCTACAGCCATCAGGAAGAACTGTTCCACAAGTGCTTTGACCTTCTTGGGCCTTATACCAAGGCATGCCATCTGAAGGATTGCTACATGGCACCAGGGCAGAGCGTGGACATTCGTGAGGTTGTGCTGGGAGAGGGTGTAAGCCCTATCCGAGTTTATCTGGACGAGGTGGAAAAGCTGGATCCGGATATGCCGATCATGCTGGAGCATCTGCCGGATCTGAGTACCTATGCAAAGGCAAGGGCAAATCTGGAGAGATTTTTATAAGGTAAGGAAGAAGGGCTGGTGAAATGCGTGACCAGCCCTTCTCGACTATAGAAAGATAGTTGTGTTGCAGCTTATTGATGTAAATTTTCGGCAGAAAAAGAAGCTTTATGGAAGTGCATTTTCCACAAAAATAAGATTCCAGCGGCAATCAGCAGAATACTGATCCACTGAGAGGTGGAAAAGAACCATAGAAATCCCCGCTCTTCGTCATATCTGAGAAACTCCAGAGAAAACCGCAGAATTCCGTAAGCGATAAGGTAAACGGGAATGGTGTAGTCCTGCAGCTGCTTTTTCCACATAAAAAAAAGACTTACAGAAATAATAAAAAGAAAAACAGCTTCAGTCAGCTGCACCGGGAAGAGCTTTATACCTGTAGGGGCAAGGGAGTTATCTGGGAAAATAACACAACCGGGTCCATCATAGGGGATACCATAACAGCATCCGGCCATATAGCAGCCTAGCCTTCCAAAGCCATGCATCCAGGGAATCAGGAAGATGTATTTTTTTAGGTATTGTAAGGCAGAGAGGTGAAGCAGTTTCCCGGTAAAAAAAAGTGCCAGAACTCCACCGATCAATCCCCCATAAAAAACAAATCCGCCCTGCATAAGCTGATTAAAAGTGGAAAGGGACATTTGTTCCCAATTAATGGACTTCCAGGAAACGGCCAGATAGAGTAATTTAGCACCCAGAACGGCGCCGAGAAATCCTCCTGCCTCCAGGATCAGAAAATCATTGATATCTTTTTTTTCTTGCAAAAGACAGAAAAAAGCAAGAATATTGGCTGTAATAATTCCCGTTGTGATCATCAGACCATAGGAAGGAAGCACAAGCCCAAAAAATTTCAGATATAAATGCATAAATGTCTCCTAAAACGAACAAAGGTCTCTGTAAGATACAGAGACCTGTTTCTGGTTACAGTGAAGATAAAGAACCAATAGCAGCCGCGCATGCAACATAAAGAATGACGCATAAAACCAGTCCGATAATGGAGCAGACTAAACCGCCGGTTGCAATGCCTTTGCTGTCAGGATTCTTTCTTCCGAGTGCGCCGAGAATGACACCAACGATTGCTAAAACTGCACCGAGCCATCCAAGGCTGCCTGCTGAAAACAGGCCAATGACTAAAGAAATAATACCAAGAACAAGTGAAGCAACTCCCATTTTTTCCTCTCCCTTCTTTTGTTTTCCTAATAATGTATACGCTGTCTTTTGCAGAAAAGTTAACAAAATTCAGCTATGCAATATTATAACATCTTTAGAGATAAAAATAAACTATTTTTACATAATTTTTTCATTAAGTCAAATTTTTCAGATCTTATTTCACCTTTCGGCCCTGTACATATTTTGCAGTAAGATTCCGGTCGTCAGACAGGTAAACTAGTCTTTCCAGTCTGTCACGTGAGGTGATTTCCTGTGGGTGGCTAAGATTGCTGTCATCCAGCACCAGAGCATCGAATTCGTAACCCTTTTCGAAGGTTCCCACTTTTCCGAAGAAAGAGCCGCCACCAAGTGTGGCCATATAAAAGGCTTCCTCCAGAGTGATCGGTGACTGCTCCTGATCCAACAGCCTCCAGCGTAGCTTGGAAACCTGAATAGCATCTGCGATGGCACGGAACATGGAAAGAGAGAATCCACCGGCCACATCTGTGCCAAGACCTACATGAAGTCCCATATTGAGATAATGACGAATGGGGGCAATTCCAGAAGCGATATCTGTGTTGGATGCCGGACAGTGAGCGATGTAAACCCCATGATCTTTGATCATCTGGATTTCTTCATCTGTGGAGTGGACACAGTGAGCCATGATGGTAGGACATTCTTTTCCCCCGTTTGGGTCTCCGAACAGACCGAACTGGTCGTAGGCATCACCGTAAAATCTGCTGGCAGGGCACAGTTCTTTTACCCATGCGATTTCTCCGAAATTTTCGGAAAGGTGAGACTGAATGGGAAGATGATATTCTTTTTGGATCTTTCCCAGCTCTGTCATCAGCTCGTCTGTGCAGGATGGGGTAAATCGTGGGGTAAGAATGGGGTAAGTATGTTCATAACGTCCTGAAATCTCTTCCAGCCACTGCCTGGTGTCACGGGCAGAAGCAGCAGCGCTTTCTTCCTGAAGCTGTGGGGAACCATTGCGATCCATGTTGACTTTCCCCACCATAGTGGTAAGACCGCTTTCTTCCAGCAGGTCCATGAGCAGCTCTGTAGCAGGGCGATGCAGTGTGGCAAAAATGCAGGCTCTTGTGGTAAAGCTGTTCTTCAGATCTTCCACGAAAATAGAATAGGCCTTCTTTGCATAAGAAAGATCTGCATAACGGGCCTCCTGTGGAAATGTGATGGTATTCAGCCATTCCAGAAGCTCCAGATCCATGCCGGTTCCCCGGTAGGCGTACTGGGGGGCGTGAAGATGCAGGTCGGTAAAGCCTGGGATGATCAGCTGATCGCCCATGTCAACGACTTTGATGTTTTGGTATTCGTCAGGAAGCGTGGAAAAAGTACCTGCACAGATGCCATTTTCACAGACCACATAGGAATTCTCCATAAAATTTATGGTTCTGGGGGTCAGGCTGTAACATATCGTACCTTTTAAAGCAAATAAATCTTTGTTCATATCAACCTCTCCTTTCTGAAAAAACATAGCGGTGTTGTACTGAGTCGCTGCATTGACATATGGGAAAGCATAAAAAAACCACCCGAAAATGTCATATCTGCAACACTCTTTTGTGCGCAGCTTATAGACAACTATTAGGGTAGTTGGTAGAAACGTCCAACCAGATTATGGACATATATAAGCATTTGCTTTATTGGTTATTCAGATGTCTGTGGCAAAGGAATTTTGCTTCGATATCTGATTTTATTGTACACGGAATTAGCAGCAGAAGCAAGGGGAATTGCAAAAGTTTTCAATATTTTCGTACCATTATGAGACAAACTGTTATATAATATTGTCATAATTGAACGATTAAGGAGATTGACGGAATATGAGTTACAGCTTTAAAGGGCGTGTAAGATACAGCGAAATCGGAGAAAACGGATGTCTGACTCTTCCGGGGATTCAGGATTATTATCAGGACTGCTGTACATTTCAGTCTGAATCTATCGGGCAGGGAATGGAAGCACTGGAGAAGCGGCACAGGGCGTGGGTGTTGTCTTTCTGGCAGATTGTGGTGAAGCGTTATCCCCAAATGGGCGAGCAGATCATAGCTTCTACTGCACCCTATGCTTTCAAGGGATTTCTTGGAATGCGTAATTTTACACTGACCACAGAGAACGGCGAGCTTTTGTCCTGGGCGAACAGCATCTGGACGAATCTTGATACAGAGAAGGGGATTCCAGCGCGGCTTACAGAGGAAGACACAAAAGGGTATATTCTGGATGAAAAAATAGAGATGGAATATGCGCCCCGAAAGATCACACTGCCAGATGAAATGACAAAGGAAGAGCCTTTTGCCATTCAGAAGCATCATCTGGATACCCACCATCATGTGAATAATTGTCAGTATATCCGCATGGCAGCAGATTACCTGCCAGAAGGCTTTGTGATTCATCAGATGCGGGCTGAATATAAGAAACAGGCGCTCCTGGGGGATGTTTTTCATCCGGGAGTGAAAAAAGAAGAGGGGAAAGTAGTGGTTTCTCTCGCTAATGAAAGTGGAGAGCCTTATGCTGTGGTAGAGTTTACAGAATAGGATCTTTTAGAGAAAGAGAATGATAAAAGAATCAGTAGTACAGGGAGGTTACAATATGATGAAACTTGGAATTTTGGGAGCTGGAAAAATTGCGATCCATATGGCAGATACCGTAGCCGGAATGAAGGATGTGGAGGCTTATGCAGTTGCTGCGAGAAATGAAGAGCGTGCCCGGGCATTTGCCAGGGAGCATGGTTTTACCAGGGCCTATGGCTCTTATGAGGAAATGCTGGCAGATCCACAGGTGGATCTGGTCTATATCGCAACGCCTCATTCCCATCATTATATGCATGCGAAAATGTGTCTGGAAGCAGGAAAGAATGTCTTATGTGAGAAATCCTTTACCGTAAATGCAGACCAGGCCAGAAAGCTGTTCGCATTGGCAAAAGAAAAGAATCTTCTGATCACAGAAGCGATTTGGACGAGATATATGCCGTCCCGCAAAATGATCGATGATCTGATCGCCAGCGGTGTGATCGGGGAAGTCACAGCAGTTACAGCAAACCTGAATTATACCATCAGTGATGTAGAGCGGATTTACAAGCCAGAGCTTGCTGGTGGCGCACTGCTGGATGTGGGTGTTTATCCTATTAATTTTGCAAGCATGGTACTGGGAGATAAGCTGAAGGATGTGCAGGCTACTGCTATTTTCCGAGGTGGCGTGGATATTCTGGAAACCATCACTATGATCTTTGAGGGAGACAGGATGGCTACACTTCAGAGTGGCGTAAGGGAAGTTTCTGACAGAATGGGAAGTATTTTTGGCTCCAAAGGTTATATTCAGGTGCAGAATATCAACAACCCGGAGAAAATCACGGTATTTGATAAGGAGCATAAGGAAGTGGCATCTTATCTGCCGCCGGCGCAGATCACTGGTTATGAATATGAGGTGGAAGCTTGCGTGAAAGCGCTGGAGGAGGGCAGCCTGGAGTGCCCGGAAATGCCCCACAGTGAGACAGTCCGTGTTCTGGAGATCATGGATAAAATCCGTAAATCATGGGATTACGAGATTCCGTTATATGAATAAGAAAAATTTTTTATACGCAAGAACGTTATAAATTTGTCTGGAGGAAATGAAAACGATGTTATGTTTAAAGGTATACGATAAAAATGGAAAGACCGTAGGGGTTGCCCATGGCGACACTGAGGTAAACCTTGTGCTGGATCATGTATATGAGGAGGGGGACACCATCCATCTGGAAACAGAAGGGGGAAGTCACTATATCTGGCTGCAGGTAGATGACGCAGTTGGAAAATCCCTGGTCTACACTACCGGGTGGGTAACCTATGAAGTTCCTTTCGGGGAAAAGCGGATCTGCTGTGCCCCAAAGGCTTTTTCCGGAGAGAGACATCTGATCTCTGCCAGAATTGCATGGCCATTTGAGTTGACTTCTTATCGGAATCTTGCGGTAAATGTCAATGACCAGCACGACATTGAGAATTGTTATCCCCATGCCACTGCAAATGTGGAGACAAGAGGGGAATCTACTTTCCTGGCTCAGAATGCCATTGATGGCATGTGCGTGAACCATTGCCATGGCGAGTGGCCATATGGTTCCTGGGGCGTTGTCTATGACCAGGATTGCAGAATGAAGCTTGATTTTGGCCGTGTTGTGCGAGCTGACCGGATCATTCTTTATACAAGATCTGATTTTCCACATGACAGCTGGTGGACCAGTGTAAAAGTAATCTTTTCCGATGACACAGAGATGGAGCTGAACATGGAGAAAAGCAGCGGAGCCCACATGTTTACCTTTGAGCCAAAGGACATCCGCTGGCTGGAGCTTTGCGAGTTGAAAAAAGCACCGGATGCATCTCCATTCCCGGCACTGACCCAGATTGAAGTGTATGGGTATGATATTGTAGAGGAATAAGAGAGAAGGAGAATTTGATGAATATCTTAGTAGTTATAGATATGCAGAATGATTTTATTGACGGAGCCCTTGGAACGGCAGAAGCTGAGGCGATTGTGCCAAATGTGGTAGACCGGATAAAGAATTTTAATGGCCTTGTTCTTGCTACAAGAGATACCCATGGGGAAAATTATCTGGAGACTCAGGAGGGAAAAAAGCTTCCGGTAGAGCATTGTATCAAGGGGACTTATGGCTGGCAGATCCGAGATGAGATCGCGGAGCTTCTGGAATCTGCACCTATTGATAAACCTACTTTTGGAAGTGAGACTTTGGCAAAGGTGTTGAAGGAGTTTCATAAGACTGAGGCCATAGACAGCATTACGCTGGTGGGAGTATGTACCGATATCTGTGTGATTTCCAATGCGTTGCTCCTGAAAGCTTTTCTGCCGGAAGTGCCAATCTTTGTGGATGAAAATTGCTGCGCCGGTGTTACCCCGGAAAGCCATGAGCAGGCGCTGGCGGCGATGAAGTGCTGTCAGATTGAGATTATATAAGGGCTAGAGCCTTTTTCAAACACGCACTAAAGGGGAGAATACGATTATGATTCACGAAAAAATGGAAATCCAGCTGAAAAACTCAGAATTTAAAGCCAACTTATTTACTTATTTTCTGGACAACTCACCGGAGATTGATCCAAAGAGGAAAAGGCCTGTTGTATTAATCTGTCCAGGTGGTGGATATGCAATGACATCAGACCGGGAGGCAGAGGCTCTTGCTGTTAAATTTCTGGCAATGGGGTATCATGCGGCAATTTTGCGTTACAGTGTGGCTCCGGCACGTTTTCCGGAAGCACTTCTGCAGCTTGCCACAGCAGTTGCCCTGCTTCGGGAAAATGCAGAGAAATGGCATATTGATGAAAATAAGATTGTAGTTCAGGGATCTTCTGCAGGTGGGCATCTGGCAGCAAGCCTTGGAGTATTCTGGAATAAACCCTTTGTAGCAGAGGCGCTGGGAATGGAATCTAAGGTGTTTCGCCCAAACGGACTTATGCTCAGCTATCCGGTAATTACTTCCGGGGAAAAGTCACATCAGGGATCCTTTGAGAATGTTCTGGGAGAAAAGTATGCTGATGAGGAAAAACGCAGATTTTTATCTTTGGAATATAATGTGAGCAGGGATACACCACCGACATTTTTATGGCATACAGCGCCGGATGATACTGTTCCGGTAGAAAATTCTCTGCTGTTTTTCCAGGCTCTTCATGCCTTGGATATTCCGGCGGAATTGCATATCTATCCGGTTGGGGGGCACGGACTTGGTCTTGCCACTACTGAAACAGCCAGTCCGGATGGTTACGGAATCCAGGCAGAATGTGAAAGCTGGATCTGCCTGGCTGGGGAGTGGATGAAGCATTTGTTTGAGGTAAAATAGTATATATAAGTTTTCGAGGATAAAGGGAAAATAACAAATAAGATATAGACTGGAGAGTGCAGAACGAGAATATGCACTCTCTTTTTTGATAAAGAATTAACAACTGAATCTCAGAGTGTAGTGCGATTATAACATGGAACAAAACGTACTTCAAGTGTTGTTTTTAAAATATTTTGTTGATATACTTTTGGTATCTTAAATACAGGAGGTGAAAAATATGCTGACGAAAGAAGATTTGCAGGCAATCGCAGGGTTGTTTGTACCATTGGAAACACAGATGGGGAGGTTTGAAGGAA
>CAKRRX010000043.1 GCA_934394595.1 uncultured Blautia sp. | reverse complement strand
TTCCCGAGTGGCCAAAGGGGACAGACTGTAAATCTGCTGGCGATGCCTTCGAAGGTTCGAATCCTTCTCCATCCACTTGATGAATAATTCATCATTAGTAGCCAATGGTTACGCGCCGATGTGGCTCAATTGGCAGAGCAGCTGATTTGTAATCAGCAGGTTATCGGTTCGAGTCCGATCATCGGCTTTGGTTTTAAAAGAATATATCGCGGGATGGAGCAGTCTGGAAGCTCGTCGGGCTCATAACCCGAAGGTCATAGGTTCAAATCCTATTCCCGCTACTTATGCCCAGATAGCTCAGTTGGTAGAGCAGAGGACTGAAAATCCTCGTGTCGCTGGTTCGATTCCGGCTCTGGGCATTTTAAATGCCGAAGGTTGTTTAGGAAAAACCTGAGCGTTTAATATGTGAAATATATGACACATTTAAAATTTAATATGGAGCATTAGCTCAGTTGGTAGAGCACTTGACTTTTAATCAAGTTGTCCGGGGTTCGAATCCCCGATGCTTCACTTCTTACGAAGAGCGTTATCGTAATGATAGCGCTTTTTTCGTATATTACAAACGAATATTCCGAAATACTTGATATAATAAAATGATATGAGTGTCAAAAGGTCTTTTGCCACTCATTTGATACCCCGGATTGCTCCGCAGCTACGCTGCTCTCGCAATCCTCCAAATATTCGAAATCCGCTGATTTACTGCGTAAATCGCTACTTTCTCATATTTGGCGTGTCCCAAGTTCAAACGCCTTATCGTGCAAGCACGAACGGCTTTTTGACCTTTTGACACTGGTATCATAAAATTCATATTGAATAGAATTCTTTATTACATTACAAAAGTTTAATTTAAGAAAATGTGAGCAAAATGAAGAAAAAAAATACTTTCAGAGAAAATTCTCAGTTTCAGATCAAAGAATATATATATCGAGAATATGTATTGAATCCGGAATTTCCTATTGGAGCTTTTTTACAGGAAAATTATAAATTTACTTCAGAGAGTGAAGTAATTACATATTTGCACTTTCATAACTGCATGGAAATCATGTATTGTTATGAAGCGAGGATTGTAAATATTGAAAACAGGATATATTACCTGGAACCGGGAGATGTCTGTGTGATTCCTCAGAATCAGATGCATAACTCCAAGAGAAACGAAGTTCTGTCGGAAAATCTTTCATCCCCGTGTGCGGAGTATTTTTTTATGGATCCTGCTGTATTGCTGGATGATTTTTTCACGGAGGTGTATTCCTTTCAGCAGGTTTATGAACAGATATCCAGGGAGCTGAAAAATGTAATCACAGAGCAGGAGAATCCCCAAATTGGTAAACTGGTGCGTATGATCCTAAAAGAAATGAGAGCTGTGCCTCAGGATCATGATATGGTAAAAGGGCTTGTGTTGAGCTTTTGGATTGAATTAATCAGAACCTTGAAGTTGACTTCTTCAGGCCGTATGTCGAAGCGTAGGGAGCTTACAGAGGTATATCCTGCTATGGTGTACATCAGAGAGCATTATAAAGAAAAGATTGATACAGCGGTTCTGGCAGATCTTTGTCATATGAGTGTATCCCAGTTTCGAAAAAACTTTAAGAAATGTGTAGGTCTTTCTTCCGGAGAATATATACGTAACCGGAGACTGGCCAAGGCATGTCAGATGCTTCTGGAAACAGAGATGGGAATTCTGGATGTGGCGCTGTTCTGCGGATTTACGTCCCTTTCAGCATTTAACAGCTGCTTTATTTCAAAATACGGAGTGTCTGCAAGCAAATGGAAAAAAGAAAGCTGCAGTATAAAAAAGAAAACATACTCCCATTTGATTTTCCGTTCAGATGAAAAAGAAAAAATGTGATGATGAGAAAGAAAAAATGTAAAAAAAGACAAGCCATGAAAAACACATGACCTGTCTTTTTTTATGCCATTTCCGGGAAAGTGAAGATATTATCAAGTTTGTCTTTTATAAGCAGAAAATTTACTTTATCCACAGATAATAAGCTCTTTGGGAAATTTATTTAAAACTTCCCGTTCATTGTTTTCGTTAATGACAACTACATCCTCAATTCGAATTCCAAATTCTCCTGCCAGATAAATTCCAGGTTCAATAGAGAAAGCCATTCCGCTTTCCAGAGTCCTTTTGTTACTTTGTTTGATATCAGGAGCTTCGTGAACTTTACAGCCGATTCCATGGCCAAGCCGTGTGGTAAAGGTATCCCCATAGCCTGTCTGATGGATGATATCTCTGGCTGCCCGGTCGATATCCGGAATATAAGCACCTGAAACAACAGCTTTTTCGCCTGCGAGATTTGCTTCCAATACAGAATGATAAATCTGTTTTTCTTTTTCGGAAGGTTCCCCGAAGAAAACAGTTCTGGTCATATCAGAATAAAATCCATTTACAGTACAGCCAAAATCCATTAAAAGGATGTCACGTTTCTGTAAAGTCCGTCCTTCACCTTTCAGCGCATAATGCGGATATCCGGTGTTTGGACCGGCACAGATCAGTCCACCTGGATTTTTTCCGCCAAGTGCAGCCATTTCAGAACAGAGAACCTCACCAATCTGACGTTCTGTCATACCCGGATGAATTTTTTTCAAAGTCTGATGAAGGGCTTCATCGGCAATTGCAGCGGATTTTCGAAGTGAATCAAGTTCTGCCTTATCTTTGTGGATCCTCGTCTCATCAAGAAGATCTCTGGCACCTGTAAATCGCACCGGGAAATGCTCCATAATATTCAGAATATGAAAAGCACGGACGCTTTCGCTGGTACCGATCACTTTGTTTTCAAGGCCTTCTTTTTTCAGAATACGGCTGACCACATCTACATAATCATCTCCGTCCCACCAGGAATAGATCCTGCCGTCAGGTACAAGCTCTTTTGCAATTTCTTCTTTGGAGAGAAGATTGGCGATATAAAAGCACTCTCCGTTTTTCTTTATAAATAATCCCTGAAAACGCTCACATAAAAATGGAGAGAATCCCATTAAAAACTGGAGATCAGGAGATGGCGCCACAAGAATGGCGTCAAGTCCATATTTCTCTTCCAGGACAACAAGTTTTTCAATAGCTGCTTTATTTAACATGTTTCCCTCCCTGAAAATCAATTATTTATTTCCGGAGCCATATTCCTCTGTTGCTTCGATGACCCAACGGATATGGTCTGGATTGATGTCTGCCGGAATTGTGCAGTCTGCGCCAAGGATAAGTCCTTTGGTTGTACCGAAGTCGTCGATGAGCTTTTTAGTGTAAGCTTTGATCTCATCTTTTGTACCGGTATTCAGAATACCCTGCGGACGGTTGTCGAATCCGCCGACACATGTCTTGCCATTGAAGAATTCTCTTCCTTCGGAAAGGGACATTTCCTCGATAAATACAGCCCAGTTTACTGCTTTAACCGGAACATTTTTCCACAGTTCAAGGCGGTTCTTGTCACCAGCCCATGCGCACAGATGACTCATATTGTATTCAGAGTAGCTATTTGCGCAGTCATAGATTACTTTGTCAAATGGAGCAACGATCTTCTCATACTCTTCTGGTGTGAAACGATCAAATTCACCGCCCTGCAGCGGAATGTAAAGCCCATCGCAGCCAGCTTCTTTCATAAGGCCGTCGATAAGAGTAATGGTATCCTCAGCAATTACTTTCATACCTTCCTGAACTGCTTCCACATCTTCTTTTACATGAGCCATTACCAGGTCATTGCCAAGTGTATGGCGGATTACGGTAAACGGTACAAATACATTGTATAAGCAGGCTCTCTCTGCAATGAAATGGTCATTGATCGCTTTTGCACGTTCAATCTGTCCGCGAACATATTCGCTGTCTTTTCCAAGTGGACGGATCTTTCTCCAGTCAGAAGCTTTTTCAATCTTTTCTGCGAAAGGATATTCAAAATATCCGTCACACATGATCTTGATGAAGTCTAACGGCAATTCTTCATAATATTTGATATGGGAATTGATGTTATTGATTCCGGTCCAGTTTTCGTCAAAGAAATGATGCCAGAAGCCTACCGGCACACGGTCAACTTCTTTGCCATCCATTGCATTAAAAAAACGTTCTCTGTAATTCATAATTGGTTCTCCTTGTTAAAATTATGTTTCAGAATGTTCCTACCAGCCGTAAACCTCAGGTGCAATACCTGGTCCAGGGAAGATTACATCCAGTTCTTTTTTCATATCCTCTGGTAAAACGATCTCAGAAGCTTTGATGGAATCATTGAGCTGTTCAATAGTTCTAGGTCCGATGATCGGCGCAGTAAGGTCAGGATTGCCGATCAGCCATGCCATTGCCACATCTCTCTCTCGAAGTCCTGCTTCTTTGCAGAGTTTGCTGTATTTTTCAAGCTGTTCTTTATGTTTTGTAAGTTCGCTTGCGTTACCGCGACGTCTTAAGCTGTCTTCTACGCTGCATGCAAGAAGTCCACCGCCAAGTGGGGAATAAGCGACTGTTCCGATTCCATAAGCACGGCAAGCCGGAAGTACCTCAGATTCAATATTTCTGGTAAGCAGAGAATATTTTTCCTGCTGAACAGCGATACCGAATTTGTGATCTGCAATAAATTTCTCCTGAGCCTGAGCTGTTTTCCATGCAGGATAGTTGCTTACTCCGATGTAATCAAAATATCCACGCTCCTGAAGATTCTGCATTGTTCCGAAAGCTTCTTCAAATGCAACACTTCTGTCAATATGATGGAGATAATAAAGTTCTACATGGTCTGTCTGAAGACGTTTCAGAGAACTATCCAGATGACGGCGGATTTTATAAGCGGAAAGTCCTGGCTTGGTGTTCGGTCCGTCATTAACGTCAAACATGTCCTCATGAACTTTTGTTGCCAGAACTGTTTTTTCACGGCGTCCACCGCCCTGTTTGAACCATCTTCCGATGATCTCCTCGGTGATACCTACTTTACCAACAAGGAAGCCGTAGTTGTTTGCGGTGTCAAAGAAATTAATTCCGGCATCGAGAGCTGCATCCATGATTCTGTAGGCATCTTTCTCGTCTGTACCTGCACCGAAATTCATGGTTCCCAGGCAAAGCTTGCTTACCCATAAGCCTGTGCGGCCCAGCTTTTTGTACTCCATTATAAAATCCTCCTTTTTAATAATGATATAAGAAATAAACAAAAAATCCCCACTGTCAGACCGGTGCGAACCGATACATTGGCATTGGGGAAGTGATACATTGTTATGAACTTGTTTATATCTTTCATGTCTAACTATACAAAAAAAATAAAAAATGTCAATACCTGAAATTTATTATTTTCTGTTTAATTTCATCCAAAATATTTTACCTGAGGAGTATCTTCTGTTTTTATAAGATGATCCACCCATTCAGATGGAGTGAGTCCCATAACTTCTTTGAACTTCCGATTAAAACTGGACAAAGTCTGAAAACCGGCCAGTTCTGCGGTCTCAGAAATCAGAAGGGATTTTCGGCTGAGAAAAGTGCAGGCCTCTCTTATACGGATCAGATTCAGGTATTTCAGCGGAGACATGGAGAATTTGTCCTTAAACAGTCTTCGAAAATGAGTTTCACTGAGATTACATATTTCAGCAAGTTGGGAAATAGACAGATCTTCGTTAAAATGTTTATTCATGTAGATCAGAGCCTGATACAGGTGAGTTTTGTCAGTGTCTTTCCTTTGCTCCCGGCTTTGCTTCCATATTTTGCGTAATTCTGCAGTTACGCACATACAGTATCCCTGGATGCTCAGGTCAAGATAGGGCTGATAAGCGACCATTTCGTCCAGAAGCAGTGTGATCAGTTCTTTTAGCTGAGGATACTGATATCCAGGAAGCACCGGTGGAATGGAAAAAGGCATCTGGAGCTGTTCTGTAAAAGCAATAATATCTTTAAAAATTTCAGGATCAAACATTTTGCACAGATTTACATGAATAAATTCACAGCGGCAGGTGTCAGAACCAATTTTGTGGATGTAGTGAGACATATAGGGGCTGAGGTAGATGATATCGCCCTGTTTAAATTCAAAAGAGAAATCTTCATGGCGAAGACATCCCTTTCCACTGTGGCAATAAACAAATTCTGTACAGTCATGAAATGTCTGAGCAATATTTTCATTATATGGGTAAAGATACAGATTCCCAATTTCTGCAAGAAAGGGGGATCGAAGTCCAAGGGTTTTTGGAATAAATGTGATTGATGGTCGTTTTTGCATAGTTAAACTCTCTTTTCGTGAATGAAATTTGCTTTTTTTCATTCTATAATAAAATCACATTTTAAACAAAAAGTCCATAGATTTACGAAAAAACGTTTCTTTTTTGGACGTTATGAACAATATTTTGCGCCTATTTTTGGATGATATTGTTGGGTGGCTTGAAAAGCATAAGTTTACACTATTGGGAAGAAAAGGAAACAAAAATGGAAAAAAATTTAAAAGAGAAGATTCAGAAGTGGGCGGCAATCCAAAAAGGTGATCTGCTGATGGATCTTATGAATCTTGTAAATATCCCCAGTGTTTCAGATACTGACTGCAAGGAGGTTCCCTTTGGCAGAGAATGTCAGAGAGCTTTGAAGTGGATGCTGGATCGGGGCGCTGATTTTGGGTTTACTGGAACTGATTATGACGGATATGCAGGTTCACTTTCTTTAAATGGAGAAGAAAAGACAAATCCGGAAGAGGTCACAGGTATCTGGTGTCATCTGGATGTGGTACCGGCAGGGGAAGGCTGGTTATCAGATCCATTTGATGCAGTTTATCAGGATGGCCTGGTTACCGGAAGAGGCGCCCAGGATAACAAAGCCTCAGCTGTTATGGGACTGTATTTACTGAAAGGTCTGAAGGAACTGGGGATTACATTGAAGCATCCGGCCGCATTATATTTCGGACTGAATGAAGAAGCTGCGATGAAGGATCTGGATTATTTTATGGGGCATTTTACTCCACCGGGACTTTCACTGATCGCAGACTGTGGATTCCCTGCATGCTATGGGGAAAAGGGCAGCATGACAGTTGTCTTTTCCACAAAGAAGATCACAGAGCTGCAGGTAAAAGAACTGCAGGCGGGAGTTGCAGATAACATCATTCCGGCAGATGCCGCTGTGAAGGTGGTGTATGACAATAAAGAGTATAAGCTGAAAGCAGAAGGACAAGCTGGTCATTCGGCATTTCCTGAGGGAACAAAAAATGCAATTCCATTACTTCTTCAGCAGGTGATGAAGCTTCCGGGACTTTCCGGGGAAGCACTTGCATCATTGAAACCGCTTTACAAGCTGGCTGCTTCTGTAAACGGAACCCCGGCAGGAATCAATGTTCAGGACAGTGAATTTGGTAATCTTACCTGTTGCGCTGTTTTTCTGAAATGGGAAGATGGAGAATGGAAGCTTACATTTAATCTCCGCTATCCTCACAGTATCAGTTATGAAACAATTGTTACAAAGCTTGAAAAATATGGTTTAGATAATGGACTTAGACTGCAGGTGTCTCATCATCTTCCATCATTTGGTTTTTCTCCGGAAAATCCGGTTATCTTAAAGCTTACAGAAGTGTATAACCGGGAAGCACATACGGATTCAAAGCCGTATGCAATGGCAGGAGGAACTTATGCGGCAAAGCTTCCAAATGCAATGCCATTTGGAATTTCTTTTCCGGACAAAAGTGCTATTTACGATAAATTTCCTAAAGGACATGGAGATTATCACCAGCCGGATGAAAGTGTAGAAGTGGATAAGATTATTCAGGCACTTGCAATTTATCTGGTGGCATTGGTAGAAATTGATGAAACGAGGTAAAGAAATGAGTAATATTTATTTGGATTTAATGAAACAGGAGATTTCACCGGCATTAGGCTGTACAGAACCTGGTGCAATCGGACTTGCAGTTGCAAAGTCACATGAGACCCTTGGAAAGCCAGTAGAAAAAGTCATTTTATACCTCAGCCGAAATATGCTGAAAAATGCAATGGGTGTAGGAATCCCGGGAACAGACCGGGTTGGAATTGAGACAGCAGTTGCGTTGGCAGTTCTCATTGGAAAATCTGAATATCTTCTGGAGGTTTTCAGGGATGTGACAACTGAGGACATCATTAATGCAGAGAAATTTGTAAAAGAAGGCAGGATCCAGGTGGAGATGGCTGATACGGATGAAAAGTTATATATCCGTGCTGTGTGTATCGCCGGAGAGGACCGCGCAGAAACCATTATACAGACTTCTCATACAAATATTATTATGATCATTCACAATGGAACAAAGGTTTATCTTCAGAAAGAAGAATGTACCCGTGTTCCGGAAAACACCAACAGCTACAGCCTGAAGGTTGAAGACATTTTCCATTATATTGAAGAAGCACCTGTCAGTGAACTGGAATTCCTTTACGAGTCTGTAGAGATGAACCTTGCCATAGCTCAGAAAGGTCTGGAAGAAGATTATGGTCTTGGAGTAGGAAAGAAGGAAATGGAGTCAGTTTCCAATCCGGAGAACGTAAGTATGGAACAGCAGGCAGTAGCAATTACTGCGGCAGCAGCAGATGCACGTATGGCAGGATGCTCCCTTCCGGTTATGAGTACCACAGGAAGCGGAAATCAGGGAATCACAGCTACTGTACCGGTAGCTGTTGCAGCAAACCGCCTTGGAAAATCCAGAGAAGAAATGCTTCGTGCTATTGCACTGAGCCAGTTGATCACCATTCATATCAAATCTCATCTTGGCAAGCTTTCTGCTTTATGTGGATGTGCCATTGCAGCAGGAATCGGTGCTTCATGTGGAATCACTTATCTGGAAGGCGGTAAGCTTGAGCATGTTGAGAATGCGATCCGTAATATGGTAGCAGATATTTCAGGACTGATCTGTGATGGCGCAAAATATGGATGTGCATTAAAGATTGCCACATCTGTCAGCAGTGCTTTCCGCTGCGCATCTCTTGCAGTACATAATGTAACAGCATCCGGAAATGACGGAATCGTAGATGGAAATGTAGAACGCACCATCTTAAATCTGGCAGCACTTGGAAATAAAGGCATGCTTGATACGGATAAATTAATCCTGAATATGATGATATCCCATTAATTTAGTGGGAATACTGGGAAAAAATTGATGCAAATTATTGACAAAATCAAATAATTGAGTATTATATAACTATTAATACTAAAAGGAGAGTGTTATGGATAAGAAAACACGAGTATTATCAGCATTTAACTGTCAGGAAGTAGACAGAATCCCGGCAGGCTTCTGGTTTCACTTCCCGGAGGATTCCTGCTTAGGACAGGAAGGAATTCAGCATCACCTGGATTTTTATCATGCCATTGATGCAGACTTCATCAAGATTATGTGTGACGGATATTTCGATTACCCCAATCCATATATTCCCAATATTAAGAAGGCTTCCGACTGGAGAAACTTAAAACCTCTTGGCAAGGATCATCCTTTCATCCGTGGACAGGTTGAGCGCTGTAAGGCAATCAATGATGCTCTTCAGGGCGAGTGCTGTACATTCTACAATGTATACAATCCAATGTCTTCTATGCGTTTTGGAAGTTCTGATGAAATGCTGATGGCTCACCTGAAGGAAGATCCGGAAGCAGTTATGTATGCACTTGATGTGATCGCAGAGGACAATGCAGCACTTGCAGAGCTGGTTATCACAGAAGGTGGATGTGACGGGATTTACTATTGTGTACAGAACGCAGAGGAAAAGCGTTTTACCTATGAAGAGTATCGTAAATATGTTACTCCGGGGGACAAGAAGGTTCTGGATCATGCGAATAAGTTCAGCCAGAACAATATCCTTCACTGCTGTGGCTGGGCAGGGGACAAGAACCGTATGGAAGTTTGGCAGGATTATGAGGCAAAGGTTTACAACTGGGCAGTATTTATCGAGGGCATGAGTCTTGCAGAGGGAAGAAAATTCTTCCACGACAAGTGCATCATGGGTGGCTTTGATAATCGTCCTCAGGGTGTTCTCTACTCCGGAACAAAAGAAGAGGTTCAGGCCTATACAAGAGGTCTTGTAACTGCTGTTGGAAGAAAAGGCTTTATCGCAGGAGCCGACTGTACCTTCCCGAGAGACGTTGATATCAATCGTTTCTGCTGGGTAAAAGATGTATTAAAAGAACTTTAAAATAAAGAATGTTAAAATTGCAAACAACCTGCAGTTTTTCAGAAAAAAGAATAAAGGAAATGAAAGGAGAAAAAATCTATGAAGAAAAAAATGCTTTCCTTATTACTTGTCGGAGCGATGGCTTCCTCCATGCTGGTTCCAGCAGCTGTATCCGCAGAGGAGAACGACAAAGTAAAACTTACATTCTACGGATGGTCAGATGAGGAGTCCTATCTGCAGCCACTGTTCGATGCATTTAATGAGCAGAGTGAGACCTCTTACATCGAACCACAGTACTGTGCAGTTGGAGAATATGAGGAAGTAGTTCTTTCCGCACTTTCCGCTGGTACACCGATCGACGTACTTGCTATCAACGGACTTTCCCCAATGAGCAACTACCAGACAAAAGAAATCCTTATGGATATGACTGAGTTTGCTGACGCTGCAGGTTTTGATCCGGCTGCTACATATCAGGATACCTATTCAGGAGCAAATGAAGGCGGAATGTATGGTATTCCTTATCGTATGGCTGTATGGTTCATGTACTACAACAAAGATATGTTAAATGATCTTGGTGTAGAGGTTCAGACAGACAAATCTTACACATGGGATGAGTTCAAGGAAAAATGTGAAGAAGTAGAAGATAAGCTGAAAGAAAAAGGCATGGACATTGAGTCTGACCCGAACAACGGTTGCTACGCAGGTCTGGTTGGTATGGAGAAGAACGTTACAATCGCACAGCGCGGTGTAAGCCTTCTTGATGACAATGCTGATGATGCGATCAAAGAGTTCTGGGGAATCTGGAACGATTTACAGGAAGATGGAACACACCTTCCATATGCTGAGAAGCTTGAGTATGGTACAAACGTTGGTAGTGTTTACTGGGTACCAGGAAGAATCGCATTCTTCCAGAACGCTACATGGGGAATTTCTTCCTACAACGAAAAAGTTGCTTCCGGCGAGATGCCATTCCAGTATGGTGTAATGCCAATGCCAGTTCCGGAAGGTGTTGAGGATGGAACAAACCTTTCCAACCCGAACTTCCTTGGAATTCCTACAACCAGCGAGAATGCTGAAGAAGCTTACAAGTTTATCCAGTTCGCATGCACACATGACGGTGCTAAGATCCTTGCTGACCAGGGTGTTCTTCCGGCATACTCTGATGATGAAGTAGCTGCTGCTTACAATGAATTTGCTGCTCAGGAAGATGATACTCTTCAGAGAATTATCTCTTCTCCTAACAACAAACTGACAGACCTTTGCTTCCCAGAGTACGCAGAAGTACAGGCTGCTTATGAAGAGTCCATGGAGAGCTACCTTGTAGGTAACATGAGCCTTGACGATGCACTTGCAGATTACAACAGCAAGAAAGCTAATATCATGGGTGAATAGTCTCCCGGATTATTGACAGTACGATTATAGGCAACTGTTACGGGAAAAGCTCGTAAGAGCTTTTCCCGAAATATTATACTGCACAGTTTTGAATGGATTTCTTGAAAATAAGGGATTTATTCCATTGAGGAGGCAGGCAATGAAACCAAAAAGAAAAATGTCATCTATGGAGCGTCGGGAAGAAAGAACCGGTTTTCTGTTTCTGCTTCCCAGTTTTATAGGATTCCTAGTATTTATTCTGATTCCGGTAGTCTGGGGACTTTTACTTTCCTTTTTTGATTACAACGGATTCAAAACACCGAAATTTGTAGGTCTTGGAAACTTCGTGAAATTATTCCAGGATCAGTATTTTTACATCAGTTTAAAGAACAACCTGTTTTACATGGTAGTAAGCGTATTCTTTACTCTTCTGTTCGGACTCATCCTGGCTGTATTTTTGAATCAGCCGCTTAAGGGAAGAGGAATTTTCAAAACAGTTCTCTTTTTCCCACAGCTTACTTCCAGTATTGCATTTGGTATGATTTTTGCCATTTTGTTTACATCAAGAGGACCGATCAATGGTGTCCTCCGCAACCTGGGAATGATGAATCCGCCGAAATGGCTTACTGATTCCCAGTGGGTAATGCTTACCATTACCATCACTGCGATTATCAAAAATACCGGTTATTACATGATCCTTTTCCTGGCTGGTCTGCAGTCTGTATCCGAGGATCTCTATGAGGCAGCAGCTCTGGATGGTGCAAACTCTTTCCAAAAATTCCGCTATATTACATGGCCGATGATCACTCCGACTGTATTCTTAAGCACTATCTTATGTGTCATCAACTCCTTCAAGGTATTCGACCTTGTCAGCCAGATGACCGATGGAGGACCGGCTAACTCGTCCAACGTACTTGTATACCGTATTTATACAGAGGCATTCAAGTTCAGTAAATTTGGCTATGCTTCCGCTTATGCGGTGATACTCTTTGCGATTGTTATGGTCATTACACTGATTCAGTTCCGTGGCCAGAAAAAATGGGTAAATTACTAGAAGGGAGGAAAAACTGTGAATTTAGAAAGTATGAAATTTAAACGTAGAACCTCTCATCTGATCATATACCTGATCTTGGCATTATTTGCTATTGTTGCAATTTTCCCTTTTGCGTGGATGATATCATCTTCTCTGAAGTTTGATACGCAGGTATTTATCTATCCGATCGACTGGATCCCGGATAACCCGCAGTGGGGAAACTACCTCAAGGTATTTGAGAAATTCAATTTTTTGCAGTATTTTAAAAATACAGCATTTGTATCTATCATGGTTACTTTAGGAACATTGCTTGCCAGCATTCTTGCTGCTTATGCATTTGCGAAACTGAATTTCCGCGGACGTGACAAACTGTTCCTTCTGTATATCGCAACTCTGATGATTCCGTGGCAGACCATCATGATCCCACAGTTCCTCATTGTAAATGGCATTCATTTAAATGATACTCACTGGGGCTATATTCTGACACAGATTTTCACCCCATTTGGTGTATTTCTTCTGAAGCAGTTCTTCATGGGAATTCCAAATGAGTACACAGAGGCAGCCAAGATTGATGGATGTAATCATGGACGTATCTGCTTTGGTATCATCCTTCCAATGTCAAAACCGGCATTGACCACTTTGTTGCTTCTTACATTTATGGGAGCCTGGAACGACTACCTTGCTCCGCTTATCTATTTCAAAACCGAGTCTCTTCGTACCTTACAGATCGGACTTCACTACTTCCAGGGTGAGAATGAGACCCAGTGGGCACTGCTTATGGCAGGAGCTTTCCTGTCCATGATCCCGGTACTGGTTCTGTACATCTTCACACAGAAACAGCTGATCGAAGGTATGGCCAGCGCTGGTGGTATTAAAGGCTGATTTAACCGAATCAAGTAAGTAGCGAAGCGGACCTGGAATATCCGCTTGACATTTGGGCCGCCGCTCTAAAGAGTGGTGGCTCATTTTCTATTCTAAGTATAAAATGCCGGGCGCCTTGGCGCCCGGCGTTTTATACTTGCTGGAGTCTGTTTAAAAAGACCTTGGCGGGGATGTGCTGATTTGGGAGATGGGGATTATGGCGTTATTGTTCACTGGTAATGTTATGGCTGAATTATGTGTCCGGCATGCTCCATGATCTCTACGATCTCATACATATTGGTGACATCACCCACGGTGAGTTTCTCCTTTAATCCGTAGAAATCCAGACAGGTTCCACAGGTAAGGATTTTTACACCTTCGGCTTCCAGAGTTTTCAGGTCTTCCAGGGACTCGGAATCTTCACAGGTAAGGTAAGCACCGGAATTGTAGCAGAGAATGGTTTCCGGAAGCTGATCCTGTTTGGTAAGGGCAAAGAGGAAGGATTTCATAAGGAGCTTGCCAAGCTGTTCAGCTCCATTTCCCATTGTATTGGCAGAAAGGACTACTACCATACCATTCTTCTTCGCATCTGGCTGGCAGGAGATGGAATCCTGGGAGACTGTGGCGGAAGAAGCCAGAGTGGCTGCAGGAGAATCTGCCCCTGCTGGAATCTGGAAGGTTACAGAAAAATCTTTCTCGGCTTTTTTCTCTGAGGAAACCTGATAGCCTTTGCTGGTACCAAATTTTGTGAGATTCTGGACTGCGATCTCATTGTCCACCAGAACAGTGAGAACACCGCCTTCTTTCATTTCTTCAGATGCTTTCTTTGCATTTACAACAGGGAGTGGGCAGGCCATTCCTCTTGCATCTACAGTTTTGTTTTCCATAAGTAAATCCTCCTTGTATTATGAATATAAAAAGATGTTAGGGTCAAAATAATTCCTGTAAGTCCTGCCGGACTGGTGCTTTCCGTGCGGGTATGTCAGATCAGGCATTCGTAAATTCCTTCCGGTGAAAGCTCCTGAGAAAGAAGCAAGGCTTCCAGTGCCGGACGGGCTGACGGATCTGCGCACCAGGAAAGTCCGCAGCTTGCGGAAATAGATCGGGGTACCGGGATCAGCCGACCAGGGGTAAGAGTTTCTTTGCAGGCTTTTTCCATGGCAATGGCATCTGTGGTGCAGCGAAAGGTGATGATCAGCCGGTTTTCTTTTGAAATCATAGGATACCTCCCTCCAGACTTCCATGAGAAATCGGTTCAATGGTCTGTTCCATGACTCTGTGGAGCAGATCCAGTCCGCCGGTTCCTTTAAATGCGCCATAGAGGAAATTATTGGAAATCTCTTCTGTGATAGATTCCAGTCCTTCCATGATCATCCCTTTTCCAGGTGTCTCATACCACCGGAGCAAGATCTCATCTTCAGGCAGGAAGAAGATATGGATCTTCCTTCGCACGCATTCCTCCAGAAATGTAAGTTCCAGTTTCAGAACGGCAGTGCCGTTTTCATCTCTTGTAAATTCCCCTGTGGTACCGATCAGATAACTTTCCTCATGAAGGGTAAGCCAGGATTCAGCGGCACGGCCAAATCCCACCGGAATTTTATGCCATTCTTCTGCTTCAAGAAATGCTACAGTGAACTCTCCCTTTTCATAGGAAAAAGCCAGCTTTTGCACACCCTCTGTCATATTGTTGTGGAAAACCTGGATAAATAATGGGAAAAGCCCGATACTCTGTGGAGAAAGTATAAAAGTTTTCCCGTTCAACCGGGACATCAGGACGTGAGGATCCGGCTGGGAAATATGTTTCGAACGGTTACGGAATTTTGTGCCAGTGCGGTGCCATCCACCAGTTCGAAGTGCAGGTAAAGTCTGGGAACCTGTGCTTCCGTTTCCAAGCTGGGTGATCAGTCTCCTAAGGAGGTACAGGGCGCAGGGGTTCTCAGGTAAGGTATCTGCGGGCTGAAATTTTCCAGGAAAGTGCTTTCGGATAATATTCAGCATGACACAGTTCTGAAAAAGCTCATTGTTTCCGGCATTTGTCACCAAAACCATATTCATATCCGGATAAACGATCACATTCTGTCCCAGCATTCCATTAAATTCAAAGCTTCCGGGACGGGCCTCCATCCAAAGCTGATAGCCATAGCCGTAGGTTCCGTCCAGGCTGTCCTTATGTTTGGCAGTGGACACTTCCACCCAGAATTCCGGAATGATCTGTTCTCCATTCCATTTTCCTTTCTGCAAGTAAAGCTGTCCCAGCTTTGCCATATCTTCGGTGCAAAGGAAAAGTCCCCAGCCGCCTTTGGTGATGCCCTTGGGGCAGGTTTCCCAGAAATAGCGGGTAATGCCAAGGGGCGCAAAAAGCCGTGGCTCCAGATACTCGGTGAGGGTCTGTCCGGTGCGCTCTGTGACGATAGCAGACAGGACATAGGTATTCAGGCTGTTGTAAACAAAGGTTTCACCGGGAGTGCCGCTGACAGAAGCATTCAGATAGCTTCCCAGCCAGTCATTTCCTGAGACGATTCCAGATTCATTGAAGGTAACCCCACTGGTCATGGTAAGTAGATTTTCTACAGTGACAGTGGGACGGAATATTTTGGAAATGGGATTCATCTTTTTCTGGAAGATGTTATAAATGTTCTCATCCAGAGAAAGCTTTCCTTCTTCCACCAGAAGTCCGATTGCCATTCCGGTGATGCTTTTGCACATGGAGTGGGTGACGTGCCAGATCCCACTGCGGTATGGGGCAAAATCTGCCTCACAGATTACCTTTCCGTTTCGTAAAAGCATAAAATGGTGCATATCTGTATAATGGGAGACATCCAGATCCCGCAGAAGGTCAGTGAGCATCTGGGAAGAGATTCCCTGACTCTCCGGTGTTGCCCTTGGAAATGGCTGCTCATAAGGTTTTTCAAAAGGAAATTTTGGCTTTTGTGGAGTAAAATCTACCCGGCCGGGATTGTCGGTCTTACCCAGAATGATATTGGCGATCAGTTCTGCAACTGCAAGCTGTTCTTTTGCCATAGTCTGCTCCTTTCATGCTGCTATAAATAGCACAGCGAATAACTGCCTTTTGCCAGGAGCCTGGTCTGAAGGGCTTCTGGCACGGCACCCATGAGTTTATATTTCATTGTAGCAACGGTTCCGGAAAGTGTCAATAAGATGGACAAACACAATGGCGTGTGCTATGCTTTATGTAAAACTTTGGGAGAAAAGGCATGAATTACAGAAAAGAACTGAAGAGACGGGGACGAGCTTCCCTGAAGAGGCATTATGCCCTGTGGGTGGTATTGTGTCTTCTGATGCTGGTGCTGTCCGGGAACCGTCTGTTTTTATATAGCGTAGATATGGTGGAAAGCTCCATGGGAAATACAGAAGAGGAGGAACGGGGGCGGTTAAACCAGATTATCCGCGATCTTGCCAGTGGAAACCGGGAAGCTGGAAGGCTGCGGGCGCAGGAAAATGAAAAAGAGGATGTGAAACGATCCCGGGAAAAGAAAGATGAAGTGCTTGGAAGAAGTGAGGGTGTTTTATCCGGAATCGTGAACCGGATCATGTCCGGCGGATTTCTGGTTTCCCTGACTGCAGGAATCAGTTCCATCGTAGGTTCAGACAGTGTTGCACGGATGCTTCTGATCTTCCTTGGCATTCTGGTGGTATTTTCCATCTGGTTTCTCACTGTGAATATTTACAAAGTTATAGTGATCCGGATGTTTCTGGAAGGGCAGCAATATGAGGCGGTACATATTTCCAGGGTACTGTATCTGATAAAGGTGCAGAGGTGGCTTAATGCCTGCTGGACCATGTTTGTTTTGCAAGTGTATACAGTGCTGTGGTGGATGACCATCATCGGAGGCGTGATCAAGCGTTATTCCTATTTTCTGGTTCCCTATATTGTGGCAGAAAATCCGGATATCCATGCAGGGGAGGCCATTACCCTTTCCAGAAAAATGATGAACGGGCATAAATGGGAATGCTTTGTACTGCAGCTGTCTTTTCTGGGATGGAATATTCTGGGAATGGCAACAGGGGGACTTGTTGCATTGTTTTTCAAGAATCCATATCAGACAGCTGTGAACTGTGAATATTATGGGATGCTGCGCAGGCTGGGAAAAGAAGCAAAAATTCCAGATACAGAGCTTCTCAATGATGAATATCTTTTTGTCCGGCCGGAAGAACAGGAGTTACAGGATGTTTATATAGATGTAGCCAGGGAAACCAGTGAGTTAAATGCTGTGAAAGGGCTTACCGGAGTGCGTGGCCTGCTGGCAAAATATTTTGGGGTGGTAGCAGACTGGGGCGAGAAGGAACTGGAATACGAAAAGGAGCAGGCAATCCGGATGCGCTATGCAGTAGAGCGCCAGGCCCTGGATGGAAAGATTTATCCGGCAAGAATGTGTCCTCTTCCGGAAAAAGAAAGCCGTTCTGATTTTGCCGGGGTCAGTTATCTGCGCTGCTATTCCATCTGGTCTCTGATCATGATTTTTATGATCATGTCTGTAGGCGGGTGGATCTGGGAAGTAAGTCTGCATCTGATCACAGACGGAGAATTTGTAAACCGTGGAGTGCTTCATGGACCATGGCTGCCTATTTATGGCACAGGAAGTGTGCTGATCCTGATGCTGTTGTATCGTTTTCGAAGAAATCCGGCTCTGGAATTTTCTATGATCATAGCAGTGTGCGGCCTGGTAGAGTATTTTACTGCGTATTTTCTGGAGTTGATTCATGGTGGACAGAGGTGGTGGGATTATACGGGATATTTTTTGAATCTTCATGGCAGGGTCTGCGCAGAAGGACTGCTGGTGTTTGGAGTGGGCGGCATGATGATCGTGTATGTGCTTGCGCCTCTTATGGACAGGCTGATCCGCAAGCTTCCCAGCCGTCTGTTGGTGCTGCTTGGCGTATTTCTGCTTAGTGCGCTCCTGGCAGACCGGCTCTATTCTACCCGTAATCCCAACACAGGAAAAGGGATTACCAGTGAAACGGAAAAGTGGTATTTAAAAAAATAAAAAAAAGAGTTCTATCTTCTCTGCCTGTGTGCATAAGCTTTACTACATCTGGATGATCATGGCAGAAAAGGAGGACCTTTATGAAACATTTGAAACAGTATTTCAATATGGTGATAACTGCAGTGATCTGCTTTTTCATGGGACTGATCCCGGAAAAAGGAGGACTGGTAAGATCCGTAAAGGTACAACGATCAGGTGGACAGGCTGTGGGACTTATGACCTGGGTGAGCCCGGGGTGCAAGGATAGTGCCTGCAGCACTCACAGAAAATACGCCCTGGAGATGGACAGGCATAAAGATAAATGGAAACCTGCAGAAGCTTCAGAACACAAAAGACTGCCCTGTATGAGTCAGCTCATATGCAGAGGCAGTCCTTTTTTA
>CAKRRX010000042.1 GCA_934394595.1 uncultured Blautia sp. | reverse complement strand
GTCTGGCCCTCTGTCCAGCCCTCCATGGAAACCTCACCTTTTCCCTGTGCTTTTGCAGCGGTTACTGTGATCTTCTGGGACTGTGCTGCCAGGTAATCCTCTGTCTCAGCCATGGAAACGGTGATCACTGCGGTTCCTGCTTTTTTGATGGTTACGGTACCATTTGCATCTACGGATACCACATCGCTGTTATCCACTGTATAAACCAGTGTTCCATTTCCGGTTTTCTTTACATTCAGGGCAAATGCTCCATCGCCGTAGGTTTTGGAAACAGAAGCCACTGTTGTGATGGAAGAATTTCTCTTGATTTTCTTCCAGATTGCATACAGGGTCTTATTCTGTGCGCCTTTTGCAAGTGTAACAGTATCCCCTGCTTTGTACGTTGCTGTCTGTGCATCTGCTTTTTCGGCCCATCCAAGGAATTCATATTCCGGTCTTGCAGGTGTAGCAGGAATTGTAAAGGTTACACTTCCTGTGGTACTGATCTCCTTCTGGCTCTTCGGTACTCCAGCAACATCCTCTCCGTTCCCGTCAAAGCTCAAGCTGTAAGCTCTCTTTGCAACCAGGTAGAAATCTCCTCCCTGGCTCATTCCGCTTACCATAAAGGTGTTGTCAAGGCCAAAGATGGTCTGATTTGTTCCTGCGTTTTTGGTCATGCCGACCAGTTCATAGCCATCTTTTACATCTACCAGATCTTTTGCTGCATTTGCAAGATCCGCATATTTTATCTGATGGGTAATTCCTGCCTCTTTATGTGCCCCTGATGTCTGGCAGGTCACAGTAACTTCTTTGGTGTCTCCTATTTCGAAGCCATTCTCAAGCCCGTCATCAAAATATTCTACATGAACATTAATTTTTACCTCTTCACTCTGTACCGTTTTTGCATAAACTGCATATAAGGTAAGCTCTGTAACATCCTTTCCCAGTACCGGGCCTTTTGTGGTGTTGTAATCAATCACCTCTGAATTTGCTGTTTTTGACCATCCAATGAATACATAGCCTTCTCTTTCCGGTGCTTTTGTGTAGGCATTGAAGGAGCAGTCTCCGGTGCTTGCCTTGGTATCTGTATAAAGTTCCTCAGCTCCGTCATAGGATTTGTAAATGACCTTGTGTGAGGTTCCCCATACTGCATACAAGATTTTTACTGGTGCTGCACTGGTTAAAGTCACATCTTTTCCGACGAACACATTTGGATTTGCAGCGTCTTTTTTGTCTGCCCAGCCAAGGAATGTGTACCCTTCACGCTGCGGTTTTACAGAAGAAATGGTAAGTGCTGCGCTTCCTGTGCTGCTGACGGCAGTCTGTATTTCCGGCATTCCGGTCACATTCTCACCGTTTGCATCATATCCCAGGGTGTATACTTTTTTCGCAACCAGATAAAAGTCTCCGCCCTGGCTCATTCCGCTTACCATGGAGGTATTGTCAAGGCCAAAAACAGTCTGATTTGTTCCTGCATTTTTGGTCATGCCAACCAGTTCATATCCATCCTCTACCACAAGCTGGTCTTTTGCAGCTGCAGCAATATCTGCATATTTTATCTGGTGGGTGATTCCAGCTTCCTTATGTGCCCCGGATGTACGGCAGGTTACCTGAACTGTTTTTGTATCACCAAGCTTATATCCCTTTTCAATCTCATTGTCGATATACTCAACATGAACATTGATGCTTACCATCTCATTCTGTACTGCATTTACATAAACAGCATATAATTTCAGTTCCGGAGCATCCTTGGTAAGTACCGGACCTTTTGTTGTATTGTACTCAATTGCTGAAGCGCTCTGCTGTGTAGACCAGCCGATGAACAGCTTTCCTTCTACAGCCGGCGCTCCGGAAAATGCACCAAAAGAGCATTTCTGGGCTGTGCTTTCTTTTGTCTCTGTTTTTAACAGTTCAGTGCCATCTGCATTATAATAATTTACAGTGTAAGCTATTTTTTCTGCGTCAGCATCAGCCTCTGCTTCTACAGGCTCTTCCACGCTGTCCATATCTCCGAAAGCTTCCTCCGGCTGTTCCTGGACATCCTCAACTGGCTCAGCAGTTTCTGTCTCCTGGGAGGCATCCTCTGTCTCATCGCTTTCCTCTGCCATGGCCTCCTGGGAAACAAATTCTGCTGCCATGTCTTCTGCCATTACTACAGATGCAGACGGCAGGAGCATGCTGGCAGATAACATCAGTGCCATACACTTCTTCCAATACTTCTGATTGCGCATATGTAAGTTCTTCCTCTCTTTAGTTAGTCTTTACTAATTATCGTTTTATAAGATACACCTCCATTTTTTTTCTGTCAACAGGTTTAAAAGATTTTTTCTTTTTCTAATTGTACATTTTTTTTCAATAATATTTTTCTCTCTTTGCTTGAAAGTTCCGGTCTTTTCTTTTATGATGATATCAGGGGCAAAAAGTCAAAAAGCTGTATTTCTCCTGGAAAGAGGTCATTCATTGAAGAAAAAAGAAGAATATTTCATCGGCGGACTGCTGCTGGTCTCTCTGATTTTCTGTGCCATCGTGTATCTGGTTCCTCATGGCCAGTACGGATCCATCGAAATTACAGTAGACGGAAAGGTTTTCGGAACCTATTCCCTGGCAAAAGATCAGACCATTTCCATCAACGACACCAATGTATGCGAAATCAAGGATGGAAAGGCCCGGATGATCCATGCGGACTGCCCGGACCACCTGTGTATGAAGCAGCCGGCAATTGGAAGTACAGGCGGTTTTATCGTGTGTCTGCCAAATAAAGTAGTTATAAAAGGAGAAAGCGCTGAAGATTCCCAGGATTCCTCCGGTGGATTTGACGCAGCAGTATAAAAATGGATCAGAAAAAAACAGCATATCTTGGCTTATTTGCAGCGGTTGCCATCATTTTCGGGTACGTGGAATCCCTGATTCCTTTTTTCGCAGGAATCCCGGGAATGAAGCTTGGGCTTGCAAATCTGGCCGTACTCTTTGTTCTTGAAAAATATACCTGGAAAGAGGCTGCCCTGGTTTCCCTGGTGCGGATCCTGGTGGTAGGATTCCTCTTTGGAAACGGCTCAGGTATTATGTATAGCTTAGCCGGAGCCACCCTTAGTCTGACAGTGATGGTACTGGTGAAAAAAAAGGCCGGCTTTTCCCATCTTGGAGTCAGTGTGGCTGGCGGTGTTTCCCACAATATCGGCCAGCTTCTGGTGGCCATTCCAGTTACCCATACCATCGGACTTTTGTATTATTATGCACCGGCTCTTATGGTGTCCGGTATAGTGACCGGACTGCTGATCGGGACGCTCACAAGAGAGGTTCTGAAGCGGATTTGAAAACGGTCAGGATAATATCTGACAATACAAAAAAGGCGCCATTTTCAGGCGTCTTTTTCTGTATAACCATCTTTCATTAATTCAAATCTGTCTTTTAGTCCGGAAGTCACATACACATTTTTGTCTTCATCCACAAAAATTGCCTCTGCATTGTATTTTTTTAGCAGATCTTCTGCCTTCTCTTTTCCCAGGACAAAGCAGGCTGTGGAAAGTCCATCTGCATAAAATCCACAGTCACAGATCACGGTCACGGAGGTCAGGCCATTCCACACCGGATACCCGGTTTTCGGATCCAGAATATGATGATAGCGTTTTCCATCCTCCATAAAATACTTTTCGTAGTCCCCTGAGGTGGACAAAAACTCCCCATCTTCCAGTGTCACAGTTCCCAGATATTCTCCTGTGGTGTCCCTTGGATCTGTGATGGCCACTTTCCAGGGAGAGCTATCTGGCTTCTGACCGTATACCATTACACTGCTGCCTCCCAGATTCAGGATCATTCCGGACACCTCTGGCTGCTCCTTCAGAAAATCTGCGATCCGGTCACAGCCCATTCCCTTTCCAACAGCCCCAAGATCCAGGGTACATCCGTCTTCCAGTGTGACTTCTCTGCCATCCAGCTTTATTTTTTCCCAGCTGGTTTGTGTAAGTAAAGCATCCAGTTCTGTCTGATCCGGCACATGGGGATCCTCCCCGTCAATATCCCACAGTCGGATGATTTTTCCAAGAGTGGGATCAAACGCTCCGTCAGAGTCCCTGGACAGCTGAACGATTTTTTCCAGGACCTCTCTTAGTTCCTCTGAAACCTCCACTGTTTTTCCATCAGATGCATTCAGCTGGGCAATCTGGGAATCTTCCTCTGTCCAGGATAAAAGATCCTCTTCCATTGTTCGAAGTTCTTCACCAAGCTGGACATTAATATCCTCCCCGGAAGTATACAGGGTCTCAGAGACTACTGTATCCATGGCAAAATCTACGTTGGAATATTTTTGTATTTCAGCAGCCTGTACCATACAGACTTCGTTACCTGTGAGACTGCCGACCATGATAGTTGCAGCCAGAAGGCCGCTCAGAAATCTGATTTTTTTGTTTCTTAGCAATTGCATTCCTCTTTTTCTCCCTTTAAAACTCCTGTGTGGATATTTTTCTTAGGGCAGATTCCCTGGCAGGCATGACAGCAGATACACTCTCCAGAAAGGGCTGTGTCCCCGTCAATATCCAGGTGCGCCGGGCATCTTTTCTTACATGCACCGCATTTTGCAGGGCAGTTTGCCCGGTTCCGGTTCAAAAGTGCCGAGGGTACTACAGGCATTATAGCAAATACAGCGCCCATTGGACATAAAAACTGACAGAAAAACCGTTCCTGGGTACACATTCCCACCATGATCAAAAGTAACAGGATTGTTCCAATCTTATAGGTTTCCCCAGGCAGTCTTCCTGCTGTCAGCATGGAAAATACATCCCAGGGACTCATGCCCTGAAGCTCTTTGTACCAGCCCATGAGAATGGACAGCAGCAAAACAGCAAGCCAGATATATTTTACCTTCTGAAGGATGCGAACCGTTTTTTCCGGATATCCGTGGCGTCCTTTTCTGTGAAACACCTTCTGCCGGATCCATACCGTCAACTCATATAGCACATCTCCCAGAGAACCAAAAGCACAGGCATACCCACAGAAATGTCTGCCGAACAGGCAGGTGACAAGGAGTAATATCCCTGTCACATCCAGAAAAGAGTTCCATGTAATCCTTTCATGGGCTGCAAGTGCCTGAAAAATGGATTTTACCCCTGCAAATGCGGTGGAAAACAGGGCCGGTGCCAGAATGAAAAACAGAAGCTGTATTCCGGCACGGATCAGCCGGATCTTTCTCTGCCGTTTTTTCATTTATTTTCCGCCTTTCCCAGCGCATCGTTTACTGCGTTGATGATTCCTGTTGAGCTGAAAGTGGCGCCGGATATAGTGTCCACATCCGTACTCTGGGCAGCCAGGATGGTGCTGATCACCCCTTCCCCCTGAGACAGGTATGCACTGTCTTCACCAGGGGCACTTACCACCTGAATGTCTGTAATAGTGTCATTCTCCAAAGTCACCTCAACCTGGATGGTTCCGCCAAAGCCCTGGCCTTCACCTGTGTAGGTTCCGTTTTGGTAGGCAAGGTCTTCTTCCTCTTTGTCCTCTGCATCTGCATTTTCGCTTTTTGGGTTTTCCTCAGTTTCTTCTTTTGTATTTTCAGCTGTTTCTTTTTCGTCTGTATTTTTTTCTTTCTCTGCGTCCTCTTTTGCCATACTTACCTCTCTGGCGGCTTTTGCCTCTTCCTGGGCTTTTGCTGCCTCTTCAAGGGCTGTCAGCATCTCTTTTTGCTGCTTTTCCAGATCCTCTACCCTGGCTGTCAGTTCTGCGATCTGGGAAGATTCTGTCTCTTTTTTTTCCATAGAATTATATCCGATCACCGCTCCAAGGATCAGGATCAGACATAATACACGCATGATAAAATTCTGATATTTCATGGTTTATGCTCCTTTTGCCTGTTGTAATGCACTTTGGAATGCCTGGATGATTCCTTTTGAAGAATAGGTGGATCCTGATACCGTATCAATTCCCTCTGCGGACTGTTTTCCCATGATCTGGCCAAGAATACCATCCCATGCATCTATAAAGAAATCTTCATCGTCATCGGTGTCATATGTGGCATTTGTAATTTTTCCACCGGAAATGGTCACCGTGATCCTTACACTTCCGGGACCGTCATTTCCTGTACCGCTTCCTGTATAGGTTCCATCGTAAAATCCGGTAACCGGGTCCGGAGGCACAGTTGGCTTTGGAGCGGCAGTAGGCTCTGGTATTTCAGTAGGCTCTGGTATTTCGGTAGGCTCTGGTGCCGCAGTAGGTTCTGGTGTTTCTGTTGGCTGGGGAACTTCCGTTGGCTTGGGCGTCTCAGTGGGAACTGGCGTACTGGTCGGCTGGGGAACCTGCGTTGGCTGGGGTGTCTCCCCGTTATTTCTGGCCTGTGCAATGGCTGCTTTCGCAGCATTCAAAATTCCATTGGAAGAATAGGTAGCCCCGCTGACTCCGTCAATTCCATCTGCGGTCTGGCTTTGCAGGATTTCCGGCTGGATCAGGCTCCATGCACGTTTAAAGAAACTCTTGGTATCGGAGTTTGTATTGGTGATATCCGTGATCACGCCATCTTTTACCGTCAGGGTTATGGTAACCTGCCCGGAGAAGCCCTCTGCAGATGCAGTGTAAACGCCATCTCTCAGGCTTTGGTTATTATCTGTGGAACCTCCATCGGAAGGGATCTGTTGAGTCTGAATCGGAGTTGGTATCGGTGTCTGAACCGGTGCTTTTGTTGGAACCGGTGTTGTTCCGGAGCCGGAATCATTCTTAGCTCCGGCCTGGGCAAGAGCCGCCCTGGCAGCACCCAGAATTCCGTTGGAGGAATAGGTGGCTCCGCTGACAGCATCCAGTCCATCTGCACTTTGCTGCTCCAGGATCTGCCCTTTCAGTGTTTTCCATGCTTTACTGAAAAACTCCCCGGTATCTGTATTGGTGTTGGTAATTTTCTTGATCTTTCCATTTTTGATGGTAATTTTTACGGTAACCGGGCCATCAAAGCCCTCTGCCTGACCTTCATATATGCCATCTTTGTAAGAAACTTTCGTACTTCCATTAATCTTGGATGGCTTTTTCGATGGCTTTGGGGTAGGTGTGGGTGTTGGATTTTTCGTTGTATTTGCAGCACCTGAAAGAGCATTTTGTACAGCCTGTATGATTCCATTGGAGGAATAGGTTGCCCCGCTCACTGCATCTACATTGGGATTTTGTGCGGAAAGGATTCTGCTCACCACCCCACTTGCAGCGGAAAAATAAGAGTCGGTTTCTCCCGCTGCACTTAAAATGTCTATGTTGCTGATCTTGCCGCCGGAAACGGTGACCTGCACTGAGATGGTTCCGCCAAATCCGGTGCCGCTTCCCTGATAAGTTCCATCTTTATAGCCGGATTCCGGCACTTCCACTACCGGAGTGGAGGTACTGCCCTGGCCTGTACCAAAGGAAGCTGCTGTTTTCTGAGGCAGTGCTTTTGTGGAGCCTTTTTTGATTCCACCGGTTTTCTTTTTTGTGGTTTGAGTTGTTTTCTTTTCTGTCTTTTTCGATGGATTCTCTGTTTTTTGAGAAGCTGTCTCTGTCTTTTTCTCCTCTGAGATTTCCTGCTCTTCCTTGACAGGATAGGCTGCCAGCAGCAAGTCTCCCAGTTCTTCCGAATTCATAATGTTTTCTGAACTTGAAACACTTTTCTGATTCTCTGCCTGAGTCTTCAATCCGGTTATGGTTACAGCAGTGAGAACCGCCGCTGCCGGAAGAAGTTTTGTCAAATTTCGCTTTTCCATGATGTCTCCTGTATATTGTGTAACTTGTTAGTTTTCACTAACATACAGTTATATCATAAATTAGCATTCTTGTCCTCTCTAAATTGTGTGAGTAATTATGCTTTTTTTCTCATTAACTGTATCAAATAAAAAAATTCTCCGAAACACGCTCACTCCTGAACCTGTTTCAGAGATTTTTTTATAGATATTCACAATAATGTTTTTTCTTATGAAAAGAAGCTTTCTGCCACACTTACATCTGCGATGTATCCTACTGTTCCTGTCATAAAAATGGTTCCATCTTCCTTAATGTCAATCTGGATCATACCGCCTGGCTGGTTTACATTGATCCGATTTTCCATCAATCCTCTGCGATATGCGGCAATGGCTGCCGCGCAGCTTCCTGTACCGGAAGCTTTTGTATACCCGGAGCCTCGCTCCCAGATTTCAATATCCAGATTGCCCTTGTCGATCTGATGGCAGATCTGAAGATTCACTTTTTCTGGAAATTCCTCTGCATTTTCTACGTAAGGTCCCAGTTCTTTTACTTTTTCCGGAGATACCTGATCCATAAAAATAATACAGTGAGGATTTCCAATAGTCAGGCAGGTTGCTTTATAATCTTCTTTGTTAAATGTAAACGGCTCATCAATTACCTCACGGATTTCGCCAGTCACCGGAATCTCTCTTGACAGGAAAGAAGCCTTTCCCATATTTACACGAAATTCTGTAGCTCTGGCATTGAGACATTCTACTTCGATGGTGCCGGATAGAGTCTCAATGGCGAATTTCTTTTCTTTCACATACTCATTGTCCAGCAGGTATTTTGCAAAAATGCAGACACCATTTCCGCTGATTGCCGCTTCACTTCCATCGGAGTTGAAAATCCGCATTCCCATTTTTCCGTTAATATCCACAGGTCCGTATAACACGCCATCAGCCCCAAGGCCAAAGCCTCTCTGACAAAGAAGCGCGATCTTTTTTCCCTGAAGCTGTAACTGGTTTTTATTTGCGTCAAGAACCAGATAATCATTTCCAAGTCCCTGATATTTCGTCATGATAATGCTATCTCTCATTGCCTGATTTCCTTTCTGTTTTGGATTTCCCGTTTGCAATGCTGTGGTTTTCCACGAATTTTCCACAATCTGCAGGTTCTGTTTCGAAATATATGTTTCCTGAATTCTGTAGTAAAGGATTCTTTTTGAACTTTTCTTTTATACTCCCAGTATAGCGTTTATTTTTCCTATGTATATAGGAGAAATTGCTCTTTATATTGCAAAAAATGCATTTTCTGGTTGTATCTGTGCTTGTACTGAGATAAAATAAAGCCAAAGCTAAAAGCCGGGATAGCCGCATATTCTTAAATAAAACAGCAACCCTATGCCAGAGAAAAATGAACATGAAATCCTTCAGAAAGGATAGAAAATCATATGAAATATTCTAAGGAAAATTCTGAGAAAACGGGATATCTGGAACAGGAGTTCCGCCTTTTTCATATTAAAGATCAGACAAAACGAAGCTTTTCCTACCATTATCACGACTTTCACAAGGTCGTGGTATTCCTTTCCGGAAAAGCTGCTTATCATATTGAGGGAAAGTCCTACTATCTGAAGCCCTGGGACATTCTTCTGGTAGACCGCCATGCCATACATAAACCGGAAATCGACTTTTCTGTACCTTATGAGCGTTTTATCCTGTGGATCCGGGATGATATCCGGTACAGTGAGCTGAACCGCTGCTTCCAGAAAGCAAATGACCGCAGTTTTAACCTGATCCGCCTGGATTCGCAAACCCAGGAGCGGCTCAAACAGCTTCTCTATGAACTGGAAGCAGCCCTGAAGGATCCGGAATTTGGAAGTGATCTGCTCAGTGAGGGGATTTTTACACAATTTATGGTTTACATCAATCGTATTTTCCTGAAAAAGCAGTATATTTTCGATTCCCATTCCTACACCTGCGATTCCCAGATTGAGGATCTGCTGCGCTATATCAACCAGAATCTCACAGAAGATCTTTCTATTGAGGTGCTGGCGAAAAAATATTATCTCAGCAAATATCACATGATGCGAAAGTTCAAGGAAGAGACCGGATATACCATCCACAATTACATTGTCAGCAAGCGGCTATTGGCCGCCCGTACCCGGATCAGTGAGGGAATGCCTGTTTTAAAAGCGGCGCAGATCAGTGGATTTTCGGATTATACCACGTTTTCAAGAGCTTATAAGAAACAGTTCGGGACGGCTCCCAGCCAGAATACCGGACCGGTGTCGCTGTCGTAAAAGAGGGCTGCCGACCGACATTTTTGTCGGATGACAGCCCTCTTATCATTCTCAGACTTTTGCGGTCTTTCTTCCGCAGCACTGTTTGTATTTCTTACCACTTCCGCATGGGCACGGATCATTCGGGTAAACCTTAATTTCTTTTCTCTGAACTGGCTTGCGCACACTGGAATCGTCTTTGTTGGTTCCGGTAACCTTGGCAACCTGCTCACGCTCGATCTTCTGCTCAACATGTACATGATACAGCATTCTCACAGTGTCTTCCTGAATAGAAGTAATCATATTATTGAACATGTCAAATGCAACCATCTTGTACTCTACAACCGGATCTCTCTGGCCGTAAGCGGTAAGACCGATACCCTGACGGAGGATTTCCATATCATCAATGTGATCCATCCACTTGCTGTCGATGCTCTTCAGAAGGATGACACGCTCAAGCTCACGCAGCTGCTCCGGCTCCGGGAATTCAGACTCCTTAGCTTCATAAAGCTTCACAGCCTCTTCCTTGATCAGGTGTTTCATCTCATTCTTTCTCTTGCCCTTAACCTTTTCCAGAGTAAGTGGCTCAATAGGAATGATCTGGCCAAGAACAGTATTAAATTCATCCAGATCCCACTCTTCTGAATCTACATCATCAGAGAAACACATATCAACTGTATTGTCTACAATATCTGTGATCATCTTATAGATGGCATCACGCATGTTCTCTCCATCCAGAACCTGACGACGCTCCTTGTAAATGATCTCACGCTGCTCATTGTTTACCTGGTCATAATCAAGAAGATTCTTACGGATACCAAAGTTATTGAACTCGATCTTCTCCTGGGCTTTCTCAATGGCATTGGAAAGCATCTTATGCTCGATCTGCTCATTCTCAGCTACACCAAGGGAAGTAAACACCTTCATCAGACGCTCAGAACCGAACAGACGCATCAGATCGTCCTCAAGGGAAATATAGAAACGGGATTCTCCCGGATCTCCCTGACGTCCGGAACGTCCACGGAGCTGATTATCAATACGTCTGGACTCATGACGCTCAGTACCAATGATCTTCAGACCACCAGCAGCTCTGGCCACATCGTCAAGCTTGATATCAGTACCACGACCAGCCATATTGGTAGCAATGGTAACTGCCCCAGCCTGTCCTGCCTGTGCTACGATCTCAGCCTCCAGCTCATGGAACTTGGCATTCAATACATTGTGAGGGATTCCCTCTCTTTTCAGCATACGGCTGATCAGCTCAGAAGTCTCGATTGTAATAGTACCAACCAGAACCGGCTGCTTCTTCTCATAAGCTTCCTTCACAGACTGAACAACTGCATTGAATTTTTCTTTCTTGGTCATGTATACGGCATCATCAAGATCCTTACGCTGAACCGGCTTATTGGTGGGAATCTCAACAACGTCCATTGCATAAATATCACGGAACTCTTTTTCCTCGGTAAGAGCTGTACCGGTCATACCACCCTTCTTGTCATATTTGTTAAAGAAGTTCTGGAAAGTAATGGTGGCAAGAGTCTTGCTTTCACGTTTTACCTTAACATGTTCTTTCGCCTCGATTGCCTGATGAAGACCATCAGAATAACGGCGGCCTGGCATGATACGTCCGGTAAACTCATCAACGATCATAACCTCGTCATCTTTTACAACGTAATCCTGATCACGATGCATCAGATTGTGGGCACGAAGTGCAAGGATGATATTGTGCTGGATCTCCAGATTCTCCGGATCAGCAAGGTTCTCAATATTGAAGAACTTCTCAACCTTCTTCACACCCTGCTCAGTAAGGTTGACGATCTTATCTTTTTCATTGACTACGAAATCACCGGTCTCGATAACTTCCTCACCCATAATGGCAGCCATCTTGGTCATCTCATGGCTGGCTTCTCCACGCTCTAACTGCTGTGCAAGAATATCACAAACCTCGTACAGCTTGGTGGATTTGCCGCTCTGACCGGAAATGATCAGAGGAGTACGTGCCTCATCGATCAAAATGGAGTCAACCTCATCGATGATACAATAGTGAAGGTCACGCTGTACCAGCTGCTCCTTGTAGATAACCATGTTATCACGAAGATAATCAAAACCAAGTTCATTATTGGTAACATAAGTAATATCACAATTGTATGCTGCACGGCGCTCTTCCGGCTTCATATCATTCAGGACAACGCCTACAGTAAGTCCAAGGAATTCATGGACTCTTCCCATTTCTTCAGCATCACGCTTTGCAAGGTAATCATTGACTGTAACAACGTGAACGCCTTTTCCTTCCAGCGCATTCAGGTAGGATGGCAAAGTCGCAACAAGAGTCTTACCTTCACCGGTCTTCATCTCGGCAATACGGCCCTGATGCAGGATGATTCCACCGATCAGCTGTACCTGGAAATGCTCCATTCCCAGTACTCGCTTGGCACCTTCACGTACAACAGCAAAAGCCTCTGGTAAAATATCATCCAGAGTAGCGCCTTCTTCCAGACGTTTCTTAAATTCTCTTGTCTTGCCCCGCAGTTCATCGTCTGTTAATTTTTGCATATCGGGGCGCAGACTCTCGATCTTGTTGACAAGCGGCATAATACGCTTTACCTCGCGCTGGCTGCGGGTCCCGAAAACTTTAGATAACATACTCATTTAACCTTTTTAACTCCTGTCTATCTTTATTTTACAGAAAAATTCTGATATTCCACTGATTTAACATACTAGTCTATTCTAGCACTTTTCCATGAGGAAAACAATAAATTTTTGATGAACAAAATATGTCCGAAATTCTCAGTTTTTCTTTCTTCTCGAATTGTATTGTCGTAATTTGTCGAAAAAATATGCTGGTATAATATGCAGAGGTATGCTATACTAAAACAAAGTATTTCATACGATAAACAGAGCGGAGGCGAAGGCTATGAGTATTTATAAATATGATGAAGAAAAAGTGATGCGAATGCTCAGAGAAGAAGCACGGGAATATCTGGAAAATTTTAAATCGGAGGACCTGAATAAATGATCTACCTTTTTCGTGAACTGGACTCTTTTTCGGAGGAGCTTTTTCGAAAGGCACTTGACATGCTCCCGCCGGGCCGCAGGGAATATGTACTGCATTTTGGGCAGTCCAACGACCAGAAGCGTTCTGCTATAGACTGGCTGCTTCTGAACTACGGACTTCAAAAGGAGTATCACATTTCTGCACCCCCTGAATTTCTTTTCGCCGCTTCTGGAAAGCCGTTCCTTTCAGGAGAACATATGCCCTTTTTCAATTTCAGCCACAGTGGAGTCTATGTCGCCTGTGCTGTCTTCCACCAGGATATCGGACTGGATATTCAGAATCTTGCTACGCCACGTGACTCCCTTGTCCGAAGAGTCTGCACCCAGACAGAATGTTCTTCCATCCACTCTCCTGCTGATTTCTGTCAGCTCTGGAGTATGAAAGAGAGCGCTGCGAAGCTTACCGGAGAGGGAATCACAGGTAATTTTCGGGATATTCTTACCTTACACCCGGAAATGCACACCTACACAACCACTCTGACAGATCCTGTTGCTTTTCTGTCTTACAGCATTTACATTTCTGAAGAAATACCGATTCAGGTTATTTCCGCTCAGCAACTACTAATAAAAACAGGCTCTGGATTTATTCACACATAGAAAATCCCCGGAGATAATACCATCTCCGGGAATTCAATAAATTCACTTATATTTAATTTTCAAAGCATGTCCAAGACACATATCGGTAGTCGTATTATGCCTCTGGCTCAATCAGCCCATAGGTATTTCCTTTTCGTTTGTAAACAACATTTACCTGATCAGTCTCAGCGTTGCAGAATACAAAGAAATTATGTCCAAGAAGTTCCATCTGTACACATGCATCCTCCGGATACATCGGTTTGATATCAAATTTCTTGGTACGGATGATCTTCACTTCCTCATCCTCGTCATAGTCCTTGTCCAGATATGCTTTCTGGAAGCTGGCTGCTGCCTGCTGCTTGTCGACAATCTTATTCTTGTATTTCCTGAGCTGACGTTCAATAACTTCCTCCACCAGATCAATGGATACATACATATCATTGCTTACCTGCTCGGAGCGGATGATGTTGCCCTTCACCGGGATCGTCACCTCAATTTTCTGTCTTTCTTTTTCTACACTAAGAGTTACGACAACTTCAGTGTCAGGAGTGAAATACCTTTCCAGTTTTCCAAGCTTATCTTCTACTGCTGTCTTAAGCCCGTCTGTCACTGTGATGTTTTTTCCGCTGATAATGAATTTCATGCTTCCATCCCCTTTGCTGTTTGATGGGTATATTATAACACATTTATATTGAAATTAACATCATTTTCTGAAAAAATTACGAATTTTTTCACAAAGTTACATATTCCCATTTTCCTTCTGATATTCCTCGTAAGTAACAGGCTTCTCCTGGCTATCTGTAAAATTGCAGGTGTCATACAGATATCTTGCATAATATTCCTTATAACTTCGGTCACTGTCGTCAATTGGATTGGGATATTTTATCACCATCTGATAAACACAGCCATCCTTATACTGCCCCCAGTTTATTGCCTTTACTACGGTCAGACCGGGGTTCCCTGCATCTGTTCCTTTTGCATAATATCTCAGCGCACCATTGCTCTCATCAAAAGAATTTACTATTACCTGAATGTCCGTCATATCTTCTGTAAGTGTCTGTACAATTAAATTTCCATCCTCTGCATTTGGCTTTCTGTCATTCCAGCTATAACCATATGACAGAAAAGAGCCATCATCCGAGCTGAATGTAGTGGTAACCCCATTCACCACACCATGGGTAACTTCCAAATTCACATTTTTATATAGATTTACAGGATATAAAAAGGAATAGTTCTTTCCACAAAAACTGTTGTATCCATCAAGGTCCGCAACAAGAGTATAATCCGGTGTCTCTGCTGAATTGATTGCCAGGTCTGTATCCTGAATTCCAGTGGCAACATTACTGTTAAAGCTGGTCTTCGCACTGTAATCCGGAGTCAGACCCATAACTGTTCCAGAATTGTCTGACAGGTTTTCAGCTGACTGGGCATCTGTGTCCATTCCATCCGTCATATTACTGTCAGAAGTATCTGTCAGCGATGAAGCATCTGTATTTTCTGCCACCTCACTGCCCCTGGATGTGATGTCTTCCTTAGATGAAGAAACCATTTGCCACGGAATTGGAAGTTTTCCAATGATATAAACAATAACGGCAATACCCAGCAGGATCTTCAACAGACTTTTTTTCTTCTTTTTTGCCGGAACCACACTTTTACTCTGAACTGTATTTTTTCCGGAAGCACCAATCTTATTTCCTGTAGTTCCAGTATTTCCTTTGGCTACGCTGTTCCCAGCTGCCACGCTTCCTCCACTGGCTGTACCATTCCCGGCTGCCACACTTCCTCCTGTGGCTGTACCGTTCCCGGTTCCTGCGTTTCCTCCACCGGCTGCGACTTTCCCAATATTTCCGGACATCTGTGTATTTCTTTTAGGCTTCGGGTACAGCGCCCATTTCATTCCGTTGAGAAACTCTTCCACACACGCTTCTTCAAGCCCGGCTTTTCCAGCCCGTCCCTTTACTTCAAAAAATTTCTGGCTTTCATCCTGCCGGTTCACAAGGTTTTCCATATATTCCCGAAGACTTCCCTCCGAAGCATCCAGGAGTATTTCAAAAAGAAAGCGCTCATTTTCCAGATCTTTTCCTTTTGATAATTTTCTGAAATCAGATACAAGCTCCTGATTCCGACGCCATGAACTGATATCCGTATCTCCGAAAAACTGCCTGCATACATCAGACAATTCATTCACAGATACCTTCCTTACTCCTCCAAGACGAATCCTAAGACCAGCGTAGGAAACTCCCCAGACTTTCATAATAGCTTCCAAAAATCCCGTTACCGTTTCCTCAGAGAAAAATCTGTCCAGCAGATCTTCCCCTGTTTTTTGCGCAATCACCTGCACCGCAATCGAAGGTTTTCCACTTTCTCCTGAATCCAGTGCCTGTATCAGTTCAGATATATTTTCCAGAGCATAACGGTACAGAAAGCTTACCGGCTTCCAGGTTTTCTCTGCCGTCATGTCTCTTAAAGTGCTGATCGTAAAAGAAGCATTTAACAGTCCATCCTTTCCTCTTGCCTGGAATATGGACTGAAATGCTTCCTGCAAACTGACAAACTGCATATAAATTCCTCTTTCTTTTTTCGGAGCAGCTTCCTGCCCCCCGTTTCCTGTACACTTTTTCACACTCTTACAACAATGAATTTACCTTTGCCGCCACAGCCTTGGCCATAGAAACACACTGATCCTGAGTACTGTTACAAGCCAGGGAGCAAACGATAAAGACCTCTCCATCCGCTCTCACAAAAAGTCCGATTTCATTGTATTTATCATTCATAGTGCCATTCATATTCAGAAAGCTCTGACAATTCTGTCCGGTTTCATACATTCCAATGTTGCTTCCATCAGAACTATCCAGACTAAAATGTGTCATAAGATAGTTTCTGTTAATTACAGAAAAATGATCCTGATACATAGAATTCAACATCATAGCCGTATCCTTGGCACTTAGGTAAATATTTCTCCCGCCGCTGTATTCTCCGATCTTTGTCTGCACGTCTACCGATGCATATCCTGCATTGTGGCAAACCTCATTGATATGCTCTTTTCCAAGATAATCAATGAGACTGTTGATCGCATTATTGTCGCTGTAAGACAAAGCATAGCGGAGCATGTTGTCAAGAGAGATGATGGTTCCGTCTGCATAATCACCGGCAAGATGTCCTCTTCCTGCTGAGGAGACCCTTACCGTAACATCAGCATTTATCCCTGGGATTCTTCCACTTTCCAGATCATCAGCCACTGTAAAAAGGATGGGAACCACAACCAGTGCGGAAGCGATCTGAGGTGTATCTGCATTTTCCAGATTATACTGCTGCATTCGGGTGACATCCATAACGTAAACTGACTTTGATGCCATAGCAAGAGCCAGATCTCCTGCTATGGCATCCTGGGAAATCCTGTCGCCTGCTGCCAGAACCTGATCCTGATCCAGGAAGGTATAACAGCCGTTTAATGTAGGTGCACTCATAGGAACTGCCCCGTCAAACACTTCTGTCTGGCCAGCGTTATCTACCGCTTCTCCAAAATCCGCAGCCTGTGTAACATCTGTCAGGCCGGTAATCTCCTGTCCATAAACCCCGATCTCAGAAATACAGGTATCCTCGTAATTTCCCGGATAAACCTCATCCAAATTCACCTGCATGCTGGAAGCCTGCACCGGCATATCCAGCTTTAACACAAATTCTCTTTGTTCGTCTGGAAATTCATAGGTAAATCTCTGGTTTCCAATCTCAAATGTCAGTGTTTTTGGACGTCCATTGCCTAAATAGTTTGTGGAATCGCGCCAGTTGCCAAGCTTCAGATCCAGATACTGCACTTCCCAGTTTCCATCAAAAGATAACAGCAGCCATTCACCTATGCCATCTCCCTCTACCCCCTCCTGCCAGGATGTCGTCTCGTCTTCATCCAGCACATAACCGGGATAATATTCTTTATTTCCTTTTAGAAAGCTGCTGGCATCCGTTGCTCCAACTCGCACCAGAGATGCCGATGCCAGCTCATCCGCTGAAACCTCTGTCAATCCGCCAACTGCCATTCCAGCTCCAGAGTTTTCTGCAAGATTTTCTCCCTGGTCTGCAGCCGATACATAAAGATCCATCGCCAGACTCATATTCAGAGCATAATTCTCCATGTCCACTACGCTCCACTCGGAGAACATAAGGATGCAGAAAACCAGCAGAACTCTGCTGATCTTTCCAGCTTTTGTCACTGGTATATCTTTTAACTGAACAGAAACTGCACTGACATTTTTTCCGGCATTTCGGTAATCACCGGAAGTGATTTTCAGATGCTTGCTCTTTCCATTCCAGTATTTTTCCATCTGCTGATAAAAATCTTCCACCTTCTGTGGAATCACCTGTCCGTATACATTATTACTTTTCTGTGCAGGGCTAACCCTCTTTTTCAGGCTTTTGCATCTGAAAAATGCCTTGAGTATACAAAATGCCAGAATGATTGCAACCAGACAGGAACCAGCTACCACACCTGCATATGTCATATAATCGTGGATTACCGTATTGCCGCTGGTATATGCATGTATGATCTTCACAGGATTATATTCCAATTTTCCAAAGAAATCCCAGAAAAGTCCCAGATTTGCTGCTTTTATCAGTTCCTGATCTATTCCCACAAATATAATCAGGAAAATCAGTCCCCAAACCCGGAAGCGGTTTCCCTGTTTTAATAAGCGCCCTGCCTCGTCTGTCCCGTTGCCGCTTTTGCCTGCATTGGTATTTTTCAGATTTTCAATACGTTTCAGGAATTTATCTTTCAGTTTTTCAAAGTTCTGGAAGCTGTTGTCACATTCCCAGCCTTTATACCCCTTTGCAAATCCTACCGGGACCATAGCTCCTTCCACTTTGATAAAATAATTTTCAAAATTCTCAGATTCAAATACACTCTTATTGTCATCCAAGACGATCAGCTTTTCAAATGGATCGTTCTGAAATGTCTGTACAAGTGTTTCATATTTCTGTTCAATGAGATTTCGGTTTGTCTTCCAGTTTGAAAAATAACTTCTCAGCTCCTGGACCGGTGCGTCACTGCCGCTCCATTTATAGCCCTTTGCATGATTTAAAAACCAGCGGATATGATTCTGTTTCTGGATTGCAGACTTGATATCCTCCACACCCTCCTGGATGTAAGGAATTTCCTCCCCATTCTCATAGGTCACTCTCGCAGAAACATTCAGCTCCAGAGCCTGGCACAAGCGCTCCAGTGCGGAATCAATATCCTCAGAATCAAAATCCCCATCCAGACTGTCATGTGCCTTCTGCAGGATTTTTTCACATTCCTTCTTTTTTGAGCAGTTATCAAGAAGACGGCCCGGCACGCCATCATCCAAAAGTCTTTTAAAGATCTTTTCTTCTTTTTCTACCCAGCTGTACCCGTACATCTTGGCCTGCCCGGTAATATCCCGGAAAAATCCGCAGGCTTTTATGGGATCACGGTAAATATCCTTCCCATATGATCTGGTTAAAAAAAGGTACGCCTTGATCAACTCTGATGGCTCGGTAATGCTCGGAATTTCTGCCACCTTGTTTCTCTCCTCTCCTCGTCTTTCCTGTATTATCTTCGCATGGAAAACCTCCATGCACTTCTTGGAGTATGTTCAAAAATACTCCAAAACATATTGAGAGTTTACAGGATATCTGTACCGGAGCGTGTTTAAAAAAGCTCTGGCAACCAGACATCCTGCACTCTTAATTTTTCTATTCCTATTCTGTGGAACCATTTTCAGTATTTTCACAGTTGTCCACAGTTTTCTCCACTGGAGTATTGTCCGTTTCAGGAAGTGGTGCATCTCCATCCTCTATTGGAATAGTTCCTTCTTTTTGTGTCATATCCCGCATTACCTGCCGTACAGTTGCCTCTACTTTTTCTCTTGTCACAGGTTCTTTTACCGGCTCTGCCACTTTTTCAGATGCTTCAGGCTCTTCCACAGCTACAGGCTCCACTTTTGTCAGCACTTCTTTAGCACTTTCATCTTCCAGCTTTTCTTTCTCTTTTTCCAGTCTGCGCACCTCTGCCAGGACACTCTGATATCTGGCATCATATTCCTCAAACTCAGCCCTTGCCCGTTCATAAGCAGCAATGGCTGCATCCACATCCGTCTGGGCACCCTGCAGGCCTTCCAGAACCTTTTTCATAAAGGATCTGCCGCTTTTCTGCCGGTTCTGCAGCTGAGAAAGGTTATCCTGATGCTTATCCCGGAAAGTTCCCAAAACCTTCTGGAAACTTTCCTGAAGTCCTTCCATCAATTCCCTGCTTCCGAATTTGATGGTGTCCAGATTTATGCTGTCCAG
>CAKRRX010000041.1 GCA_934394595.1 uncultured Blautia sp. | reverse complement strand
GAACGGATCATGAGGATCATTTTACAAAAGAACATTATTATGCAGTAGGAGACAATGTGGTTTATTATTATGATCCCTCAGGTGACGCATGGCTTTTGCTGGGCGCAGGCTGACAGAAGATTCACCAATATATCATAGAATTTTGATCGATCAGAGAAAGAGGAAACAGACATGAATGATTTTTTGACAGAAAAAAATAAAAAAGCAGGAGTGCTGGGAAAACTGAAGTGGATTCTTTGTGGCCTCTGTATGCTTTTAACCCTGGGAGCCATTGGCGCATCGGAGAAGTATATTGGTGAAGGTCGCTGGGGAATGGCAGCAACAGAGATTTTGTTGGGCTTGCTGTTTCTGTATCCTACTTTTCGGGAAATCCAGAAAGCATTGAAAAAGAAAAAAGCCAGAGAAATTGCCTGTTGGTTTGAATCCTATGCCCAGAATACGGTCTCATTCGAAAAACTTGAGCAGGAACTGGGAAAGGGCGCAGTAAAAAAACTGGAAAAATTTATTGCCGGGGGATATATCCGGAATATCCAGATAGACAGAGAAGGAAAGTATATTATGATTACCGCACCAAACAGACGTGTAAATGAAAAGGTTTATATTACAGTTACCTGTGCCAGCTGTGGTGCAAAGAATCAGGTAATAAAAGGCCGTCTGTGCAATTGTGAATATTGCGGACAGCCTCTTAACCAATGACAAAGGCTCTGTGAGGTGAAAAAGGAATACCGGAGGACTGTTTTGCGAGAAGTCCCCAAATGGAAAAATAGCGGCAGTGTTGCCGCTGTTTTTTTCACGACTATCCTTTGGGATAGTTCCATATAGGGGCGCATTTTGGTAAAATTATCCTATCCCAGAACGCATTTGAAAGGATATTTTGGCAGAAAGTTTTCTTTCAAATACGCTCCGGGGAAAGGAGAGAAATATGAACAAAAGCATCAGGCTGATAAATGATAACTATATAAGTCCGGAAAAAGCGGCTCACAAGCTCAGGGCTGCACGGAAATTTCATACACCGCTGTACCTCTACGGAGTTACCGGTATTGGAAAGACCTCTCTGGTGATGAGTACGCTGAACATGAGGAGATGTACATATTACAGCGCAGCAGAGACCATTGCGGAGAAGCTTGAGTTAAAGGAATGGGAAGGAGAGCATACTGTTGTCATAGACGACCTTCATTGTGTGACGGACAGCGACCAGAGGGAGCTGTTTGCAGAGAAGATCCGGAAATTACTGGATCAGGAAAATATCTGGCTTATTTTGATCGCCAGATGCCCTTTTCCCAGATGGCTTTTGGGGCTTCGGACCAAATATGTATTTGCAGAAATTCCGGAAGAGGACTTTTATCTGACTTTGGAAGAACAGAAGCTCTACACGGAACGGGCAGGGCTTCTGTTGTCTGATGAGGAGCATCAGGCGGCCTGGGAAGTGGGACGGGGACTGCCCATGTCCCTGGTATTTTTTGTTATGGAAAAAGGGGACATAGAGCGGACCAAGAAGCGGATCTGGGATCTTCTGGAAACGCAGGTATACGACCAGTGGGATATACAGATGCAGGATTTCTTTATGAATGTATCCATAGTGGAATCTTTCACAATACAGCTGGCAGCAATGCTTACAGGAAGAAATGATGTGGAAGGACTGATTGCTGAAGCTGAGCTTACCGGGAACTTTTTTGAAGCCACAGGTGAGAATGGCTTCTGGAAATGCAGATGGGAAATGCGTGCTTCCATGCAGCAGCGTCTGCGCAGAAAAAAGACCACAGAGCAGATCAAACGGCTGTATTATACCGCTGGCCTGTATTATGAAATGAATAACAGGATTCCGGAAGCTTTGTCCATGTACGAAAAATTTAATGATGTGGATAGTATTTCGCGGCTGCTTATCTCCAATGCAAGAAAAAATCCATCCTGCGGACATTTCTTTGAACTGCGGAAGTATTATCTGGCACTGCCGGAACAGATCGTAGAGGAAAGCCCTGTGCTTATGGCCGGCTTAAGCATGTTACAGTCTATGCTGTTGAATATAGAAGAAAGTGACCGCTGGTACCATGCTCTGGAGGAGTATGGGCAGAAGCATTCCGGCAGCCCCGGAAGGGAGGCAAGGAGCAGACTTCTTTATCTGAAAATAGGTCTGCCCCATACCGGCACTGTCAATATGGTGGACCTGTTAAAAAATGCAGATATTTTGCTTCGGGACAGAAAGGCGGCTCTTCCGGAGTTATCTGTTACCAGCAATCTTCCGTCTGTTATGAACGGTGGAAAGGATTTCTGTGAGTGGAGCAAGCATGACAGGGAACTGGCCGGAAGCATTGGAAAACCGGTATCCTTTGTCCTTGGCAAGTATGGAAAGGGGCTTGTATCACTGGCTTTGGCTGAGAGCTTTTTTGAAAAAGGCGGAGACATTTTTGAAATTTTCTCCTGTGCGGAGAGGGGCAGGATGGAAGCGGACAGCGGTGGAAAGCCGGAGCTGGTATTTGTGGGAACTGGGCTTCTGGCATGGCTGTCGATTCTGAAAAACGATGCCCAGGGAGCAGAGGATTCTCTTTTAAGCATGAGAGAACGGGCGGAAAAAGAGGCGCCGAATCTGCTGGAAAATATAGACGCTTTTCTCAGCAGGATACATCTTTATCAGGGAAAGGATGTATCAGACTGGCTGAATACAGCTCCAGATGAAAAGAAAGAATTTTATACCATGGAGCGTTTTTGCTATCTGACTAAGGTCAGGATTTACATACAATTGGGAAAATACGAGGCTGCTTACTGCCTTTTGCAGCAGTTGTTGTATTATGCACAGGTGATGTCACGTACATATATTTTGATGGAAGTGCAGCTGCTTCTGTCCATTGTACAGTATCATACAGGGCAGGAACAGTGGAAAGATACCCTGCAGCAATGTATTACAAAGGCAGAGGAATATCATTTTGTCAGGTTGTTCAGCAGAGAGGGGGCTGCAATCCATTCACTTCTGGAAAAAGAAAAATTCCTCTGGAAGGATGGGAATTATAAGAAGCAGGTTCTGGCAGAGTGCAGGCAGATGGCAGAAGCTTATCCTTCTTATTTGAGAGGCGGTGTGGAAAATCAGGTGGTTCTTGCCGGAAATGCCATTCGCATTCTGAAAATGCAGATGGAAGGTCTTTCTGCGGCAGAAATTGCGAGAAAGCTGAAAATTTCAGAAGCCACAGTGAAATACCACAGCAGAGAAACTTACCGAAAGCTGGGAGTGAAAAATAAGACTGCTGCAATTGCAGAGGCAAAAAAGAGAAAAATTATCTGATAGAAGGAAATAAAGACAGAAATATCATTACCAAAGGGAGGATAACCAAATATGAGAAAGAGAAAATTAGCATGGCTCCTTGCAATGGCCATGACAGTCACAAGTGTTGATGGCACTGCACTGGCAGTGGGTGCCGCAGATTTTTCTTCTGAGGAGGCAGCCGGGTTTGTTGCGGAAGATCCTGGGGAGAGCGCCGTGGTACAGGAGACTGCCGGCGAGTCAGAGCAGAGCCAGGATGGCTCTGATCAGGAAAATGCCAGTCAGGCACAACAGGAAACAGAAGATTTTGGTTTCGGCGACGGAATAGATGATTTTGTTTCAGAAGAAGCAGAATTTGGTTCTGAGGAGACACTCCAGGATGTGGACAGCATGGATAGCACAGAGGCTCTGGAGGCTGCAATGGCTGAGGTTGTGGAGTATCCCACCTTTCATACCCAGCTGGCAGCCGGTATGAATTTTGATGCAGAGATTAAGGCAGAAGGGGACTACGCCTGGTTCAGCTTCACCCCACAGGAAGACGGGGAGTATATTTTCCTTTCAGAGGCAAAAGTTGGAACAAAAGCAGAACTGTACAGTGCTTCAGAAGATCAGCAGCTGACAGAGCTTGCAGTAAGTAAAGGTTATGATAGAAATAATATACGTAATTTCAGACTCAGCTATTCTCTGAGTAAAGGTGTTACGTATTTCTACCGTGTTGGATTTTTAAGTAAACACGACAGCGGTACGTATCAGGTAAGGGTTTTCAAAAATTCCGAAGACTATCAGATAACAGGTGTTGCTTTAAATACAGAGAATGTTCGTAAGCGGTATGTGGGATCCAGTGAATTTGCTTTTGCAGATGGCGCAGTGATTACCATCTCTTATGAAAATGGACAGGCGCAGGATTATACAGTTGCGGATAAAATTCCTGAGTTTATGGATGATTATGGACATGAGATCGCCTACTACTATTATGACAAGGATAATGTTATATGTGGAGGAGGTGGCCACCAGCTGTCAGAGGGAACTTATCAGGTAAGATTTCAGGTGGAGGGCTATACCCCGGAAAATGCAGATGCATTATCTTACCAGATCATAGTGGGGGATCCCTGGGAAGAAATGAAGGAAGGGATTACGACTGTAAAGAGTGTTTATTATGGTGATGATGCGCTCTGGTATAAATTTGTACCGGAAAAAACCGGAACTTATACCTTTGATTATCCAAGCCAGATTTGGTTAAAAGAAAAAGAAACCAATGCAATGGTTAACTACAGTTATAGATGGGGACAGTATTCCGGAAAAGGTCAGTACAGAGGCTGGTTTTATCTGGAAAAAGACAAAACCTATTATGTTCAGTTCTGGGGGATGAACGAAAGTCAGGGGGCAACTGCAGACATTACAGTAGCAAGGGTTCCGGAAGTGACCGGTATCCAGATTACAGATGTCTCTGGGGAAGGCATCGCAGATCTAAGCAGTTATACGGCTATCCGTTTTTCAGCCTCCTTTGATAATGGCACAGAAAAAACAGGAGAACTGCGCTATGGTGATACCAGGGGGACAATTGATGATATCAATTTTGACCCGTATCTGATGGATCAGGACGGGAAAGAACATGGGCTGTCAGAAGCCCTTCCGGCAGGTACGTACTCTCTTGTAATAAAAAGCGGAGATCTGGTCAGCCCTGGTGTAAATTATGTGGTAAAGGATCTGGAAGAGACCGGTTATTATAAAGGGAACCTGTCCTGTGGAAAGGCACTTGCTGTCAGCTCCCCTGACCGGGAAGATGCATTTTACAGCTTTAGCCCTTCTGAAACAGAAAGCTACACGATTTCCAATATCACATCCAGGTATTTTTATGTTCTGCGCAAAACAGAGAATGGGTATGAATCCATAAAAAACAGTGGAGAGAACGGGAACGGAACATATACCTGGGTTCTGGAAGCAGGAAGTAAGATCTATTTCCAGTTTTCTGGCAAAAGTACGTATGACGGCAGTGAGACTGCCTCTCTGGATCTGGGAAAAAGACTGAACATTACGGGAATGAGCTTCCCCAGCGCCTCTTTTGTGCTGCCGGAATCAGGTTTTAGTGTAAGGCGAGATATGACATTACCGGAAATGATGACGGTGACTTATACAGATGGCAGCAGCAGGGACTTTTTTGCAGTGTATGGAGAATCTTCGCTGAAGGATGATATTGGAAATGCAATCAATGTGAACTGGCTTTATAAAGAGTCTGACGGAACTTTCCGTGAATATGACTGGGATGCAAATGAGGGATATATGATTGCGGGGGATTACCAGGCAGTATTTACAATTGGGGAAGTCCGACTGGAACTGCCAATCTCTATTGTTCCCATCAATGCAGAGGGAGCTGCCCAGTTCCCACAGCTGAGCTGCGGAAAACATCAGCTGGATCTTTCCAAAGGACAGGCAAATAATTATATTTTTATTCCGGAAAAGGACGGATATTATCAGTTCTTATATTCTCAGAGCAGACTGAATGCCTATCTTTATCTCTGGGATGAAGAAAATAAAACAGTCAGTCAAAAAGGAGATCTGTCTGAAGGCTGGGAACTGAAAGCCGGATCCAAGTATCTGATCAATCTGTGGCCAGATAAGCCTCTTACTCTGAATCTTGAGATTTACAGAGAGCCGGAAGTAGAATCTGTAGAAATTCTTTCCGGTTGGGAAGATGGCACCACCTTTATCGAGAATCTGGATTATATCGGATTTTACACCATACAGGTAAAGGTCACCCTGGACAATGGGGAAGTGGAAATACTGGGGGATGGTGAGCAAGACAAATATGGAAAAAATCTGGGATTTGGGCTGTACCAGAAATTGGAAGACGGAAGTCTTGGTAGTGATCGCATAGAAAATATGTTACAGGTTCCGGCTGGGGAGTATGTCTATAAAGCCTTTTATGGGAAAAAAGAGTCCAATAATGGAATCCCGGTAACAATCATTCCGTTAAAGGATGCAGAGTCTTTTGTTCTGGAAGCGGACAGGGAACAGGATTTCTCTATGGATGCTGATACTGTATTGTGGAAGTTTTCTCCGGCAGAATCCGGAGAGTATGAGATCTGGGTTAACACAGTAGTTGGCATTGCGGTAATTGACGAAAACGGAGAAAGTCAGGGATGGCTGGAAAATAGTTATCAAAACATGTACATGAACTTTGAGGCAGGAAAAACCTATTATCTGTATGCCCGCAGGAAGAGTGGGTCCAGTGTGGACGTTCAGACTCGGGTAAGAAAAATAGATCTTCCGGTAAAATTAGAAACTACGCTGCTGGAGGACACTGGATATATTCCTGGAGTGGATCGTTACTCAGATATAAAGATAAAGACTGTTGCCACATACAGCGATGGAAGAACGCAGACAGTGAGGTTCGGGGAGCAGATTGGCGGATATAGAGTATATTATGAGACAATCGTTGAAGGAAGTGGACATGACTATACAGCTCCTGTGAAAGCTGGGACATTCACCATCTCTCCGACACTCGCAAAAGCTGGCAGCCTGATCCGCAATCTTTCAAACAGTGTGACGGGAACCGTAGAAATGCCGGTTATCACGGATGCGCTGACTCTGGATCAGTGGACGGAAATAAAAGAAACCAACCGGCAGCTGTTCCGGTTTACAGCAGAAAAAGATGGCAACTATACGGTTGAAACAGAAGCTGGCGCAGAGACAATCCTCTATACAGTGGGAAAAGACAGATTGAACAGCAGGGGATCTGAAATCATCCTTGCCAAAGGGGAGAGCTGTGCAGTACTGGTAAGTGCCTATAAGAATTCCAGGATCCGAGTGGTGGAAAAAACAGAAGAGCAGCCAGGTCTGCCAACCCCTGGAAAGGAATATGAGCTTACAGATGGTTTCCAGAAGCAGGTAGCTGTGGAGAAAGCCGGAGAACAGCTGACCTTTACCTTTACACCGGAAACAAGCGGAGACTATGTGATTAAGTCTAAAGGAAATGCAGATACTTATGTAACCTTGTATTGTCAGGGAAAGTATCTCCGTGATGATGATCACGGAGGCAGTGATGAAAACTTCTCTTTGAAGTACTATCTGGAAGCCGGAAAAACATACGTGTACCAGGTACGGCTGTATTCTTCCAGTGCAACTGGTGATTTTACCGTATTTTTTAACTCCGCAAGCTACAAAGAGATAAAGGGTCTGGAACTGGTATTGAAGGAAGGCAAAAAGGCTTCGGACCTCAATGCTCTGATGCCAGTGGGAGAGATCTATCAGGTTAAAGTGATATATCTGGATGACTCTTCAAAGCTTTATGAAATAAAAACAACAAACTCTGATTATGACTTCATAGATGAGTATGAGAACCGGGTTCGTATTAATTTTTACAGGAGATTTAGTGGAGACCCAGAGGCAGGGGAACTGACAATCCTGTGCGATTTGGAGTATCGAAATGATACAGACTGGATCTGGGAAGAAGCCGGTGAAAAAATCTTACCTGCGCAGGGACTGAACTGTATGGAAAGCCTGGAGCCTGGAAAAGTCAGATCCGTGTCATTAAACAGCGGTGAATATAAAATTTGCAGCTTCCTGGCTTCAGAGGATGGATATTACCGGATCAAATATCCGTCCGAAGAGATCGATAGCTTGATAATAGATTGGAAAATCTGTGAAAAGTATCGGCATAACGGAGAAACCTATCTTGATATGACGGATGCAAATAAGGATGAGGATGGCCTTGTATGGCTGGAAAAAGATATGCTTTGCCGGATACTCATTCAGAACAATGGAGACAGTCAGGATAAAATTGAGTTTAGTCTTGAAAAGGCGAAAGCCCTGAAAAAAATCGAGGTGAAAAAAGCTCCGGATGAACAGTTCATTTACAGAGGTGTGGAATATGCTTATGAGTTGAATGGCCTTGTACTCACCGCATATTATGCAGATGGCAGCAGTGAAGAAGTCCGTTACGGTGATCCGGATGCCTCTGGCCGCCAGATCCGACCAGTGCAATCTGACTGGGTAGACGAAGATACCTATCGTGTCATCATAGCTCTTGGAACCTGCAGAGCATTTGTAGATCTAAAAGAGGCCGCTACAGAACAGCTTCCTCTTGTGAAAACAGGTGAAAAAACAGAGCTTGCTTCATTGGAAAACAGTATGGTTGCATTCCGGTATTCACCGGAAGAAAGCGGATATTACTCTGTGGATGTGGAGAATGGATATCTGCAGGGGATAACGGAAGAGGTATCAGATACAGCCGTTTCCTGGAGAGGAAATTATTACCTGGAAGCTGGAAAAGTCTATAGAATGGTTATCCGAAGATTCGAAGGAGCCGTATCTGTAACCATGCTCCGTGGAGTGTGCGAATGGGAGAGAATCCAGTATATTCCGGTATCCTGTACACAGGACGGAAGTATAACAGAAGAGTGCAAGGTTCACAATCACAGAAGAACTTATCCTACACAGAAAGCGTTCGGACATGATTTCAGTGACTGGAAAGTTACAAAAGAGCCATCCTGCGGTGTGACAGGAGAAAAACAGAGAACCTGCTACGAATGCGAACTGGTGGAAAAAGAAACTCTGCCAGCATATACCCATTCATTTGGAACCTGGATCACAACAAAAGAGCCTGGCTGTGAGACCGCAGGGGAACAGCAGCGCAGCTGTACACGCTGCAAAGCGGTGGAGAAAAAATCCATTCCTGCAAAGGGACAGCACAGCTTTGGCCAGTGGAAGGTGACAAAAGAAGCTACTGTACTGGAAACCGGCACACAGGAACGTATCTGCTCTTTGTGTGGAAAGAAAGAGACAGCAGCGATCGCAAAATTAAAGAGTACCATTTCCTTAAGTGTTTCCGGAACCATTCCGCTGAAAGTAAAACAGACCTATCAGGTAAAAGTAAAGATGGGAAAAGGTGATAAGGTAGTTTCCTGGAAATCCAGCAACCCTAAAGCAGTTTCCGTGAAAAACGGAAAGATCAAAGGTCTGAAATCCGGAAAGAAAGCGACCATCACCGTAAGTCTTAAGAGCGGTAAAAAAGCAAGCTTCAAGGTAAAGGTCCAGAAAGCAGCAGTGGCTACCACAAAACTGACGGTAATCAATTCTGCAACCGGCAAAAAGGCAGGAAAATCTTATACTCTGAAACGTGGAAAGACCTTAAAGCTGGCAGCAAAGGTAGCGCCTGTGACAAGCAAGCAGAGGGTTACCTATTCTTCTTCCAACAAAAAGATCCTTACCGTGAGCAAAAAAGGTCTGATCAAAGCAAAGAAAAAAGGTACTGCTACCATCACGGTAAGTTCCGGAAAGAAGAAATGCCGTATTAAGATCAAGGTAAAGTAAGGCAGAAAGCGCATGGAATCAAGCAGTAAAAAACAAAATAAATGGTGATGTCTGCATAGGCAGACATTACCAGAAGGATGCCTGTGTGTCTCCGGTTAATTTTCTGTCTGTATGGCAGGAAGATGGTCAGGACACACAGGTGTCTTTTTTTGACAGATTCAGTGTATTTTTTATTGACAGTATATGAAGGAAAAGGTATTCTAAAAGAAGAAATATTAGACAATATAGATAAAGAATCAGGTTTTTTGCAGAGAAAGAAAGTACTTTTGAACAACACAGCGCTACAGGAGGGGAAATGAAAGATACAGCAGTGATCATTATGCACATACCGGACAGCCGCCTTACGGAAGATCTGGAAATTCCGCTTCACATCACGGCAAGTGAACTGATTGAGGCACTTTCCCAGATATATTCGCTGACACTGGACGGGGAAGTAACAGACTATTATCTGAAGACCGACCGCCCCAAAAGACTGGTGCGGGGAGCCCGGACCCTTGAAGAATTCGGACTTCGGGATGGTACGGAAATGTGGGTTTGGAATCATTAGGAGAATCGGAGAAACCGGATGGGAAAAGAAGAGAATACAACAGCAGAATTTAAACTGGAGATCAGTTCCAGAAGGATATATAAAGAAGTGCTGGTATCCAAAAAACAGAAGACCGTGACAGTGGGAACAGGACTTTCCGCAGATGTGCGTTTTCGGGAAGAGGATTTCCCGGAGCCATTTCTGTTTACCATATCCTACAATAAGGATGGCTGGAAAGTATCCTGTGGGAATAATATCTGCATTCTGGACAGCGAAAATCAGAGATGGTCAGAACTGGACCTGAAGCCTGGGGGAAAGCGGAAGATCCTTTTTCGCACTACAGGAAAGACAGCTGTGAATATCTGTCTTACAGAAAATTATGAAAATAAGGGAAAGGCATTTGACAGGGTGCTGCCACTTCAGGGAAACAATGCCATTCAGATTGGAGGAACTGCAAAATGCCATCTGCAGCTGCTGGATCAGAAGACCGGCAGGACTCAGATCGCCATACAGCAGTCCATGAATGGGATGTGGCTTTTTGTGGAAAATTCCAGTGATAACGTATTTTTGAACGGAAGGCTGGTAAATGGAAAACAGAAGCTGGAAAATATGGACTTTATCTCGGTAGGCCCATATGAGTTTTGCGTAAAAGAGGGCAAGGTATATCTGGACAGTGCAGACCATATTCATATTTCAGGGCTGAATTTCCAGGACTTTCCGGACAGCACCGGACATAATGAATATCCGAAATTTAACCGGGGAACCAGGATCCGTATGGTGGAAAATACAGACAAGATCACAGTTTTAGATCCGCCGGCAGAGATACAGGAGCCTCGGGGAAATATTGTAATGCAGCTCTTTCCGGCAGTTGCCATGCTTGGCGTGACCGTTGTGCTGCGAAGTGTGATCTCCACCGGCGGGGCATCTATGATGATCCTAAGCATTGGAAGTATGGGTGTGGGAATTGCCACTTCTGTTGCAAACATTATCAATGACAAAAAAGAATACAAGAAAAAGGTTCAGAATAGAATCGATGTCTATAATCAGTACATAGAAAAGAAACGCACGGAAATCCAGGAAAAGAGAGAGGAAGAGGCAGAATTTCTGAAAGACCGCTATTACTCTGTGGAAAAAGACCTGCAGCTGGTAGCGGACTTTGGAAAAGAGCTTTTTGAGCGTACTCCGCAGGATGTGGATTTCCTGGAAATCTATCTGGGAAATGGAATCAAGGACTCTGCAAGGCCTGTAGATTACCGGCAGCAGGAGCGTGTGGAAATGCCTGACAGCCTGATGCAGATGCCGGAGCAGATCTCCAGAGAATTTGAAAAGATTGAAGAGATCCCCATCACCCTTTCCCTGAAGGATGTGGGGATGGCAGGAATCGTGGGAAAACGCTTTCAGCTTTACAACATGTTGAAGATCATGATCCTGGATCTGGCAGTGCGGCATTCCAGCGAGGAAGTACAGATGATGTGCTGCATTGCAGAGGAAGAGAAGGAGAAATTTGGCTGGCTTCGTTTCCTGCCCCATATCCAGAATCCCGGTATGCACAGAAGAAATATCCTCTGTGATACGGAAAGCCGCAATACCCTGTACGAATATCTTTACAAAGAGCTTTCCTTAAGAGATAAAAACCACCGGAATCCCAGGCTATTGGTATTTGTATACGACGACGGGGAAATCCAGAAGCATCCGCTGTTCCAGATGGTGGACAGGGCAAAAGAAAAAGGGATTACCTTCCTGTTTTTCCGGGAATTTGAGGAAATGCTGCCAAATGGCTGTGAAAAAGTGGTGATGCTCCAGGACGATTACACCGGCAGCAAAATTGATGTGGAAGACGGCACACGCCAGGAGCAGTTTTCCATCTACTCCCTGGCAGACCGGGAAATGGAAAAAGCGGTATACAAGCTGGCACCTGTGTATGAGGAGGAAATCAATCTGGAAAGCAGCCTGGTGAAAAATATCACCTTTTTTGAGCTGCTTCATATTTACGCTCCAAAGGATGTGAACCTGGCGGTAAACTGGAGTTCTGCGCAGGTTTACAAGACTCTGGCAGCGCCCCTTGGTGTCAATGCCAAGCAGGAAACGGTTTACCTGGATCTTCATGAGAAAGCACATGGCCCTCATGGCCTGGTAGCCGGAACCACGGGCTCCGGAAAAAGTGAGATCCTTCAGAGTTATATCCTTTCTATGGCACTTTTGTATCACCCCTACGAGGTGGCCTTTGTGATCATCGACTTTAAGGGCGGCGGTATGGTAAACCAGTTCCGGAACCTGCCCCATCTCATGGGTGCTATTACCAACATTGATGGAAAAGAGATTGACCGTTCTTTAAGCTCTATCCGCGCGGAATTGAAGAAAAGACAGGAGCTTTTTGCAGAGTACGAAGTCAATCATATTGATGCATATATTAAATTATACCGTCAGGGAAGTACCAAGACACCACTTCCACATCTGATCATTATCGTAGACGAGTTTGCAGAACTGAAAAAAGAGCAGCCGGACTTTATGAAAGAGCTGGTCAGTGCTGCCCGTATCGGACGAAGCCTTGGTGTACATCTGATCCTGGCAACCCAGAAGCCAAGCGGTGTGGTAGATCCTCAGATCTGGTCCAACTCCAGATTTAAGCTGTGCCTGAAGGTGCAGACCCAGGCAGATAGTAACGAAGTGATCAAGACTCCTCTGGCAGCAGAGATCAGGGAGCCGGGACGGGCCTATCTGCAGGTGGGGAATAATGAGATCTTTGAGCTTTTCCAGTCTGCATACAGCGGCGCATCTGCAAATGCAGATCCAGGCAGCGCTCATAAGGGCTTTTCCATTTCAAAAGTCAGCCTGTCCGGAAAGAGAACTACTATATATAAAGAAAAAGGTAAGACACAGGATGGGCAGGGCGTGACACAGCTTGCCAGCGTGGTATCCTATATTTCCGGCTTCTGTGAAAGGACTGGGTTGAAGCGGCTTCCATTTATCTGCCTGCCGCCTCTTTTGGAGCGCATTGTGGGAGAAACTCTGGAAAGAGAGACCGACCTTACCGGCGGCCTTACTGCACCTGTGGGAATTTACGACGATCCGTCTACCCAGTATCAGGGCGAATTCCACATCAATGTGACAGCAGCCAATACCATGATCATCGGCTCTGCACAGTATGGAAAGACCAATCTTTTGCAGACACTGTTAAAGGGGCTTACAGAGAAATATTCACCGGCAGAGCTGCAGCTGTATCTTCTTGATTTTGGGACTATGGTATTTCGGAACTTTGAAGAGCTGCACCACGTGGGCGGCGTGGTTTGCTCCACTGAGGATGAGAAGCTGCGGAACCTGTTTAAGCTGCTGAATCAGGAAGTACAGCTCCGAAAGGAAAAGCTGGCAAAGGCAGGGGTAAGCTCTTACAGCTCATATCTGGAAGCAGGACTTTCGGATATACCGCAGATCGTGGTATTTATTGACAATCTTACGGCTATGAAGGAACTGTACCTGATAGAAAACGATTTCCTTCTGCCGCTGTGCAGAGAGGGACTTGCACTTGGTATCTCCTTTGTGATCGCAAATGCCCAGACAACAGGAATCGGTTACAAATATCTGGCTAATTTTGGCTGCCGTATCGCTTTGTACTGCAATGACAGCGGGGAATACAGCTCTATGCTGAACTGCTTCCGCATGCAGCCTGAGAACTTACCGGGACGATGTCTGATGGAGCTGGATAAGAAGGTTTATGAGGCACAGACCTATCTGGCATTTGAGGGGGAAAAGGAGATCCAGCGTGTGAAACATATCCTGAGCTTTGTAGAGGAAATGAATGCACGTTATCCGGATCAGCATGCAAAGACCATTCAGGTGGTACCAAAGAAAGTCACCAGGGAAGTGCTGGAAAAGAGATTCCACAGCACATCCGATGGAGATCAGCTGTACCTTGGCGTAGAATATGCAAATGTACAGCCTGTGGGTCTGTCCTTTGCATCACAGGAGCTTCTGGGAATTGCAGGAAAGGACGAGCTTGGCAGGACACGCTTTGTAAAAACGTTGCTGAAAGAGCTTTGCCGCATCGGTGCCAGACTTTACATTGTGGACGATACGCCGGGAACTCTGGAAGAGTGGAAGGAACAGGAGCAGACGGAGCTTTACAGCAAAAAGACAGAAGAACTTTCCGAGCTGCTGGAGGATCTGAAGATCCAGCTGGAAGAGCGGCTGGAGAGAATCGCATCTGAGGGAATGGGCTGGATGGAAAAAGAGCCGCCTTACGTCCTGGTGATTCAGAACCGGGGAGTCATCCCTGCTATGGGAGCAGACAAGGCGCTTCTTGCACTTTATAAAGAAATCCAGGCAAAGGGAAAAGATGCCAAGCTTCTGATCCTGTACACGGATCTGGAAAATGCGTCCGTGCCGTTTAATGCACCGGAGCCGTTGAAACAGCTGAAAGACCGCAGACAGCTGCTGCTGTTTGAGGAGCTGAACCAGATCAAGGTTGTGGATATTCCGCTTCTGCAGCAAAAGAGCAATAAGAAGCCTCTGGAAACAGGGGATGCATTCTGGCTTCGCGGCAGCGAGGTGATAAGGCTGAGAGTGCTGGAGAATTAAGCCTGGGTACAAAATGGGTATCAAAAGTCTTTGGACTTAAGATATAAATATGCGGTGGGAGGGCACTGGGAAAATATGCTTCTGGCCGCAGAAAATAAAATCTCAGGGAGGTGAAACAGATGGCAGAGAACTATATTGATTATGAGGTAGTGGAGGCTTCCGCACAGTCCTACAGCCAGCAGGCAGAGGCACTGGGAGCAGTACTTCAGGCTCTGGCAGGAACCAATGATGCATTGCAGGGAGGTTTCAAAAACCAGACTGCAACTGCTTTTATCGAAAGATATGACAGCGAGTACAAGGTAGCTCTTGAAAAAGCACAGGAAGCGCTGTTAAGTATTTCTGAATTCCTTACAACCTACATGAACAACCGTATGGAAGAGGACAATGCCACAGCAGGCAGTGTAACAGGAGGCTGAAAAACAGCACCGGCTGGAGGGTTCCGGCCATGGCAGCCATGGCCGGGGCGTTTACCAGTGAATCGAAAGAAGGGACAGGAAAAATGGGAACAGAAGCATATGATTCTGCAATCAACAGACAAAGAGAGCTGATCCGGGAATATGAAAGCCAGATAAACAGCATTCAGGAACAGCAGTCCAGTCTTCGGGAATATACCAGTCAGATCAATGAGTGCCAGAACCAGATCCGCATGCAGGTAACTTCCATAGTGGGCAAGCTTGCCATAACCAGACAGGAAGTCCTTCATGGCAGAGGCGGATGCTTCAGTGAGCTGGAAAATGCCGTAAACGGGGAGAAATTCAGCCTTGCAATGTCGGCCCTGGCCTCTGCAACAGAAAAATGCAGCAACAAAACAGACGAAAATGAAAATGGGATCTGGGAACTGAACAACCGGATACAGACCTGTTACAATGAGATTGACAGGCTGGAAAGTGAGAAAAGAAGACAGATGGAAGAGGAGGCTGCGGCAGCTCTTGCAGCAGCACAGAATACAGAAACTGGAACAGAAGAATAGAGGAAGGGGAGAGAAGAGCAGTGAAACTGATAGTAGACGATGAGTATATTGATAAAATGAGCAGCTTTATTTCCCAGTCCCTTAATAATATGGAGAAGGATCTCCAGGAATTTCAGAAAATCGTACTTGCCATGAACCTTAGCGGGATCAAACAGGGAAGTACCGCAAAAGCCCTTGAAGCCTTTGCGGAAAGCATCAGTGTTTTACGAAGTGGAAGTGAACTGACGGAGCTTGCAAGACAGACCAAAATGTATTGCAGCACGTATAAAGATAAGATAGATGACGCAGACCGGGATTTGTATTAGAGAATACAGAGGGAGCAAATGGGAACAAAATTTGAGGTAGATACAGAGGAAGTAAAGCGGCAGTGTGATGCCCTTCAAAAGCTTATCGGCACAGTGAAGGGGCATAGTCAGTCCAGGCGTCCCGATACTGCCAATGGATGTGGGGACATGAAGGATGCCCTAGAGGAAACCTGTGATAAAATACAGGAATGCTGGAGCGCATTGGAGCTTTTGATGACCAATACACTGAATTTTTCCAGAAAAGCAGCTGGTGTTTACGACGAATCGGATACCGAACAGGCGCAGGCAATGGGCAGCAGCCAGAAGTGAGGGATGAAGGATGGAAAGAGATTTCTCAGATGAGGTAAAAGAAAGGCTTTGCAGTCAGATTGATGAGATCAAGGATAAGGAATGGTGCGTAGTCACAGATTTTATCGGGGATCTGGTGTTAAACGGCGGAAAGCTTCTGGGCATCATCAGTATCAAAGACGATATGAGCAATATAGAGACCTACCAGAGCTATGTGCTGGATATGGCGAATTATAAGAAAAGCGACATTGAGACGATTTTTAACGCAGTTTATGGGGTGGAAGCAGAGATGTGCCAGCCCATACAAACCATTGCCAGCAGTCTGGAGACTTCTGCGAAGCATATGAGAACCCTGGCAGAGGGAATCGGCACCGGCTTTTCCTCTATGCCGGCAGCACAGGTAAAGGCGCTGAGTAAGGAATTAGAGACAGAACTGAAGGGCAATCATGAAGTTCTGACAGAATATAAAGAAAAAGAGCAAAAAGATGCCATGGCTCTGATGGCGAAAAATTCGGCAAAGCAGCTGGGTTCTGCCATTGTATCCGGTGCGGCAAACATTATCGCCATGCCGGCAAAGGGAATCAAAGGGCTGGTGACCAAAGGCCCCGCTGGTTTTGTGACAGAACTGACATCCTCCGGCTGGGATCTGATCAACGATACTTTTTCCGCAGGGGAGGCAGTATCCACGTTGGCTCTCAGTGGCCTGGGAATGGGCTGTTCCTTGCTTGGCCTGGAAAAGGCAGCAGATTCTGCTTATGAAGAGGCCAGTTTTTACAGCGGACAGGACAGCCTCACCGATTATTTTGACAAAATGGTACAGGCGTACCCAGACAGTCCGGACAGCAAACTGTACAAGACTTTAAGCACGGCAGCTCACGGTCTGGACACCTTAAATACCGGATATAAGACCGTTTCGGCTGTGGAAGGAATGATAACGGATGTGAAGGATGCAGCCGGAAAAATCGGAAATCTGTTCCAGGAAGGTGGGAAAAAAGCTGCAGAAGGCGCAGGAAAGGCAGCCAGAGCAGCAGCGAAAAATGGAAAATCCTTTACGATCTTTGGAATAGATGTTTCCGATATCAAGGATCTTGACACCAGCAAGGCAAATGCCAATAAGACCTATGGATTTTATAAAGACATCATGGGAAAGGATGGCACTGTGAAAACTTCGGCAGGTCTTTTGCGAAAATATAAGCAAACCTACAAAAAAACAGCGCAGTGGTCACAGATGGCAGGAAATGCGAAAACGGTTTATGAATTTGCCACAGGGCTTATGGATGCAGACAATCCTACAGATTTGAGAGAGCAGTTGATGGGAACACTGTACACTGGCCTGGAAACCAATGTAAGTGAACTGACAGGGTGGAAAGCCAAATCCAATGTGGAGAAGCTGAAAAAGCTGGCAGACAAGGGAAGCGACCTTGGCAAAACCATTTATCAAAATCAGTTGAACAGTGATCCTAATGTCAGCACCGGAAATAAGACGGTGGATGAGTTTCTTTCCAATATGGGATTTTCCTGGGATGATTTCTGGGACAGCTGTAAGGTGGATCATATGATTTTTGCAGGAAGTTAGGAACATACTGGATATCAAAGGTGGCTTTGGCGTATCAGGAAGTTGACGATAGAAAAGGGGACACAATGGATACAGCGGGAAAAACAGTGGAAGCAGTGCTGTTGATAGGGCAAAGAGAATATACTCAGGCGGCTCAGGCTCTGAAAGAGGTTCTGGAAGAGGATCCGAAAAATAACAATGCCAATTATTATATGGGTGTTTTGTGCCTGTACGAGTTAAATTATGAGCTGGCAGAGATCTTTTTCCAGAGAGCAAAGGATCTGGGGATAGATCACTGCGGGCTGTGGATGAACCTGGCCGGTGTTCAGGAAAATCTCGGAGAAATGCAGGAGGCAGAAGCCAGTTATAAAAAGGCAGTGCAAAAGGCCGGGGAAAAGGTGGAGCGCTGGGCTTGTCTTATAGCCCAGGCAATTTTTTATCTGAAAAAAGGGCAGTATCTGCGGGTAAAAAAGAATGCCGCTCAGCTGCTCCAGGAGTTTCCGGAGGACTATGAGGGATATCATCTGCAGTATGAGATCGGAAAAGCCCAGAAACAGTATGAGATATGTGAGGCAGTCCTGAAAAAGACCCGGGAGAAATTCGATGGAAAGGCCGTTTATCTGGGAGATGTTCTGGAATTGTGGCGGCTGACAAAGGAACCGGAGGATGTTCTGGCTTTGCTAAAAGAGGACGGACGCTTTATGGAGGTGCTTCCGGCGCTGACTCTTCGCACCAGAGTTGAGCTTCTGGGGAAACTGAAAAGATATGAGGAATCCCGGCAGAGCATTGGTATTCTGGCAGGAAACTATCAGGATCTGGACGCCATGATCGCTGCAGTGCTTCTGGCAATCAGTGAGGAAAATTACAAGGCAGCAAAGAATATCTGTATAGCGGTGATGGACAAGCTGGCAGAGAGTACAGAGGATGTCCGCTATTTTTATGCAGTTTATTACAGTCTGTTTGCCGCCTATTTTGAGGCTAAGGGACAGGTTTCGGAGGAAACCGCCCGGTGGATGAAACAGGGCGTGGAGTACTGCGAAAAGTGGATGCAGCTTTACCAGATGGAAGATGACGATATGGAAGAGACCCTGGAATTTATAAGAAATGTAGTACAGCGTGCATGAAATTATGGGGCTGGAACTACTACAGAAATATGGGAAATAAGGTCAGGGGCAGGAGAGAGAGCGTATGGAGTATAGAATTGGCGATTCAGTATTTAATGACTGGGTGATCACCAGAGAAATCGGTGAGGGCGCCACAGGCAAAGTATTTGAGATAAAGAAAAACGATGCGATGGTTTCGGCAAAATCTGCCCTGAAGATCATCCGCATCCCAAAGTCTGCTTCGGACGTGAGGGCAGTGATGAATGAGGGAATGGACGAGGTGTCCGTAACCCAGTATTTTCGTGAATTTGTAGAAGAAATCCTCCGGGAGATTCGGATCATGGTATCCCTGAAGGATCATCCCAATATTGTGGCATATGAGGACCACTGCGTCCTTTCCCACGGGGATGGTGTAGGCTGGGATATTCTGATCAAGATGGAATTGCTTACCCCTTTGGCAGACTGGCAGTACAACCATCCTTTGGATGAGGAGACGGTGATCCGCCTTGGCTGCGAGATCAGCAGTGCGTTGGCCTATGCCATGGACAGTGGTCTGGTTCACCGGGATGTAAAGCTGGAGAATATTTTTGTGGATCACATGGGACGGTTCAAGCTGGGGGATTTCGGCATTGCCCGGACCATCGAAAAGACCACAGGCGGCCTTTCCAAAAAGGGAACGGAAAGCTACATGGCGCCTGAGGTGTATCTTGGAAAAAACTACAATGAGCAGATTGATATTTATTCCCTTGGCATCGTGCTTTATCGCCTGATGAATAACAATCGCCTTCCTTTTTATCCTCCGTATCCGGAAAAAATCAGCTTCACAGACAGGGAAAATGCGCTGTCAAAGCGGATGCAGGGAACACCCATCCCAGCTCCGGCAAACGGAAGCAGGGAGTTCCAGGAGATTATTTTGAAGGCTTGTGAATACCTGCCGGAGAACCGGTATGAGTCCATGCATGAGGTGTACAATGTGCTGCAGAAGCTGGGAAAGACGCCCCGGGAGATTCCCAAGATGCCAGAATGGAGCCCGCAGGCCGGGGAGCGAAGTGGGATGAGTTTGACCAGGAACCTGACGGGTTCAGAGTCTGGGGCAGGGGCGAATCTGAACGGATCAAAGACTGGGGCTGCGGCGGCAAATGGAAGCGCAGCTACCTGGCAGAAGAACTCCGGAATGCAGGGTACGGGAAACAAGCCTTATGCTGCAGAAAACCAACCTGCTGCGATTGCCACCTCAGATAAGCACACTACATCCGGCGTCGGAAAGGGAAAGAGAATCGTCCTGACAGCAGCAGGATTACTTCTTGCGGCTGGAATCGGCGGTGCAGCCGTTTTTTACGGAATGGAATACTCCAAAACTTATGAAGTGACCATAGAAAGCGGCTCCGAAAAAGGCGA
>CAKRRX010000040.1 GCA_934394595.1 uncultured Blautia sp. | reverse complement strand
AAAAAAAGTCAGTATTTCGCCCAAAAAATCACAATTGGAGAATTTCATAAAAAGAGTTAAAGTAAAGCCATCAAATAGATGGAGGTAACGGAAAATGAATGAAGTTGAAAAGAAGGTAAAGATCGGACTCTGGCGCCAGAGAATCGGTTATGGCTCATCCGATTTTGCCTGCAATCTGATCTGGCAGATGATCTCTTTATATCTGCTGTATTTTTACACAAATGTTATGCATTTAAATGCGGGAGCAGTGAGCATCATGTTCCTGGTAACCAAATTTATTGATGGAGTTTCTGACCTGATCGTGGGATATCTCATTGATAAGACCAACACCAGATGGGGAAAATCAAGACCATGGATCCTGTTTGGAGCCATTCCTTTTGGCGTAACAGCTGTTCTGGCATTCTCTGTACCGGATATCGGACAGACTGGAATGCTGATTTATGCATATGTAACCTATATTTTACTGTCAACCTCTTACACAATCGTAAATATCCCCATGGCGTCTATCCTTCCCGCACTTAGCGAAAACCCTCATGAGAGAACCGTTCTTGCTTCCTGCAGAACCTTCTTTTCCTCTGTGGGATCCACTGTGGTAAGTGCTTTTGCCCTGACTTTGGTGGATAAATTCGGAAACGGAAATGAGGCACTTGGATTTCGTATTGTAATGATCATCTTCGGAGTGATCGGCTGTCTGGTATTTTTCTTCTGCTTCTTTAATACAAAAGAGCGTGTGATGGTACAGCGGGAAAAAGTCAGTCTGAAAGCCAATATTTCCTGTCTGCTTCACAATGGCCCATGGAAATTATTTGCCCTGAATATTGTGTGGTTTTTCGGTGGTTATGTGATTCAGGCAAGTGCGGTGATCTATTATTTTACCTATGTGGTACAGAATACCAAGATGGTACAGATCGTTGCAACCATCACCACACTGGTTCCCATCGTGACCAATCTTCTGGCACCATTCCTTGTAAAGCTTACTACCAAGAGAAACCTGATGATCGGTGGAAGTGTGATACATGCTGGCGGACTTTTGATCATTTTCTTTGGTGGTACCAATGTACCGGTGCTGATCGCCGGTGCTGTGATCGCAGCAGCTGGTTATGGATTGAAAGGAAGCATGCACTTTGCAATGCAGCCGGATCCTGTTGATTATGGAGAATGGAAAAGCGGTGTCAATACAGCCGGAACTCTTTCCGCTGTAAACGGATTTATCGGAAAAGTTGGTATGGCTATTGCCAGCAGTATTGGAGCGGCACTTCTTCAGTTCGGTGGATTTGATGCATCCCTTACTGCGCAGACTACCACTGCACAGAGCTATATCACAAGCATGTACATCTGGGTTCCTATTGTGATGAACATTGCCACTGTCATTACCATGTTATTCTACAACCTGGATAAAATTTATCCGCAGATTATCAAAGAGCTGGATGAAAGGAGAGCAGCAGAATGCCAGAAGTAAGTATCGACCTGAATATGATCCGTGTGACCAACGAAGAATTTGTGAAAAAAGCAGAAGCCTGTGCGCCAAAGCTTTATGAAACAGTGGTAAAACCTGTTGCAATTGTGGATATTGTGAAGACGGATGGTGTATATCCGGAAGTGAAAGAGGCAGATTCTGTGGAAAACCTTGCCGGTCATCCTCTTTCCAGAGGGGACAGGCTGTGTCTGGATTTCGGCGACCATCAGGTGGGATATGTGACCCTGAAACTGGCTTCTGTGGGAAGTCCGCAGGATGCACCTGCATTTTTCAGGCTGAAATTTGGAGAAATCGCAAAGGAAATGACAGAGGACTCCGCAGATTATGACGGATGGATCAGCAGGGGCTGGATCCAGGAAGAATTTATCCATGTGGATGTGCTTCCAACAGAATTGAAGCTGCCAAGACGATATGCCTTCCGTTATCTGGAAATCGAGGCAATTGATACTTCCCTGAAATGGCAGCTGGTAGTGGAGGATGTGACCTGTGTCAGTGTATCTGCAGTGAATATGGATGAGGTGAAGCCTTTTGAAAGTGATGATGAAATGATCCGTGCTTTGGATAAAGTCAGCCTCCGTACACTGATGAACTGTATGCAGTCTGTATTTGAGGATGGCCCAAAGCGTGACAGAAGGCTCTGGCTGGGAGATCTGAGACTGCAGGCTCTGGCAAACTATGGTACCTTCCGCAATTTTGATCTGGTAAAAAGATGTCTGTATCTTTTTGCTGCTCAGACAAGGGAGGATGGGATGGTAAGCGCCTGCCTGTTTACAGAGCCAAAATTCATTGTAGACGATACCTTTCTTCTGGATTATTCCATGTTTTTCGGTGCAGCACTTCTGGATTATTATCAGGCGTCTGGTGACCGGGAGACTCTGGAAGATTTAAGCATTTGCGCTTATCGACAGATAGAGCTTGCAAAGGAGCAGTTTGATGAAAACCATCTTTTGAAAAATGGAGAGGGCTTCTGGGCATTTATTGACTGGACAGAAGGTCTGGATAAGCAGGCTGCCATGCAGGGTGTGTATGTATACTGTGCAAAAAAAGTCCAGGAGATTGCCGGAATTCTTGGAAACAAAGAAAAAGAGGCAGAACTGAAAACGGAAGTAAAAGAGAAAACAGAGGCAGCCAGAAACTATCTGCTGGATTCCCAAAGTGGTTTGTTCTTAAGCGGTGACAGCAGACAGATCAATTATGCAAGCCAGGTATGGATGGTTCTTGCTGGTGTTGTAAATCCTGGCGAGGGAGCCGCGATCCTGGAAAAGGTGGCTGCCTTGAAGCCTGAAAAAGGTATGGTTTCCCCGTACATGAACCACCATTATGTGGAAGCATTGCTGATGTGCAAAAAAAAAGAGATGGCAATGGATTATATGAAATATTACTGGGGTGGAATGATACGTCATGGTGCAGATACCTTCTGGGAACTTTACAATCCGGAAAATCCGGCAGAGTCACCCTATGGAAGCAGTATTGTAAACAGCTATTGCCATGCATGGAGCTGTACCCCTACCTATCTTCTCAGAAAATACTGGGGAACGGAAGACTAAGTATTTTGTGACAGCAATAGAAGAAACTTTGGAATCTGTGTCTAAACGGACTTGTAAGGAGGATTTTAATTATGGTAAAATTAAATGTAAAAATCGTATCTATGCAGGATGCGGATAAATTTAACAAAATCTGCAGCAAATTTGACTGTGATATGGATCTGCAAAGCGGAAAATATTATGTAGATGCCAAGTCCATCATGGGAATTTTCAGTCTGGATCTGAGCCAGCCGCTGGTGCTTAACGCAGATACCGATGCAGAAGAAAAAGTAAGAGAAGCGTTTGCAGAGTTTATTCAGGAAAGATAAAAAGAACGGCAGAGAGGGTTTAAGATGACAAGAGTTTTAAAAGAAAGAATCTTTTCCGGAACCAGAGATCCGAAGGTACAGGAATGGGAAATACAGCATCGTCAGCTGGCAAAAGAGGCTGCAGCTGAGGGAATTGTCCTTCTGAAAAATGAAGATCAGATCCTTCCCCTGAAAGCGGGAAGCAAGGTGGCTCTTTACGGTGCCGGCGCAGGTCGTACCATCAAAGGCGGAACCGGCTCAGGAGATGTAAATGAACGAGAGAGTGTGACCATCTGGCAGGGAATGAAAAATGCCGGATTTGAGATCACCAGCGAAGACTGGATCAGAAGCTATGAGAAAATCTATGAAAAAGCCCGCCAGGACTGGAAAGATGACATTGTGACAAGATCAGGGGGCAACGGTGGGAATGTCATGGATTTCTTTACTGTTTACAGTACTACTCCCTTTATTATGCCAACTGGTGATCCGGTAGAAAAGCCAGAGAAGGATTGCGATACTGCAATTTATGTACTCAGCCGTGTAGCCGGGGAGGGTGCTGACCGAAATGCTGCAAAAGGCGACTACTATCTGAAAGAGGATGAACATCAGATGCTGTCTGATCTTTGCAGCTATTACAAAAATGTGATCGTTGCAGTGAATGCCGGCGGCCAGGTGGATCTTTCTTTTATGGATGAATTTTCCAATATCAAGGCACTTCTGATCCTTTCCCAGCCGGGAATGGAAGGTGGAAATGCTTTTGCAGATGTAATCTCCGGAAAGGTGAATCCATCTGGTAAGCTGGTGGATTCCTGGGCTTACAGGTACGAAGATTATCCAAATGCTGCTTCTTTTTCACACAACAATGGAAACGTGGAAAAAGAGTTTTATGAAGAAGGAATCTATGTAGGTTATCGTTATTTTGACACCTTTGCAGTTCCGGTGCGTTATGGATTTGGATATGGACTGTCCTACACCACTTTTGAAATCAAAGAGAAAAACATCCAATGTGATAACGAACACAACATTCAGGTATCTGTAAGTGTGAAAAATACAGGAGATACAGCTGGAAAAGAAGTGGTTCAGATCTATGCTGCACTGCCTGGGGGGCAGGTAGAGAAAGAAGCCCATCGTCTGGTGGCTTATGAAAAAACAGCTCTTTTGCAGCCACAGGAAGAGCAGACTCTTATCCTTAAGATTCCGGCAGAGCGTTTCGCATTTTATGAGGAAGAAAAAGCAGCCTGGATTATGGGAAAAGGCTTTTATGGTATTTTTGCGGGAACAAGCCTGGAAAGTGCAGAACTTGCAGGTGGCTTGAAGCTGGATCAGGATGTGATCCTGGAAAAGGTGAAAAATCTTTTCCCATTAAAGGAGTCCCTGAAGGAGCTTCAGCAGCAGTCCGGCCAGACCGAGAAAAGAGAGGATGCGCTTAAAATACAGGCTGTGGAAAAAGGACTTCCGGTTCTGGAAATTGGTGCTGCCGGTTTTGAGACAAAGGAGATTCTTTATAAGAAGAATTCTGAGCTTGTGGAGAAAGAAGCAGCAGAATTTGTGGAGACATTATCTATAGAGGAACTGATCGACCTGGCTGCCGGGGATCCTGGAAAGGCACAGGGAGGTAATCTGGGCGCAGCAGGTATTTCGGTACCGGGCTCTGCTGGAGAGACACACAGATGTGCCATAGAGAAAGGCCTTGCAAGTATTGTACTTGCAGATGGTCCTGCCGGACTTCGGCTTATGAAGTATTATCATGTAAATGACGGGCGGATTGTGTCCATGCCGTTTGAATTCAGCCTGGAAGGCGGGCTTTTCTATGACGGCTCCACAGATCTTCCGGGAGAGCGCTATTACCAGTACTGTACTGCCATTCCGGTAGGAACCATGCTGGCACAGACCTGGAACACCGGACTGATTCAGAAGGTTGGCGCCATGATCGGAAAAGAGATGGAATATTTTGGTGTCACCTTATGGCTGGCTCCGGGAATGAATATCCACAGAAATCCTCTTTGCGGAAGAAACTTTGAGTACTATTCCGAAGATCCCTATGTAGCAGGAACTATTGCAGCTGCTATGACAAAGGGGGTACAGTCCAACTATGGATGTGGAACCACTATCAAGCATTTTGCATGTAACAATCAGGAAGATAACCGTATGGGTTCTGACAGCATTGTCTCTGAGAGGTCTCTTAGGGAACTCTATCTGAAAGGCTTTGAGATTGCAGTGAAGGAATCTCATCCAATGTCCATTATGACCAGCTACAACCTGATCAATGGAATTCATGCTGCAAACAGCTATGATCTGTGTACAGATGTGGCAAGAAACGAGTGGGGATTTGACGGTGCCATTATGACAGACTGGACCACCACAGAAAATGGGGCAGACTGCACTGCATCCGGTTGTATGAGAGCCGGAAATGACCTGGTTATGCCAGGTTGTTTCGGGGATCATGATAATCTGAAAAAAGAACTGGAAGAGGGAACCTTGAAGCCAGAAGACCTGAAAGCCTGCATTGCAAGGCTGGTAAGCGTGATCTGGAGATCAAACCAGTACGAAGAAACAAAATAAATGTGAAAAACGCCGGGCTGAAAAGACCGGCGTTTTTTAAAGATATATTACTCGTCCCAACCATCATACAGGCGGATATTTACCTGGATATTGCGCACCACGTCCCCCTCTTCCAGATCCATATCATCCGGATCTGTGATAGGCGGAAGCTCCGGGACTTCTTCGGAAAGTTCCAGGGAAATCCAGTCAAAGGCTGCTGCATTTGCATTTTCGATGGCTTCATCTAGGGTATCTCCCTCGCCATAGCAGCTCTCCAGATCAGGGAAAGTGCCTCTGTAACGTCCGTCGTCTGTCTTTTTAAAAACCGCAGGATATATAAATTTCATGAGAAAACCTCCAAAGAATGTGATAAAAAATTTCCTTTTTGCTTATTATAAGCGTTTCCCGGTGGAAATACAAGTCTTGGAAAACATTGCAGATGGTATTATTCTATATAAAAGCTGGAGATTTGGGGGAGAATGGAAACTGGTGAAAAATATCCAATCAGTAAATTTACATTACAATTTTGTATATTTGAATTTTACGGCGGTGGTTTGCCGCAGAGGAAAAGAGGTGTAATATGGAGTTTCAGCATGAACTGATCATCCCCAGTGAGGGGCTTCCCTTTAAGGTGTTTCTATTTGAGGGCGGAAGGGGAAATTACGAGAGAGAAAAACATTGGCATACATCCATTGAGATCTTTTCAGTTCTGGATGGAAGCCTGTCTTTTTTTCTTAACGAAGAGGAATATGCGCTGGAAGCAGGAGAACTGATCATCATCAATTCCAATGAGATCCATTCCATCTGTGCGCCGAAAAAAAATGAAACTGTTGTACTTCAGATTCCACTGAAGCAGTTTGAAAAATACTTTACAGCTCAGCGCTTTATCCGTTTTGCCAGTGCTGCAAGAATGAAAAAGGACAGAAATTCAAAAGTGCCGGACAATCGAAAACTGGCTTTTTTCATCGAAGAACTGTACAAGGTATATCAGGAAAAGGCTGAGGGCTGGGAATACCGGACCATGGCATTATACTACAATATTCTGTATCTGCTGGTGAAGGATTACCGGGAGACAGAGGCAGCAGAGGAAGAAATACAGGACAGCCGTCGGTTAGATGCATTGTCAAAAATTACCACATATATGAGGGAGCATTATACAGAGGATCTGAAGCTTTCCGATATGGCTGCCCTTTTTGGGTATTCAGATGCGTATCTGTCACGAATGTTTAAAAAATATGCAAAAATCAATTTTAAGTCTTATTTACAGGAGATTCGCATGAATTATGCCTATCGTCAGCTGACCAATACGGAGAATACCATTGGGCAGATTGCAATGGATAACGGGTTTGCAAGCAGCAGAGCCTTTGCCAGGGAGTTTCAGAAGCGCTATGGGAAGCTGCCAAGCGAAGTGAGACAAAAGGTCAAAAAAGTGCTATAGTTTAGACAAGAAAACAGTCGAAAAGCATACCGGGATATGGTATGCTTTTTTCATGCAAAAGAAAGCTCGATGGCAGAAAATCCTGCCTGTGGGATTCTTTTTATATCGAAGAAGAGCTGCGTTAGGCAGCAAAAGGAGGTTAAACGTGGACATTCAGAAAGTAACAGATCAGGCATTTCGCAAATACGGACAGGTGCTGGAAGGATACGACTTTACTGGCATTATTAAAGAAATGAAGCATACGCCGGTTCCGGAGGATGTAATCTATGTTCCCTCTGCAGAAGAGCTGGAAGCACTGGATATCATAAAAGATCTGCAGAATAAGGGATATGGCGGACTGCCTGTCCAGATTGGCTATTGCAATGGCCATAATAAGAAGCTTAATGCACTTGAGTATCACCGCAATTCTGAGATCAATATTGCTGTGACAGATCTGATCCTTCTTATCGGACATCAGCAGGATGTAGAGCCGGATCATACATATGATACCTCTAAGGTTGAGGCATTTCTTGTACCGGCAGGAACCGGAATTGAAGTATATGCCACCACTCTTCATTATGCACCATGTCATGTAAATGAGGGTGGATTCCAGTGTGTTGTAGTTCTTCCCAAGGGAACCAACACAGACCTTACATTCCCCACTGCAAAGACCGGGGAGGACAAGCTGATGACAGCCAAGAACAAATGGCTGATCGCTCATGAGGATGCGAAGATCGAAGGCGCATTCAATGGACTGAAGGGCGAGAATATCACTTTGGATTGAAACAATTAAAAAATATATTTTTATGGAGGAATTATAATTATGAACAATATACCAGTTGTAAAGCTTGGTCTGATCGCTGTAAGCCGTGACTGTTTTCCAATCCAGCTCTCTGAGAAGAGACGTGCTGCAATTAAGGAAGCGTACAAGGGAGAACTTTATGAATGTCCAGTGACAGTTGAGAATGAGAAGGATATGGAGAAGGCTCTGGAGGATGTAAATAAGGCAGAATGTAATGCCCTTGTTGTATTCCTTGGAAACTTCGGACCTGAGACTCCGGAGACCCTGATCGCAGAGAGATTTGACGGACCTTGCATGTATGTGGCAGCTGCTGAAGGCGATGGCGACATGATCAATGGCAGAGGTGATGCTTACTGTGGTATGCTGAACTGCTCCTACAATCTGAAGATGCGTCATCTTGAGGCATATATCCCGGAATACCCCGTTGGAAGAGCTGATGACATTGCTAAGATGATCGCTGATTTCGTACCGGTTGCCCGTGCAGTTATCGGTGTACGCAATCTGAAGATCATTACCTTCGGACCTCGTCCTCAGGATTTCTTTGCATGTAACGCACCGATCAAAGGTCTTTATGAGCTGGGAGTTGAAATCGAGGAGAACTCTGAACTTGATCTTCTTGTTGCTTACAAGGAGCATGAGAATGACCCACGTATCCCGGAGGTTTGCGCAGATATGGCAAAAGAGATGGGAGAGGGCAGATATTATGCGGATCTGAATGCAAAAATGGCACAGTTTGAACTGACTCTTCTTGACTGGGCTGAGGCTCATAAGGGTGCAAGAAAATATGTTGCATTTGCAGACAAATGCTGGCCGGCATTCCCGTCACAGTTTGGATTTGAGCCATGCTATGTAAACAGCCGCCTTGCTTCCAGAGGTATCCCGGTATCCTGTGAGGTAGATATTTACGGCGCACTCAGTGAGTACATCGGACTTTGCATCTCTGATGACGCAGTGACACTGCTTGATATCAATAACTCTGTTCCGCAGTATATCTATGATGAGGATATCAAGGGCAAATATGATTACAAGCTCACAGATACATTTATGGGATTCCATTGTGGAAATACCCCGTCATGCAAGATGTGTGAGTCCAGAGCTGTAAAATATCAGCTGATCCAGCACAGACTTCTTGAGCCGGCAGGATCTGAGCCAGATTTCACAAGAGGTACTCTCGAGGGCGATATCGCTGCATCTGACATTACCTTCTATCGTCTGCAGTGCAATTCTGAGGGAGAGCTGGTTTCCTATGTTGCAGAGGGTGAAGTTCTTGACGTACCTACAAGATCCTTTGGTGGTATTGGTATTTTTGCAATCAAAGAGATGGGCAGATTCTACCGTCATGTGCTGATCGAGGGCAACTTCCCGCATCACGGAGCAGTTATGTTCGGACATTATGGAAAGACATTCTATGAAGTAGTGAAATTCCTCGGACTGGATGTTAAGAAGATCGGCTACAATCAGCCCGCTGGTGTAAGATATCCTACAGAGAATCCATGGGGGTAAATTCGCGGATTCCGTGAATATTAAGTTAAGGGCAAAATACAGTTTGTCCCTAACATCATAGAATTGAAACAGCAATTTATAGGCGTATCAAAACAGCCGTACCACTTTATGCGGTACGGCTGTTTTCAAAGGAGGATAACAATGTATTTTATCGGTGTTGATCTTGGTACTTCCGCAGTAAAGCTTCTTCTTATGGAAGAATCCGGAAAAATATGTAATATCGTTTCAAAAGAATATCCTTTATTTTTTCCACATCCGGGCTGGTCAGAACAGAATCCGGAAGATTGGTATACCCAGAGTATGGCTGGAATGAAGGAACTGACAGAGGGGATTGACCGTACACAGGTTGCCGGAATCAGCTTTGGTGGCCAGATGCATGGTCTGGTGACACTGGATGCACAGGATCAGGTGATCCGTCCGGCAATTCTCTGGAATGACGGACGTACTTCTGAAGAGACCGATTACCTGAATAATGTGATCGGCAAAGACAAGCTTTCCCAGTATACCGCAAATATTGCATTTGCCGGATTTACTGCACCGAAGATCCTGTGGATGAAGAAAAATGAGCCGGAGAAGTTTGCAAAAGTTGAAAAGATCATGCTTCCAAAGGACTATCTGGCTTATCGTTTAAGCGGCTCCTTCTGTACTGATGTATCAGATGCTTCCGGTATGCTTCTTCTTGATGTGAAGAACCGCTGCTGGTCAAAAGAAATGATGGAGATCTGCGATGTGAAGGAAGAGCAGCTTCCAAAGGTTTATGAGAGCTGGGAGGTTGTGGGTACACTGAAGCCAGAGGTGGCAAAAGAGCTTGGTTTCTCTGAGAATGTAAAAGTAATTGCAGGCGCAGGTGACAATGCGGCAGCAGCTGTCGGTACCGGAACCGTTGGTGACGGACAGTGCAACATTTCTCTTGGCACTTCCGGAACTGTATTTATTTCCAGTAAGAATTTTGGTGTGGATGAGCATAATGCACTTCATTCTTTCTGCCATGCAGACGGAAGCTATCATCTGATGGGGTGTATGCTCAGTGCTGCCTCCTGCAACAAATGGTGGGCAGAGGAAATCCTGGGCACAAAGGATTTTGCATCAGAGCAGGCTCCAATCACAAAGCTTGGGGAAAATCATGTATTCTTCCTGCCATATCTTATGGGAGAGCGTTCCCCACATAATGATCCTGATGCAAGAGGTGTATTCTTTGGAATGTCCATGGACACTTCAAGGGCAGACATGACCCAGGCAGTGCTGGAGGGCGTGGCTTTTGCTCTTCGTGATTCGCTGGAAGTGGCAAAGAGTCTTGGAATTAAAATTGAGCGTACCAAGATCTGTGGTGGTGGAGCAAAGAGCCCGCTGTGGAAGAAAATTATCGCTAATGTTATGAATATTAAGGTAGACGTTCTGGAAGTGGAAGAGGGACCATCTCTTGGCGGCGCTATGCTGGCTGCTGTTGGCTGCGGAGTGTATCCGGATGTGGAGACCGCAGGCAGGAAACTGGCCAAGGTGGTAGATACTGTGGAACCGGAGCCGGAACTGGCAGCGAAGTATGAAAAGAGATACCAGAAGTTTAAAGAACTGTACCCGGTTATGAAACCTCTGTTTAAAAATCTGTAGAACTGGTACATCTGGAAAAAACAGAATGGAGTAAATGAAAAGTAGGTGGCAATTGTGCCACCTATTTTGGTCGAAATGGGATTAAGCTTGGAAAACGAATTTTTTCAGCACCTCGGCAACTCCATCTTCATTGTTGGAATGGGTGGTGATGTAGTCGGCGTGTTGCCTGACACCGGCAGGGGCGTTTGACATGGCGACACCCAGGGCGGCGTGACAGATCATGGAAAGGTCGTTGAAGCCGTCTCCTATGGCAATGGTCTGGTCCGAAGTGAATCCATAGAGTTTTCCGATTTGATCCATGGCTGCGGCCTTGGATACCCGGCTGTGGAAGAATTCCAGGTAGAAGGGCTTGGAGGTACAGAAGGTTACCTGATGGAAGAGTGATGAATTTTGAAGTTCTTTTTCTATTTGCTGAATCTTTTCTGTGTCATCATACCAGAGAATCTTGGTGATTCCCTGGGCGAGAAGCATATCTATGGATGGCATGAGAATGGGCTTCACTTTGGTGGCCTGACTGTATTTTTCTATACGGTCATTAAGCTGGTTGCCGTAAAGCTGATTGTCAGACCAGATACACATAGTAGTGCCATACTTTTGCCCTGCTTCCAGGATCAGGCGGGCATCATCGGCCTCTAGTTCCTGCCTGTACAGAACCTTTCCCGTGGCAGAATCCAGGATCATGGCACCATTATAGGTGATCACAGGCCCCTGGATTCCCAGCTGCTTCTGATAGCGTGTCACTCCCTGTATGGGGCGGCCTGTGCAGATGGAAAAAATAAGCCCCTCAGCAACTGCACTGCGAATGGTATCTATGGTATATGGTGTGATTTCATTGGAATCATTCAGCAAAGTGCCGTCCATATCAGCGGCTGCAAATTTGTATTTCATAGTGTTCTCCTTTTCGAAAATAGAAATATCCGTGATAAAAGTTTAGTTTATTATACGATGCCAAGAAGGTTCTATCAACTACCTTGTTTCTGTGAAGATTCACATGGAATCAGGGAAAAGAAGCTTTGTTTTTGGCAATTAGAAGAATTGTATTTTGCCAGGTAAAATGGTAAAATAATCAGGTGCTGTAAAAACATAAAAAAGAAAAGTGACGAGGTGTAAAGCTATGCAGGAAATGAAGCCAGTTAAAGAAGGCAAAGTACGCGAGATTTATGATAACGGGGACAGCCTGATCATGGTTGCCACAGACCGTATCAGCTGTTTTGACGTGATCCTGAACAACGAAGTGACTAAGAAGGGCACTGTTCTTACACAGATGTCCAAGTTCTGGTTTGATATGACCCAGGACATCCTGCCGAACCACATGCTCTCTGTTGATGTCAAGGATATGCCGGAGTTTTTCCAGCAGGATAAATTTGACGGAAACAGCATGATGTGCCGCAAGCTGGACATGATTCCGGTGGAATGTATTGTTCGCGGATATATCACTGGAAGTGGTTGGGCCAGCTATCAGAAGAATGGCACAGTCTGCGGAATCGCTCTTCCGGAGGGACTGAAGGAATCAGACAAGCTGCCTGAGCCTATTTACACACCTTCTACCAAGGCTGAGATCGGTGATCATGACGAGAATATTTCTTATGAGCAGAGCATTGCCCATCTGGAGAAATACTATCCGGGACATGGTCAGGAGTATGCTGAGAAGATTCGTGATTACACCATCGCATTATATAAAAAGTGTGCAGAGTATGCTTTAAGCAAGGGCATTATCATTGCAGACACCAAGTTTGAGTTTGGCCTGGATGAGAATGGCAATATTGTTATTGGAGATGAGATGCTTACACCGGACAGCTCCAGATTCTGGCCGGCAGATGAGTATGAGCCAGGACATGGCCAGCCATCCTTTGACAAACAGTTTGCCCGTGACTGGCTGAAGGCCAATCCGGACAATGACTGGACCCTCCCACAGGAGATCGTAGATAAGACTATCGCGAAATATCTTCAGGCATATGAGATGCTTACAGGGGAGAAATTAAAATAAGTGAGATACATAACACTGCCAGGGCATCTGTCCCTGGCAGAATTTGTATGTAAAAACGCCCGGGAATTGATTTCCCGGGCGATATTTTTATGGGGCTGCATGGGAATACTCCCAGCAACTATGAGATTTAGAACAGACCTGTGATCTTACCGGTTTCGTCTACATCGATCTTCTCAGCAGCCGGAACCTTTGGAAGACCTGGCATGGTCATGATCTCGCCGGTAAGTGCTACGATGAAGCCTGCACCAGCGGAAATCTTCAGGTTACGAACGGTTACTTCGAAGTCTGTAGGAGCGCCAAGCTTGGTCTGGTCATCTGTTAAACTGTACTGTGTCTTAGCCACACAGATCGGGCAGTTGCCAAAACCAAGAGCTTCCAGCTGTTTTGCCTGTTTCTGAGCATTTGCTGTGAGGACAACTCTCTTACCACCGTAGATCTTCTGAACGATCTGATTCAGCTTATCTTCAATGGAGCCTTCAAGCTCATAGGAATATGTGAAGTCGTTTGGCTCTTCAACCAGACGGATCACTTCCTCTGCTAATTTCTTGCCGCCTTCGCCGCCTTTTGCCCATACTTCAGAAAGTGCGACATTTACGCCAAGTTCTTTACATTTTGCTTCTACCAGGTCAAGCTCTGCTTTGGTGTCAGTTGGGAATGCATTGATAGCAACGACACATGGAAGCTTGTAAACGTTTTTGATATTGCTTACATGTTTCAGAAGGTTCGGAAGACCTTTTTCCAGAGCTTCCAGATTCTCATTATTAAGGTCTGCCTTGGCAACGCCGCCGTTGTATTTCAGGGCACGAACAGTGGCAACGATCACAACTGCATTTGGATGCAGGCCAGCCATACGGCACTTGATATCCAGGAATTTCTCAGCACCAAGGTCAGCACCGAATCCAGCCTCTGTGATTGTATAGTCAGCAAGTTTCAGAGCCATCTTGGTAGCAGTTACAGAGTTACATCCGTGAGCGATATTTGCGAATGGTCCACCGTGAACGATAGCAGGTACATGCTCAAGAGTCTGAACCAGGTTTGGTTTCAGTGCATCCTTTAACAGAGCTGTCATAGCACCTTCAGCGTGAAGATCGCCTGCTGTTACCGGTTTCTGTTCGGATGGTTTGCCATATGTATAACCGATGATGATTCTGGAAAGTCTTTCTTTCAGGTCTTTGATATCGCTTGCAAGACAGAGAACAGCCATAATCTCAGAAGCTACAGTAATGTCATAGCCGTCTTCACGAGGCATACCGTTTGTTCTTCCACCAAGTCCGTCTACTACGTTACGAAGCTGACGGTCATTCATATCTACGCATCTTCTCCATGTGATCTTACGTGGGTCGATGTTCAGAGCATTGCCCTGGAAAATATGGTTGTCGATCATAGCTGCAAGAAGGTTGTTTGCTGCTCCGATTGCGTGGAAGTCACCTGTGAAATGAAGATTGATATCTTCCATAGGAACAACCTGTGCATATCCGCCGCCTGCTGCGCCGCCCTTTACACCGAATACCGGTCCAAGGGATGGCTCACGAAGTGCGACCATAACATTCTTACCCATCTGCTGCATTGCATCTGCAAGACCTACGGTAGTAGTGGTCTTTCCCTCTCCTGCTGGAGTTGGGTTGATGGCAGTAACCAGGATCAGTTTTCCATTTTTCTTATCGGTCTCTTTTAACAGATTGTAATCAATTTTTGCTTTGTATTTTCCATACTGCTCAAGGTATTTGTCGTCAATCCCTGCCTTGGCTGCAATCTCGGTGATTGGTTTCATTTCGCATTCCTGTGCAATTTCGATGTCACTTTTAAACCCCATAATAAAAGCTCCTTTCGTTGTGTAAGATTAAATGGTTTTGATAAGCTGTTCCTTAAAAAGGCAACAGCGTTCTCCCTCTTGTAAGGGGCCTGCCGGTAAAAAAAAGGCAGTATCTGATAATTCAAATACTGCCCAGACGGTCGGCTGTTGATCTGCTTCTGAAGTCCCTGTGGTAAACTCCACGATCCGTCAGTATTCAGAAGCTTTTCAATTGATGCATAAATTGTATCACTAAAAAAAATATTTGTCAAGAAATTAACAGGTGGCATTATTATCAAAAAATTAAGGACATATTTGTGAAAAGTTACAAACTTTATAAAAATTTTATGACGCGGATGGTTGCGCCAAAGAGCAAGTATTGCTAGAATATAGGAAGATACTGAATAATGAAAAACAGCCGCTGTACAGAGGCTGTGGCTATGATAGAAAGGTTGAACCAGACGTATGAACAGAAGCGAATTTCTGGAAACGCTGAGAAGCCAGCTTACCGGTCAGATGCATGAGGGAAAGGTGGCTGCGCATGTAAGATATTATGAGGATTATATCCAGGCACAGGTACGTGGAGGTCGATCGGAACAGGATGTACTGGCAGAACTGGGAGATCCACGGCTGATAGCAAGGACTCTACTGGATACGGATCCGGATACCGGTCAGGAGAATTATGAGGAATACAGCACTTATTCAGATGGAGAGGTGGATAGGCAGCAGTCCGCAGGGAAGCATGTACATGTATGGCGGTTTGATACCTGGTACAGTAAGCTTCTGGGAATTCTGATTTTGCTGATCATATTGTTTCTTGTATTCCATATATTGACAGTAGTTCTGCCATTTTTTATTATGATGGCTCTGATTATGCTGGCGATTTCCATAATTCGGAACATCAGAGGTTCCTGATGATACAGAGAAAGGAAAGTGTACTTATGAAAGTCCTTAATTTCGGATCTATGAATTTGGATTACGTATATCAGATGGATCATATCCTGATCCCAGGGGAGACACAGACATCTGTTGGAAGGGAGATCTTTTGCGGAGGAAAGGGACTGAACCAGTCTATTGCCCTGGCTAAGGCTGGCGTGCCGGTTTACCATGCCTGTACACTGGGGGATGGAGCAGAGCTGCTTTTGGAGGCCTGCAGGGAAAACGGAGTGAATACCCAGCTGATCAGAAGGATTTCCGGCCCCTGTGGACATACGGTGATCCAGGTAGACAAGGATGCACAGAACTGCATTCTTCTTTATGGCGGCTCCAACCGTCAGATCACCAGAGAATATGTAGACCAGGTACTGGCTCATTTTGAAAAAGGAGATATCCTGCTTCTTCAAAACGAAATCAATGAGCTGGATTACATCATAGACTGTGCTTATGAAAAAGAGATGATGATCATTCTCAATCCATCGCCTTTTGACGGGGAGCTGGAGAAATGTGATCTTGGAAAGGTCAGCCTGTTTCTGGTAAATGAGATCGAAGGCTTTCAGATCACCGGGGAAAAAGAGCCGCAGAAGATCCTGGATCAGATGCGAAATAAGTATCCCAAGGCGAAGGTAGTGCTTACACTTGGGGGAAATGGGGCAGTTTATCAGGATGGGGAAAATCAGTACCATCAGGATATTTATAAAGTGAAAGCAGTGGACACCACAGCAGCAGGAGATACTTTTACCGGATATTTTATTGCTTCTCTCATGGAAGGAATGCCGGCAGGAGAGGGACTGAAAATGGCTGCGAAAGCATCTGCTATTGCAGTTTCAAGGCCGGGAGCTACCGCATCTATTCCAACCAGGAAAGAGGTTGAGGATTTTCCGGAAAATTAAGAAACAGAAAGGTTTTTAAAATGAGTATAACCATAGATGAATTAAAAAAATTACCAGCAGATTCTTATCAGATCATAGACATCCGCGACGAAATTGAAATATCCCATGGTGCTATTCCAGGAGCACTTGCCCTGAAGCCAGATGAAATCCTGCAAAGCGAAGGGGTTGATCCGAAAAAAAGGCTGGTGATCTGCTGCAGCAGAGGAATCAACAGTGTGGAAATTGCCGAAAAGCTGCAGGAAGAAGGTCTGGATGCTGTAAGTCTGGAGCGGGGCTATGTTGCATGGCTTCTGGATAAGATGAAGGATACACAGGAACAGGATATTGCAAAAGATGTGGAGATCAGTATCCGCAAGAAATTTAAAAAGAAGATATGGTCAAGATTTACCAAGGCGATCAATACTTACGAGTTGGTAAAGCCGGGAGATCAGATCGCAGTCTGTATTTCCGGAGGCAAGGACTCTATGCTGATGGCAAAATGCTTCCAGGAGTTGAAACTGCACAATAAATTTGAATTTGAAGTGAAATTCCTCGTGATGGATCCCGGATACAGTCCGGAGAACCGCAAGGTGATCGAGGAAAATGCAAGAAAGCTTCATATTCCGGTGCAGATTTTTGAATCTGACATTTTTGAATCCGTATTTAACGTGGAGAAATCTCCGTGTTATCTTTGTGCACGTATGAGGCGAGGCCACCTGTATGCTTTTGCCAGGGAACTGGGATGCAATAAGATTGCGCTGGGACACCATTATGACGATGTAATTGAGACTATTTTGATGGGAATGCTGTACGGAGCGCAGGTTCAGACTATGATGCCGAAGCTCCACAGCACTAATTTTGAGGGAATGGAACTGATTCGTCCTTTGTATCTGGTGCGGGAAGATGATATCAAGGCATGGAGAGATTACAATGATCTTCATTTTATCCAGTGTGCCTGCAAATTTACGGATACCTGTACTACTTGCAATAATGAGAATCGTTCCAAGCGTGTGGAAATCAAGGAACTGATCCGGGATCTGAAAAAGGTCAATCCATTTGTGGAGGGAAATATCTTCAAAAGTGTGGAAAATGTCAATATCGACACTGTTGTGGGATATAAGCAGCATGGCGTTCGCCATTCTTTCCTGGATGAGTATGATCAGATATCAGAAGAGCTGAAAAAAGAAGATTGAGTTAAAGAAAATATCTGCCGGAAAACGGTGACGGGAATCCTGCCATCGTTTTCCGGCAGTTTTTGTGTAATATGATGATATCAGGGGCAAAAGGTCAAAAAGCTGTTCATGCTTGCATGATAAGGCTTTTGAACTTGTTATGCAAAAATAGTGAAAGTCTATCGGCTGATTTTTCCCATAAGCCATACCAGCAGCATGATCAGCAAAATTGCGGCAAAGATTCCAGCCATTCCTTTCCACATGATTTCTAATGCGGCCATAACAGCAGACATATTCATAATCAGAACCTCCTTATTTAGAATGTATTAAAAATTCAGAACACTTTTTTCATAATTCTCAGGATTTTTTCAAAAAAGGCTCATAAAAATTTTGTGACCAGGTTGATGACCAAGCCTCCGGCTATGACAGATGCAATCTGGCCGGAGACATTGGCACCTGCGGCCTGCATCAGGATCACATTTGTAGGATCTTCTTCCATTGCCATTTTCTGGATGACTCTGGAAGACATGGGGAAAGCGGAAATTCCGGCACCACCGATCATAGGATTTATTTTCTTTTTCCGGAAAAGATTCAGGAATTTTGCCAGAAGCACGCCGCCGATGGTGTCCATGACAAAGGCAAAAAGTCCGATGGCCATGATCATAATGGTTTCTTTTGTCACAAATTCTTCTGCCCGCATGCTGAAGGAGATGGTGATGCCAAGGAGCAGTGTGATCAGATTAGCCAGATTATTCTGGGCGGTGTCGGACAGGGTACCAAGTACACCACATTCCCGGATAAGATTGCCAAACATAAGAAAGCCTACAAGAGCAACCGATTGTGGAGCCACAAGGCCTACGATCATGGTTACAACTATGGGAAATGCAATACGGATAGTTTTGGAAACGGATTTCGGATTGTATTCCATGTGTATCCTGCGCTCTTTTTTTGTGGTCACAAGACGGATAGCAAAAGGCTGTACAATGGGGACAAGGGCCATGTAAGAGTAGGCGGCCACTGCGATGGCACCCATATATCTGGATTCCAGAACCTGTGATACAAGAATGGAGGTAGGACCGTCTGCTGCACCAATAATTCCTATGGAGGCTGCATCTTTCAGATCAAATCCAAGGAGCACTGCAAGCAAGATTGCAGCAAAAACACCAAACTGGGCACCGGCACCAAACAAAAACATAGAGGGTGCACTGAGCAGGGGACCAAAATCGATCATGGCGCCGATTCCGATGAAAAGCAGGATCGGCATGACTTCAGAGGCTTCAATGCCTGTATGGAACAGCCATTGTATCACGCCGTTTGCCTGTATGCCGCCCTGAAGAGTCTGATCCAGGACTCCTGAAGCTGGCAGGTTGACCAGGATCGCTCCAAATCCCATGGGAAGAAGCAAGGCAGGTTCATAGCCTTTTTTGATGGCAAGCCAGATCAGAGTCAGACCTACCGCATACATGACTACCTGCTGCCAGGTTAATGAGAGAATGCCATCTGTTAAAAATTCCATATAAAATACCTCCCTAAAATGTAATGATATCAGGAGCAGCATCGCTGCGAAGCAATTCGTGGATATCAAGTTAGGGGCAAAATACTTTTTGTCCCTAACAATAAAAAAAGACTTTTATTACAATATCACACACATAAACGTATGTGGGTATTGTAATAAAAGTCTTGCTATTTCAATTTCCTGCGGGCATCGGTACAGGTGACCGTACAGCCGTTCTGACGCAGTAAATCCATACAAAAAGAATCTGATATGCCAGCTACTCCCTTTTATTACAGTCATTATAAGCTGGTGACTAAGGAATGTCAACAAAAATCAAGTAAAAACTATTTTAGCAGGAGACCTGAGTTGCAGAAACAAGTAAATAAATGACAGGCTTTTTGGCAATATATTTGTGCTGACAGCAAAAAGAAAACAATATAATACAAAAAATAGCATTCCCAGTTATTCGGGTTTTGGATAATATTCGCTATGATATAGACAGCAAAAGATTCAGATGGGACTCCTGTCTGAGGGCTACGTAAGGAAGGAGACGGGAAAATGAAAAGAAGAAAAGTTGCGGCATTGGCAATGGCGGTTGTCATGCTTTTCCAGCAAACATCCATTACAGCCATTGCAGAAGAACAGATTTTATATAACAGCGAAGAAATGCAGGTGCAGGCAGAGGAAAATGCGGTGCCAGAAGAAACAGAGGATTCAGAAGATCTATCCGGAAAGGAAGAAAAAGAAGAGCTGGAGAATTCCGGAGAGGAGTCTGCTCCTGAAAATCCGGAAATATCACAGATGCCAGAGGTTAGTACGGTACCTGATGTGACAGAAGCCCCGGAGACTACAGAAG
>CAKRRX010000039.1 GCA_934394595.1 uncultured Blautia sp. | reverse complement strand
GCATCCTCTGCTGTTCCTGTACTGTCAGTACTGTCTGTATCGCTCACACTATCTGCACTTTCTGTATTATCTGTATTCTCTGCACCGTCAGTCTCTGATTCCCCGGCAGTGTCTTCTGTCTCCGGCTCCTTGGAATTGGCAATAATAAAGTCTTCTACTCTTCTAAGGCCAATGGTCTCATCCACAGCTACCTGGCCATAAGTATCGATCAATGCAGCCAGATCTCCGGACGCATATTTTTCCACCAGCTCATTCTGGATTGCAAGGCTCTCTTCATCTTCCAGGGTCATACCTTCTGCGTCCATAATTCCCTGAATGATCAGATTCTGTTTTACTTTATTCTGTGCATACTGCTGGCACTGTGCTTCAAAATCATCCATAGAAACACCCTGAGACTCTACAAAGTCCTCCAGTTCCATGCTTCCCTGCTTTGCATAAGCCTCTATCTGGCTTCTGAATTCCTGTGTTGCCTCCTCAATATCCTTCTCCGGATACTCTACCACTTCTGAATTGGAATAAACAGTTGTCCATGCAGTGCTGCGAAGGCTGCTTTCTGCCTGATCCTGAGCCTCCTGCTCAAGCTGCGTGCGCACAGATGCCCTGTATTCATCCGCAGTCTTGTAATCAGTATTTGCTGCTGCCCAGGCATCCGTCAGCTCCGGCGGTCTCTTAAAGCTCTGCACTGTAATCTGGAAAACAGCTTCCTGTCCTGCCAGCTCTGAGCTCTGGTAATTCTCCGGGAATGTGACTGTGATATCTTTTGTCTCACCTTTCTTCATCCCCAGGATTCCCTCTTCAAATCCGGGAATCATAGTGCCGCTTCCGATCACAAGATCATAATTATTTGCAGTACCGCCCTCAAAAGCGACGCCATCTTTGGTTCCCACAAAATTAATGGTAGCGGTATCCCCATTCTGGATCACAGCATCCTCGGCAGTCACTTCTTCGGACTTGCCCTGAAGATTCTGCGCCACACGCTTCTCCACATTTTCATCTGTCACCTCAGCCACAGAATGATCAAGTGCAATCCCCTTATAGTCTGCGATGGTCACATATTTCTCTACATTATCCACAGAAACAAGCCTGGTACTGCCCGACTCATCACTGTCAGCTGCATCAGAGGTCTGCTCTGTCTGCTCTGCTGCCGTATCATTTTCTGCTGTTTCTTTATCATTTCCACAGCCGTTCCAGGCAAGCATCATGCAGGTTGCCAGAACTGCCAGATATATTTTTTTCTTCATACAAAACTCCCTTCAGTTTCTCCATTATAAAACTAACACATTTTCCTGCAAAAAGAAAGACCGCTTCTGCAAAATCATCCACCATTCATAGGCGGTACAGGCGTAGGCCTGGATGAATCAAACACCTGACTGGCATCAAACAGATCTGACAAAAGTTCCGGATTATAATACATCCGGTAACCATCTACATTACGTCTTCCCATACGGAAGTATTCATCTGTGATCTGTACAAAATATTTATTGGAATCCACATTACAATAATAATTGTACCCCTGAGACTTCAGATAATCAAATTTCTCATCTCCAGTATATTCCCCACCGGTATTGATATCTGCGCCAAATGCAAAAATGATAATATCCGTGCCGCCGATCAGCGGATCAACATTTTCCTTAAAGTTCTTTGTATCCGTCTGCAGACGTTCCATGGAAATACTGGACATATTCTTATGTCCCCAGGTATGGCTGGCAAAGGTCCACCCCTCTGCTTTCATGGCATCTGCCACTTTCTTTGCGCCGGCCCTTTCCGTATCCAGATCAAAATCCGGATGGGCATCCAGCCACGCTTTCTTGTCATCATTCAGGTCATCCGGTCTGGTCTGATAGCTGATATCTGTCCGATATCCCAGAATTCCGTTATATCCGGTAAGAGCCACAATTCCCTTATGCCCATGATATGCAAAATCCGGATGCTCCTCCACAAACCGATCGATCAGCGGCACTACATCATAGTCCCCTACAACTGTAGAACCATCATCCTGTACATATTCATTGCGTACTTTTCCCTCTTCATCCACCACAAGCCTGGTGGCGATTCCATCTCCGTCCTGGGAGTGATAATAGCACACATCATCCTGTGACAACACAAAAGGTATCTTGCCCTTAGGCAGATAGATCTGCTTGGCTTTCATATTGCCATCTGCATCCAGCCCTGCCAGATCATAGAGATTTACCATAACATATCCCTTATCGTACATGATCTGGGTAATCTTATTGAACTCCTCCATGGTAGTCATGACCTGGTTATAACCATCGGTTTTATAGTCTCCGTCAAAAGCCTTGGACGTATCCACGATCAGTGAATGATAAAAAATATGTGTGACACTTGCCGGTGACCAGGCTACACATTTATCCTTTTTTTTCTGAAATTTCTCAGCAGCTTTCTGAAAATGGACGTTCCGCACATAGGCATTGTCATTCTGAAGCAGATTGATCGCCCCGTCATAATCGTACTGAACCGCCTTCTCCTTAGCTGTCGTCAACACTTTCTTCTCATGACGGATCTGCCTTCTCAAAATCCCGGCCCCGGCAGAGGCTGCCTGAGGTAACATATCTGATGTATCTGCCGATGCTGTGGGAATTGTCTGGGCATCACCACCGGATACATCACTTTCTGCACCGGAGCCATCTCCGGAAATTTCCTGCTTCACGGTTTCCCCAGAAGCTGTATTACCCTTTTCATTTTCTGCAGGTGTCACATCCGCCTCTGCATCTCCTGATTTTCCCTGAGGAAACAATCCCTTCACCTGGGAAACCAGCGTACTCACCTTGCCGTCCAGGCCGATCCGGTCTCCAAAGAAATATCCCAGACCGCAAAGTATCAGCAAAGCAGTAATAATAAGAGCCAGATTTCGGTTCCGAATCTGCCTCTTCTTTCTTTTCAAAATGCGCTCATGTCTCTCACGCCGCCGCTGTTCATAATATTGCTCCTCACGGCGGGATTCCTCATCCAGTTTCTCGAACTCCTTATCTAAAGCCCCGCTCTGATCTTGGACAGGGGCGTGATTTTCTTTTCTCTCAGGGGTATTCTTTGGTTCTGTATCTGATTTTTTCATAATTGTATAACTCCTTATCAGCTATCGTTCCTTCCGTTCACCGCAGCACCTCTTACGCCGCAATTCCCGGGTCTCTTATGAACAACAGCCCTTATTCATCTGCCAAATCCCCCTCATAGACGGAACTGCCCCACCAGAGCATTCCCTTCTGATCTGACATTAACAGTATAACCATAACAGATAAAACTATCCATTCTGTAACCGTTATGTTTCATTATACATGATAATTTATGGAATTACTACTTCTTTTAATTGCCTTTTTCCGGAAACAATGGTAGAATATTTTCTATGCAGTAACAAGAAACTTTATATGGTAGGAGGATAAGTATGCATCCAGTAACAATCGTCCTTCTGGTGATTCTTGTGATCCTCATTGGATTACTCGTTGGTTTGTATTTCTTTGGTAAGAAGACCCAGAAGAAGCAGGAAGAACAGCAGGCACAGATCGAAGCAAGCAAACAGACCGTTTCCATGCTCGTTATTGATAAGAAGAGAATGCCACTTAAGGAATCCGGTCTCCCACAGATGGTCATTGACCAGACTCCCAAGCTTCTCCGTCGCTCCAAGCTTCCCATTGTAAAGGCTAAGGTTGGCCCGAAGATCTCCATTCTCATTGCAGACGAGAAGGTATTTGACCTGATTCCTGTAAAGAAAGAGATCAAAGCAGAGGTAAGTGGTCTTTACATAGTAGGTGTCAAGGGGATCCGCGGTAATCTGGAAGCCCCGGTTAAGAAGAAAAAAGGCTTTTTTGCCCGTTTTAAAAAATCTGCAAAAGAAGCTCAGGAAGCACAGAATCAGACCCAGACTAAAAAATCCAAAAAGAAATAAAAAGCTGTCCGTATCGGTACCACTACAGTACCTGTACGGACAGTTTTTTTCTGAAAAAATCACATTTTATTCTACCACTTTTTAAAGAACCATCTGCATCCATATGCACCAAGATGATTTCCGGTTTCTTCCATGGTCTTTCCATCCAGAAGATTCATAAAATCCTTGCCCTGATCCATCGGCATCCATACTTCGTCCAGTTCATATTCACTGAAATTAAAATATGCCCGGATTTCCTCTTTCTCATAGTATCTGCCGATTCCAAGAACATGACGATAACCGGTATCAAAGGTCCACACATCTGCTTTTCCATTGAACACCTGATATTTCTCCCGGATCTCTTCCATTTTGCGAAGGGCGTTAAAAATAGTCATGGATACTTCATAATCCTTATCAGTCTCTTCCAGCTTATCCCAGCGGAATTTACCACGGTGAAGATAACGGCTGTCTGCCCATTTATAAGGATCTTCTTTATAAGTATAATCATTGAGCTGACCGATCTCATCACCACTGTAGAGTACCGGAATTCCGCTCTGGATCAGCAGATATGCGTGAAGCATGGTAATGCAGGAAACTGCCCTTTTCACCTTCTCAAAATTCCGCTCATAAAGTGCTGCCTCCAGACCGCATAAAGAAGCTGTTGTTCCGCAAAGCCTTGCATCTCCCAGTCTTGGGTCATCGTTGTACAATTCTCCACGGAAGTCTGAAGCATAGCTTCTTCCGGTAAGAACATCGTTCAAATACTTTTTGTGCGGTACCTCTTCAATTCCAAACTGTTTCAGCCAATCATAATCCAGTCCCCAGCCAATGTCATCATGGCATCTGAGGTAATTGAGGAATACATACTCCTTTGGAAGCGCGCATACCTGATCCATCTGGCGTTTCAGAAGTCCCACGTCCCTGGTGGCAATGGTATTCCAGGTGCTTGCCATAGTGGTAACATTATACAGCATATGGCACTCCGGTTTTTCCACACTTCCAAAATAAGGCAGAACCTTGGCAGGCTCCATAACCACCTCACCAAGAAGCAGAACACCCGGACACACGATTTCACTGACAAGACGCATCATTCTCACCAGAGTGTGAACCTGAGGAAGGTTTCTTGATTTGGTTCCCAGTTCTTTCCATATATATGGCACAGCATCCAGACGGATAACATCGATTCCGCAATTTGTAAGGAACAGCATATTATCCAGCATATCGTTAAACACGATACAGTTAGCATAATTCAGATCCCACTGATATGGGTAAAAAGTGGTCATAACCGCCTGTTTGCAGTCATCCAGCCAGGTAAAGTTTCCCGGCGCTGTAGTTGGGAATACCTGTGGGGTAGTCTTCTCATATTCATTTGGAATATCCCAGTTGTCGTAGAAATAATAACGGCTTCTTGCCTGTGGATCACCGGCTCTGGCTGCTTTTGCCCATGCATGGTCCTCGCTGGTATGGTTCATGACAAAATCCAGGCAACAGCTGATGCCATTCTTATGACATAATTCTGTGAGATCCTTCAGATCCTGGATCGTACCCAGCTCCGGCTTCACCTTGCGGAAATCTGCAACTGCGTATCCACCGTCGTCTCTTCCTTTTGGACTCTCCAATAGAGGCATCATATGAAGATAATTCACTCCACACTTTTTGATGTAATCCAGTTTTTCTTCCACGCCCTTTAAGTTTCCCGCAAAAGCATCTGTGTACATCATCATGCCCAGAATATCATTGCCTTTGTACCACTGGGGATTTTTCTCCCTTGTACGGTCAATTTTTTTCAGAGCGGCAGGGCGTGCCTCATAGTCCCGGTACATCATCTGTACCATCTGCTCGAAATCCTGCTCTTTTCCCGGATAAAGCTGCATATATAACTGTTTCAGTTCATCCTTGCGGCTGTCAAATCGCTTTGTAAATTCCACTTTCCATTTCACACCATCAGACATTTTTTCTCTCCTATTAATAAGTTTAAAAATATTTCGCTTATTACGTCAAATAGCTGCCGCAAAATGCGGCAGCTTATGATCACATCTTCAGGGATGCATCCCATGGCTGTTTTTCTGTGGTAACAGCTGTATACGGAGAAGCCATTGCTTCTTCCATTTTCAGGCAGAGATACATATCCTGGAGAGCATCTGCAAGAGAATAGATCTCCTGTCCGCCTTTTACATATTCGCTCATTCCAAGAAGAAGACTGCCCACTGCGATCTCATCATCATTCAGTCTTGCATTCACAAACGGAGTCTTGTAAAGGAACTTTTCTCCGAGCATGATCGCAAAATGAGACCATTCCTGGTTTCCATATACACCAAGATCGATTCGGTTCAGATCCTGCGTCACCGGAATGTTCTCCGGTGTCAGGTAACGGATGGTCAGATCATCGATCTCGCCACGGTCTCCCTGAATGGATAACTGTCTGGTACGGATAAAGGAATGATACTGTGCCGGATCAGAGAAGTCAAAGAATGCCACCTGTCCGTTGTTGAATTCCAGAGTCACACGGTCTCTTGGACACATAAAGGTTTCGCCGTCAAAAGCCATTCCCTCACGTCCATAGGTCTCTGTAACAGAGAACTTATAACGTTTTCCATACATGGTACATGGCTCACCTTTTGTACCCAGCATCCAGCGGATCATGCTGATTCCGTGGTAGCCGTGAAGTGCGGAAATATTGATATTCTCCACATTTCCAAGGAGTCCCAGCTCAATGGCTTTGTGCCAGGATGCGTAAAGCGGCTGTAAGAAATACTGCTCTGCAACCTGTACCTTCGGCTGCTGATATTTCTCATATGCAGCCCAGAGCTTCTGAAGATCTTCCTGGCTTTCTCCAGGAGGTGTCTCGGTAAGCACCGGAATTCCTTTTTCAAATAACTGAAGCAGATAGTCCGTCACACATCCACGTTTGATTGCCAGAACTACAAACTCCGGCTTGTCTTCCATAAGTGCATCCAGTGAATTTACCACTTTGACACCAAATTTTTCACTGAACTTTCTGCCTTTTTCTTCATCTCTGATCAAAACAGCTGTCAGGTCAAATTTTTCCGGAACTGCCTTCGCAATACGGATGTAAAATTCAGCACGCCATCCTGATCCGATCAACCCATATCTGATTTTTCCCATATCATAAACTCCTCTATTATATAAGATGATATCAAGTTAGGGGCAAAAGGTATTTTGCCCCTAAACTGTGGATCACGGTACATCAAATCCTCTTGAAGCAGCAAGGATTGCATACCACTCATCATATGTAAGTTCAAGCTTCAGTGTATCTACAGCATTCTGTACACGATCCAGGTTCATAGTACCTGTGATCGGCATGATCTTTGCCGGATGACGAAGTACAAATGCATACATTACAACGTCCATGCTTACCTGATGATTTTCTGCGATTTCTTTGATAACCTCACGGAGTCTTACAGACTGCTCATCCTCACCTTTGAATACGCTTCCACCGCCAAGTGGGGACCATGCCATAAGGCCTGTCTGATTCATCTGCGCATTGTCTACAACGCCATTGAAGAAGTTGTAAGTAGCTTTTACAGAGAACTCCATCTGGTTTGCAACGATCTTAACCGGCAGATATTTCTGAAGAGCTTCCAGCTGCGCCGGCTCATAATTGGATACACCTACATTCAGCGCTTTTCCTGCTTTTACGATCTCTGTCAGAGCCTCTGCAGTCTCCTGAGGATTGCTAAGAACGTCAGGACGATGGATCAGAAGCAGATCTACATGATCAGTTCCCAGACGCTCCAGAGAAGCATCCATTTCAGCGAGAATGTTTGCTTTTGTAGAATCATAGTAAATGTGGCTGTTTCCTTTCTGTCCCGGAAGGATGATACCAGCCTTTGTTACGATTTTCATTTTGTCACGAAGAGAAGGATCTTTGCGAAGAACCTCATCTCCAAAAATTTTCTCACATTTTCCGGCTCCGTAAACAGGTGCATGGTCAAATGTGTCGATTCCAAGTTCCATGCAGCCATGTACAAATGAACGAAGCTTTTCTCCATCCATTCCGGCATCCAGAGTACGCATGCAGCCTGCAATGATGCGGCTGAATTTCAGATTTTCAGTCAATGATACATATTCCATAGTATTAGCTTCCTCTCTAAAAATGATGTAAGACCAAAGAGCCTTCTGCCCTTGTCCTGTATAATAATATCATACCGGTGCGGGTGTCAACCTTTCATTCCACCTGTAGTCAGACCTGCTACAATATTCTTCTGGAACACAAGTACCAGAACGATCAGCGGCAGTGTGCAGACAATAGATGCAGCTGCCATATCGCCCCATGGGAGCTGATAGTTACTTGGGAACAAAGCGATTCCTACAGGAACTGTTCTCATGGAATCTTTGCTCATAAAAGTCAGGGAATACAGATACTCATTCCAGCAGTTGATAAATACCAGCAGACCAACAGAAAAGGTTGCAGGCTTGATCAGCGGCAGCATGATCTTGGTAAAGGTCTGGAAATGACTGCATCCGTCAATAGCTGCTGCCTCTTCAAATCCTCTTTCAATCTGAGAAAAGAAGTTTGTCATAAGCCAGATTGCCATTGGAAGTGAGAAACCAATATAAGTTAAAATAAGTCCCTGATAGGTGTTCAGTAAATTTAAACTTTTCAGGATCAGGTACAATGGTGATAAAGTTGCGATAGTTGGGAACATGGAAACTCCCAGGATCACCATCAGAAGTAAAGCTCTTCCTTTGAAGTGCAGTCTTGACAGCGCATAAGCTGCAGATGCACCTATAATAAGGCTGAGTAAAGTTGATAAAGTTGCTACGATAAAACTGTTTAACATATATTTTGCAAATGGATGCTTGGTAAATACATTTACATAAAACTGTCCGTGTACATAACTTGGAATCCATTTTGCAGGCATTTCAGCAATCTCATTTAACGGTTTTACAGAAGTAAGGAACTGCCAGATAAATGGAAGAAGCAGCAGCACAACGAATACCGCAACAAATATGTAGAATGCTACCCATCCTATGGTACGTTTTGTTTTTGTCTTCATATTTCCACCTCTACTCTGCAGTCAGATCTTTTTTCAGGAAGCACATATAAATCAGACTGATACCAAATACAATAAGGAAAATAAGGATTGCCACTGCAGATCCATAACCAAAGTTCAGGAATGTCATAATCTGTTTATATGCATACATTGCAATACTTTCTGTTCCGTTTGCACCACCGGTCAATACACTTACAAGGTCGAATACACGGAATGCATCCAGTGTTCTGAACAAAAGTGCTACTAATACAGATGATTTTACAACCGGCAATGTGATCTTGAAGAAACGCTGGAACACGTTTGCTCCGTCAATCTTTGCAGCTTCATACAGACCCTCATCAATAGTCTGCAGACCGGCAAGAAGGAGCAGTGCCATATAAGGCGCCGTTTTCCAAACATCAGTGATAACCATTGCCATAAAGCTTCCGCTGCTAGTGCTGAGCCATGCCTTATAGCTGTCAATAATTCCAAGTCTGTACAGGAGGTCATTGAACATACCATACTGATCGTTGTAAATGAATTTCCACATCATAGCAGATACCGATGTCGGAATTGCCCAGGGAACCAGGATCGCTGCACGAACAAATCCTCTTCCTTTGAAAGCACGATTCATAACAAGTGCTGCTGCAAATCCAATAACCAGCTCCAGTACAACTGTGGCTACTGTGAATTTTAGAGTGAATAAAATATCTTCGCCTGCACGTCCATCTGTCAGGATCTTTGCATAATTTTCAAGACCAACCAACGGAAATCCTGTCTGTGGTTTTTTCAGGTTCATTTCGTGAAAACTAAGCCAGAATGTTCTCAGGATCGGATATCCCTGTATCAGTCCCAGAACAACAAGCGCAGGTGCCAGCATTGCCCATGCTGTCTTCGCCTCTTTTGACTGAGGACTTACTTTCTTCGTTTTCAAAATTCTTCTCCTCCATCGCTATCTTAAATACTCCGCGGCCAACCTCCCGCCGCGGAGCAACACCATTACTATAAAACTTCCGATACAGGATTATCAGCCGAGAGCCTCAGCCTCTTCCTGCAGTGCGTTTAATGCATCCTCAACAGAAACTTCTTTTGTCAGAGCGGAGTGTACATTTCTCTGGATTGCATCAGATAATAAGGAGTAATCTGGAGAAGACGGACGTCCTTTACCATTCTCGATAATGCTGTAGAAGTCTGTGTAGAATGGGATCTGCTCAAGTACATCTGCATCAGAGTAAACAGCTTTTACTGTCGGCGGCTGAGAAGAGCTAAGGCAGAATGCTTTCTCCTCTTCCTCAGAGCTTAACCATTTGATGAATGTCTTTGCAGCTTCTTTATGCTCGTCATCGATATAGGTATTTACAGCAAGGTCAAGACCGCCAAGGCAGCTGTGTGCTGTATCGCCTTCGTTGTATACAGGAAGCATTGTCATACCAACTTTTCCTGCTACGTCAGACTGCTCTGGATCGTTGAATGTATTCCATGTTCCGGACCATGTACGGCAGGTAAGGGATTTTCCTTCCTGGAATACCTGCTGGGACTCTGTCTCAGCGTATGTTGTAGTTCCTTCCGGAGCATAGGTTCCAATATAATCAGTCATCAGCTGTGTTGCATCAATAGCTTCCTGAGAGTTGCAGATCGGATTTCCATCCTCATCAAGTACGCTTGTTCCGAAGGAAGCAAGGAACTCAACCCAGTTGCAAACCATAGCCTCGCTCTGGCCTCCCTGATAGCAGAATGCATAATCAATTCCGGAATCCTCGCCAAGTTTCTCAAATACATCGATCCAGCCCTGATATGTGGTAGGAACTTCTGTGATTCCCAGGTCTTCCAGTACATCTGTACGATAGAACAGAGCAGATGCATTTGTGAACCATGGTGCTGCATAAAGGCTTCCGTCATATTTTGCACCTTCAACAGTTCCATCAAGATAAGCTGCAAGCTCATCATCTGTGTATAAACCGTCAAGGTTCTCAAGCCAGCCTGCGGAAGCAAACTCAGCGATGTACACAACATCAAGAGCCATAACATCAATGCTTGTGTCTTCGGAAACCATCTTATTTACGAAGTCATCATGCAGGTTGTTTGCATCCTGTGGAAGGTGATAAGACTCAACCTGGATCTCATCCTGGCTGGCATTGAATGCTTCGATTGCTTCCTCTGTAGGTGTTCCTACACCCTCGTCAAAAGCAAAGGTAAGTGTGATCTTATCACCGGAGTTGTCATCTGCAAATACAGGTGCGCTCTGGGATACTGTCATGGCTGCAACCAGACCGATTGCGGTTGTGATACGTAACATGTTTCTTTTCATTTTATATCCTCCTTTGATATATGAAATATACTTATCCCCGTAGGGAGAAAGTTCTGAATTTAATGTAGGAAAGCGCTTACCTTTCCCTTCTAAAATCATCCTGCCAGACAACTTGTCAAGTCATATAGCAGGATAACATGATGTCAGAATCAAACTGTCAAAAAGCCGTTCGTCCCTGCACGTTAAAGCTTTTAAACCTGTTTTTAACCTATATTTTTCACACTAAAGCGTCGAATGATCTTGTGAGGTACATAAGTAAGCTTCTCTGTCTCTTCACTGTCATTCTCGATCAGATCCAGAAGTTCTTCTGCTGCCATTCTTCCCTCATCATAATAAGGAATCCTTACCGTGGACAACGCCGGTGTCACATACATGGCCAGCTCAGTATCATCAATTCCCATAACAGACAGGTCATCCGGTACTTTCATACCAAACTTGTTGATACAGGCCACAGCTCCGATGGCTGTCATATCACAGCAGGCAAGAACTGCAGTTGGCAGAACCTCGCTTTCTTCATAAATCTTCTGCATGGCTTCCATTCCGCTTTCATAGGAAAAGCCACCGTCTACCAGATAAGACTCCGGGATATCCAATCCGTACTGTTTCACCGCTTCCATAAAGCCCTCGATTCGCAAGGCACCGGAGGAATAGTCATTCCTGGGGCCGCTGATAAAAGCGATCCGCTTATGGCCATTGGTAACAAGGAAGGATACTGCATCCAGTACAACCTTCTTATTATCATGGATCACGGTATGTATCCGATTCTTCCCGTCTGAGGCAGCCTGTGTGAACAGTACCATGGGATAATCCAGCCCGCGCATCCATTTCACACGGTCGCTGTCGATATTCACACCGGCCAGCAAAACACCGGAAGCTCTCTGCTCCTGCATCCGCTCCAGCAGCATCTTCTCCTTCTTGCCGCTTCCGTCTGATTCACAGATCATGACGGTGTAGCCTTTTTTCTGGAAAACACTGTTGATTCCCTTGATTGCAGTGGAAATAACCGAGTTGGAAACATCACTTACGATAACTCCGATGATGTTCGACTTATCAGTAGCAAGTCCTTTCGCAAAGGTGTTCGGCTTAAACCGGTTCCTCTCAATTGCATCAAGAACTCTCTGTTTCAGTTCCGGGCTTACTGCCTTGGTATCATTGATCACTCTGGATACTGTAGCAGTCGAAACTTTTGCTTCATTCGCAATATCCTCAATGGTAACTGCCATTTCGTTCCCTCCCTCATCTTTCAGGAAAGCCCTTTCCTTGTCTTAAAAGTTATCACTCTTTCCCGTTATTGTCAATAATATTATATGTTTTTCTTTCTTTAAAAGCCATTTTCGTTATAATGCACTATTTTGCATATTGGTTTTTATCTATATTTCCCGTAAAAATCCCTATTTTGGGAAAGCGCTTACTTTTCACTTTCCTCATTGTCAAAAAGTTCCGGGAAAAGGGGTTCCAAACTTCTGGTCAGCAGGCTCACACAGACATATGCCGGACAGGAAAACCAGAACAAAAGAACCAGAGGGAACAGACGCAGCAGCCAGGAGCCCGGCAGCATAAATATCGTCAGGACAGAAGCAGTCATCACAGTAACCAGAATTACTGTGGGAAATTTTGCCAGTGCCATAAGAAAGCTGTTTTTCAGATAGTCACGGTTCCATTTCCCGGTAAGTGCCACAAAGATACTGATATATTGCAGAATCCCAAAAATCAACAAAAAAAGGACTATGTATATTCCGCAAAGAATCATTCGCATGCTGCCAGACATGTTTAACAGCACAAAACGGATATTCAGTCCCAGCCCTGCAAAGCAAAGCAGACAGATGCACCAGGTAGGTACCAGGGGCTTCAGGCTGCTTTTAAAGGTTCCCCAGAACTGTTTCGCAGTGAAACAGCCTTCCCCGTGAACATGCATCTGGTAAAGGCTTTCCTGCATTGCAGCATAGGATGCGCCAATGGTTACGATCGGGATGGAACATATCAGAAACAAAATTCCAATCTCTGCAAGTTCCAGCAGCACTCCCATAAACTTAAATACTCCTGAGTTCATTCCAAAAAATCTTTTCATCTATTCATCTCCTATTTTTATCAACCACTCTCTGGAGTGGTTTTAATGCATTATAACACGATGTTTTATTTTTCCATATAGAATTTTTGAAAAAGGCTGAGCAAAAATGTACATACAGCACTTTGTCAGATCATAATTCTTAAACGTATAATAATTGGCTCTTGCCTGAAGACGCAGGTCTCCCAGCCATATTCTGCAGTCACGCTTGGGGCCGTCCTCAAGAACATCCTGCATACACCCTTTAAGAGTCTTGCAGATGAGCCATCCATCATAATCTGCTGTTTTATCAGTCATCTCTTTTCAAAGATTTTTCATAGAGATGTTCTATCGGATGTTTCTCCAGGATCACGGTACGCATCTGGCAGTCTTTTTCTACCAGAATCTCTTTTTGTGCCAGCACCTCTTTGCGATGCAGCTGAGGCTTCATGGATTCTGCGATTTTCAGAAATCGTTTTTTTATGTACTTCAAAATTATCAATAATACAGCGCCATTTACATTGTGAATTCATTATAGTATTGAAAAAATTTTATTTCTGTTTAAGACGCAAAGTGTATGAAATCTGGAGCAAATAGCACGAAAGAATAAAAAATGTGCAGATAAAATTTATTGTTGCATTTTGACATTTATCTGGTATAATAATCACTCGGTAAACAATTCAATAGCAAAATAGCCCTGGTATAAAATTGGAAACGACACAAGTGCATGCTTGATAACGAACAACACATGTGTCTTTTTTGTACTCATTTTTAGAAAAAAGGAGAACAATTTTATGCCAAAAACTAAATTTCAAAACGTAATTTTCACTCTCTTGATGGCTTTTCTTATGGTCTATGCCATGATCTGCTACAACATTTCCCTGAACATCGGCGGAATGAGCAACCAGGTATTTCTTATGGCTTTCGGCGAAATGAAGATCATGTGGCCGGTTGCATTTGTGCTGGAATTCTTTATTGTGGATAATCTTGCTCATAAGCTTGCGTTTCGTATTGTCACACCTACGGATAGACCTTTTGCGATCACAATTGCAATTTCTGTTATGATCATCTGCATTATGTGCCCAATCATGAGTTTAATTGCTACAATCTTATTTAAAAATGCAGGTTCCCAGTTCGTCGCCGTATGGCTCCAGACCACTTTCATGAACTTCCCGGTGGCCTTCTTCTGGCAGCTTATGTACTGCGGACCACTGATCCGTTTTATCTTTGGAAAGATGTTTCCGGAGAAATAAATCTTAAAAGGCATTGCAGGATTCTTCGTCCTGCAATGCCTTTTTATTCGCAGTTTTTAATCGATCACATCATTCTGAAATCTTGACAAATGCTCATATGGCAGGATCAGCCGTCCCCGGAAAAGTCCGCAGCCGTCATTGATCAGGCTGTTGTCTACTGCTGAAAACATATTTACGTCCAGATCCGCCAGATTCAGGGAAAGTAATTTCATTCCCCGTTCATAGGCTTCGTCAAAATAAACACACTCCCCCTTAGGGATCACGTCTCGTCTGGCACGCTCGTCCTGCTGTCGTTTCTCGTAACCCAGATGATTTGCAGGACCGATTTCTGCGTTGTCATCCATCTTCTGAGTGCGAAGCTGCACCTCCATGTAGGACCTGGAGCTGTTATCGTAGAACGTGATATGTAAAGACTGATATCCGTATTCACTGGTTCCACAGATATAGTCCCGGTAGTAAGGCTTCACATCGCTATTTAGCAAATCCGACCCACTTAGCTTTACCCCATACGCAGATTCTGCCGTAAACCCTCTCTCCTCCAGAAATCCCGGCAGTACATTTGCAATCTCATAGAGGTAGCGGATTGACGCCTGTTCCTGGTCTTCCCCAGGCTTCAGATGGCATCTTGGCATACACACCACAATTCGATAAGCAATAAAATCACGAAAACAGCTGAGCTTATTTTTCAGCTCCGCAACCGACGGATAAGTACCATTTTCCCTGTAATGATCATAAATATACTCCACCACATATCCGTTAAATTTCTCTTCTGCACGGATCAGAGACTTGATCCTGCCCTTAAATGTAAAAGCCAGATATGGATATTCATGAGCCATGTATTTATAAAATTCCCGAATTTTCTGTGACTGCGCTGTAAGGAAATCATTGTGTTCCAAAAGCTCCGTGATCTGGAGCAGAAAGTTGCTGTGTACCAGATCGATCTCATTATGATTTTTCTTCGCTTCCCTGCGCAGATCCTCTGTATATTTTTGCAAAATCTTTAAAACCGTATCTCCGGAATACAAATAATCATTCAGTGTAACCATAACTTTCACCTCGCCCATAGAGCGTTCTTTTTGACAGTTCTTGTTACACCTATTCTAGCAGACTTTTACGATTTAGCAACACATTATTTTCTGTCCCTTTCTGTCGAACGATTTCTTTTGCATTTTTCGATATCCTGTGTTACCATATTCCTTGCGTCAGACAGCGGTTCCGCTGCGCTTGCAGTCTTTTCTTTCTTACATTTCTTTCGCAGAGATCCTCTTGTTTTTCTGCTTCTTAAGATCATGTCTGAAGACTATTTACATATCGAATAAGTGCAACTCTGATCAGATAACATTTCATAATCTTCTTAGCTTTCCCTACCCACCAGTTTATCAGATTCCAGCCCCTGCACCCGAAAGCACGTATTGTGTCGAAAAAAAGCATAAACTGCCCTAAAAGAAAAAATACCGGAAACTGTTATTCTGGATGTCACCCCAGGAAACAGCTTCCGGTATAAATTATTTGGCAGCAAAACATACATAAATATCGGTTGCTATTTTCTCAATTGTATCACATAATAAATAGGTAAAATACTTTATTTCAGTCACTGCAAAAATAAGATTTCATTACTGTTAAGGATGGAATTTCAATGGATAAAAATCAGCATTTTACCACAATTACTTTTCAACATGAAAAGACTCTTCTGGAAGCCCCAAATACCCGGATTACCCCCTCTATGTATAAAGCCATCAGTGATGCTATGGATCACAATAATCCCGTAGGTTCTCTTATTGGCTACTATGATGAAAAGCTAAGTATTTCTTCTGCCAGCCGAAGTTTTTTATATGAATTGGGATTTGATGAAGAGGATTTCCAGAACGGGACTGAATACTCTCTTCTAAGACTCATCTACAGTCAGGATCTGTATCTTTTTTCACCTGATAAGTTTTTAAACCATCATGGAAAAATGGAATTCCGAATGCGTACCAAGGATGGCAGCCGTCTGTACATCACAGCATTTAAGAAAGACACCATAAACGAAGACGGCATTCCTGTATGGATTCTGGCAGTTCGCGTCAATCCTGCCGGACAGAATCTCACTCTTATCAACGATGTTCTGCAGTCTGGAATGTGGACCTTTGAATATGACGAAACCGGAACCGTTTCCTCCATAGTGTGGAGCGACAAGTTCCGCCAGATGCTAGGATACCATGACGCAGCAGCCTTTCCGGATGTCCTGGATTCCTGGTTCCGTCTTGTACATCCTGCTGATCAGAAGAATGTGCTTGCATTTATGTCGAGAATCCCAGCTGACCCTGATGGCCGGATAAAATACAGTCTGGAATGCCGGATAAAGGTGCATGGCGGCAGCTATCAGTGGTTCTGCATCAATGCCGAAGTGGTGCGCCGGACAAATGGAATGGCCAAACGCATGGTAGGTATTCTGGTCAATATTGACACCCGAAAAAACCTTGTCCTGCGAGAGGAAAAATATGCAGCTTTTCATCATGTCATTACTTCCACCAATATCTGTGAATATTACGTTAACCTCCAGGAAAATTCCTTCAATTCCTTAAAGGTAGAAGGCTCCCTTCTGGAGATTTTTGAGCAAACTTCCACCTGGGATGACCTGATCCGGGAATTTATCGATCACTTTGTCTGTGAGGAAGACCAAGCGGAGACAAGGCAGATCTATGACCGCAATTACCTTATTGAAGCATTCCGGAAAATAAATGGCCAGCTGAGTTTTGAGTGCAAAGCACTTTTGGATGGAGAAAAGCGATCCATTCGAAATGTTCTGGTCTGTGCAGATAAAGATGAAAATGGCAAGCCACTCCATGCCATCGTCTATCTCCATGATGTTACCGATTCCAAAAGAGCCGAAGCAGAACGTCTGAATCTGATAAAAACAAAAACCGCTCTGGATCAGCTGATCCAGGGAATGATGAAAATCATAAACCGGTTTGCAGTCTGTGACCTGGAGCAGGATTCCTATGAATGGCACAAAGTTTGTGGCGACAAAACCTCCCATTTCTCAGGAGTTTACAGCAGCCTGCAGAATACAGTAGCCAATCATTTCAAATTATTATCAGAGGGAGAAAATATCAGCGATGTATTTTCACCGGAAAATCTGAGAAAGCACCTGAAAACACCTGATGCCATCTACAAATTTGAATATTGTACCCTCGATGAAAAGCAGTTTAAAAATATCAACATCATTCCACTAGACTGGAATGGCTCGCAGCTGACAAAGGTACTTTTCATTGTCATTGATGTCACCCAGTCCAAAGAACGGGAAAACCAGGCACGTCAGGCATTAAAAGATGCCTATGAGGCTGCCAATCGTGCAAACAAAGCAAAAACCGATTTTCTTTCCAATATTTCACACGATATCCGAACACCAATGAATGCCATTGTGGGAATGACAGCACTGGCTGCCGCACACATTGACCAGAAAGACCGTGTTATGGATGCTCTTGACAAGATTACCATATCCAGCCGTCATCTTCTGGCGCTGATCAATGAAGTTCTGGATATGAGCCGTATCGAAAGTGGAAAGGTTATGCTCAACGAAGAGAATTTCCATCTCCCGGATCTGATTTACAATCTGATCACAATGGTCAAACCGGATATTCTCACCCACAACCACCGTTTTACTGTAAATATTTCCAAGATCCGACACGAGGATATTATCGGTGACAGTCTGCGTATCCAGCAGATTTTCACCAATATTATGAGCAATGCCATCAAATTCACCCCTGACGGCGGCCATATTTCCTTTACCCTTACAGAAAAGCCAATGAAACGCAGAAGGACCGGCTGCTTTGAGTTCATATTTGAGGACAATGGCATAGGAATGAGCCAGGAAATTCAGGATATTATATTTGAGCCGTTTTCCAGGGCAGATGATAAACGATCCACCAAGATCCAGGGTACCGGACTTGGTCTGGCCATCACCAAGAATATTGTCACAATGATGGATGGAAATATCACAGTAAAAAGCGCGCCTGGAAAAGGCAGCCGCTTTACTATTACCCTCTTCCTTAAATTACAGGATGTTGCAGATACTTCCACAGAAGATCTTACGGATCTCCCTGTCCTGATCGTAGATGATGATCCGGATTGCTGTGAAAATGCGGTACAGATGCTTAACGATATCGGTATGTGCGGTGAAGCTGCCACATCCATTGCTCCACAGTCAAGAAACAGTTTTCCTGGAAAGCGTGTCCTGATCGTAGAAGACAATGCTCTGAATATGGAGATCGCCGTAGAACTGGTGAGCATGACAGGCGTTACCATAGAAACTGCTGAAAATGGAAAAATTGCTGTAGAAATGGTGGCAAATGCCCCTGAAAATTATTATGACCTGATTCTTATGGATATTCAGATGCCTGCTCTGGATGGCTATGAGGCAACCGCCCAGATTCGCGCTCTGGATAAGGATTATATCCACAGCCTGCCGATTGTAGCAATGACTGCCAATGCCTTTGCAGAAGATATGATTGCAGCTCACAAAGCTGGAATGGATGAGTATATCGCCAAGCCTTTTGATATGGAACAGCTTGTCACAGTAATGGAAAAACTGTTGTAAAACGTCGAACGATTTCCTTTGAGTTTTTCCTTTGGCTATGCTACCATAATATTACATCAACCGGCATTTTGCGGCTTGTATATCCTTATTTACTTCTCGCTTTTACGGATTTCGATCCCATATCTGACAGCATCTCTCATACCTCAGAGCTGACTTGAAACAGGCTCTGACACCGGATAAAGCACAGCGGGTTCTCCGTTTTTGATCTTCTACATAAAAACAGCCGGAAATGATGGCAAACGTCCTGAAGCGTTTCTATCATTTCCGACTGTTTTCTCATTTTATCCAATTGAGTATGTCGCCTTGCTTACAAGGCAAAACCGGGGGCATTCTTCGTCTGGGCGTGAATATCCAGACAACAGTCTGCCACATGCTCCTGATTCATATCCAGGGAATAATTCACCTTCATATCAATCCTGCTGTCACTTTCCTGGAGCTCCAGGCTGGTAGCGGAAATCCCCATCTCAAGGGTTCCGAAAGGAGTGGTATACAGTGCCATGTTTCTCTTTCCCTGCTCAAATACCATATGGGTATTTACCACACCTTTTTTACGCACTTCCATTCCTCTGGGGGAAATTTTAATATAGTTTATAGTAGGATCCCCCTGATCCTCCAAAAGCTCCTCATAGCGGAGATAATGGCTTCCATTTCGGAAATAATATTCTCCCGGAACTACGATCTCAATGGGCTCTTCTCCATCCTGGGTGTCCAGCATATGCAGCCCCTTTACATGTATCAATACTTCTTTTTCCATTTTTGTACTTCCATTTCATTTATATTGTCAATATTTTTCAATATCAATCTTCTGCGTCTTCTCCACATCAAAGGGGAGGATTGAATTGGCAAATCCTTTAAATTTCTCCGCCAGATCACTCACATAAAAGCGATAAGGGAAATCAGACTGTCCTTTTCCGCTGCTTTGCATATTCTGGGATTCCAGAAGCTTCCCAAGCTCCAGCGCTGTCTCATAAGCCGGATTCACCAGATGAACGCCTTCTCCCATCACCTGCCCGATAATAGAACGTAACAGCGGATAATGGGTGCAGCCAAGAATCAGCGTATCAATATCTTTTTCCTGCAGCTCCTTTAAGTATCTGGATGCCACCTCCACAGTCACCGGATCATGAGTCCAGCCCTCCTCCACCAGTGGGACAAACAACGGACATGGCTTTCCTATTACGGTAATTTCCGGATCTATTTTTTTCAGGACCTCTGCATGGATTCCGCTTCCTACTGTGCCTTCTGTTCCAATCACGCCTACGCGCTTATTTCTGGTCACCTGTGCTGCAACTCTGGCCCCCGCATCGATCACACCCAGTATGGGGATGTCAAATTCCTCACGCACAGCATCCAGCGCAAAGGCACTGGCTGTATTGCAGGCTACAACAATGGCCTTCACCTGCTGTTCTTCCAGAAAGCGGATGATCTGACGGGAATAGCGGATAATAGTCTCCCTGGATTTACTTCCATATGGTACTCTGGCTGTATCTCCAAAGTATACGATTTTCTCCGCCGGAAGATTGCGCATGATCTCACGTGCCACCGTAAGTCCTCCGATACCGGAGTCAAACACGCCTACAGGAGCATCTCTGTCTATTTTCATCACTCATTCTCCAAATTATCAATTTTTCAAACACATTCTAATCACTGTATCAGATGATCTGTGTTTTTCTATTCTATCACCAAACACAGGGGCATGCAAGCTTTTGAGGCCTGCTGCCCCTGTAAA
>CAKRRX010000038.1 GCA_934394595.1 uncultured Blautia sp. | reverse complement strand
ACCTACAACATCGAGGGTATCACAAGCCCGGATGGACGTGTCCTTGGTAAGATGGCCCACAGCGAGCGCCGCGACAATGGAGTTGCCATCAACATCTATGGAGAGCAGGATATTCAGATCTTTGAGTCTGGTGTTGAGTACTTCAAATAAAAGAAGTGGGTTGAGGCTGTGCCTCAGGCACACGCTGGGAGATAGCAGGAAATAAATTACGGTTTTCAAAACAGTAGAGAAAAGGCTGGCATCTGTATTATTTAATTACAGGTTGCCAGCTTTTTCTGTTATGATAATTTGGATTTCCCGTACACAATTTTACACTGCACATTCCGCGCCAATGTAAATTACTCAGGACGGACGCAGCCAAACACATCGTATTTCACGCTGGGCGGCGCAACGCTCCGGCAAACTAATGACTAACTATGACTAATGCGTTCAGGAGAGCCTTCACGCATAAGTCTTCGTAAGTCATGGATTTTGCCTCCACTAAAACCGCACCTGAAAAGCCCAGCTTAGAAATACGATGTGTTCGGCTGCTGTGTACTGGGAGAAACTTATGGCTGACGGAGATTTTACACCACATATACCACTACTGCGGGCTACGACAACCGCGTCCGGGTAGGCAACCAAATCAAGAGTTTTTTAAGATTTTTCAACCGTAATGTTATCTCCCGTGAAATATTCTCCCCGTCTTTTCCATCTAATGAATGTAAAAGGAAACACCCCAACATATTTCGTGTACTGCAGAACACAAAAAAGGAGCGAAAAACCTTATGGAAAATTTGGTGAAAAAGGCAAAAGCCGGAGATTCCGGTGCATTTGCACAGCTCATCAAAATGAACACCCAGAGTATGTACAAAGTAGCCTGGGCGTATCTGAAGAATGATGAGGACGCAGCAGATGCCATACAGGAAACCATTTTGAAGTGCTATGAGAAACTTTCTACCTTGAAAAATGATTCCTATTTCAAAACATGGATGATCCGGATATTAATCAATAACTGCAATGAAATGCTGCGGCACAAAGGCCGCGTTTTCCCTACTATGGAAATGGAAGAGGGCACCTTTGAGGAACCTGGATATGTGGACTGTGAGTGGAAGGAAATCCTGGCCTCCCTGGATGAGAAATACCAGGTGGTGATGTTGTTGTATTACAGCAAATCCCTTAGTGTAAAAGAAATCGCAGCCCTTCTGGAAATCAGCCAGAATACAGTGCTTACAAGGCTCTCCAGAGCCAGAAAACAGCTTCGCGTAGAGTATGAAGGAGGATATATTCATGGATGATAAATTGTTCGATATTTTTTCCGAAGAAACAGACGTGCCGGAATGTGTACTAAGACGAGTGGACGAGACTTTGGAAATGTTAGAGAATTCTGTAGAGTCTGATAAAGAGTACCAGAAGGAAAACAGAACTGGGAGAGTAATAAACGGGACTGGCAGAACAGAAAATATTGGTACACGGAAAAAATCCGGAAAGAAAAACTGGAAGCGCAGTTTGGTACTGACATTTGCAGCCGTCCTGACATTTGGTGTCACTGTTTTTGCCGCAGAAAAGTATATGGGCATTTCCAGTTTCTTTCAGGAAGTGGGAAACAAAATACCAGAAGAGGCAGAGGAGTTGATTGAGAAGGATCCAGTACAGCAGGAAGACGGTGACTCCATTCTTACTTACACTGTGAAAGAAGCCCTTTGTGACAAGAATAGCGTGCAGGTGGTAGTGGAAGTTACCGCAAAAGAAAGAGGAAAATATCTGCTGGTGGGACAGGACGCGATGGACGAGGATTCTGTCCAAAATCTGGGAATTGAAAGTGATAAGACAATAGGCGAATATGCCGAAGAAAAAGGACTGGTGATCGTAAAAGTCGGAGTAGGTTTTGATTTTGATTCAGATCTTGGAATCGATACCGCAGTATGCAATTACCGAAGCCAGGAAGACGATGTATTAGATTTCTATTCTTCCGCAGTAAAGAACAATCAGAGTGAGAATCTTACTGTTTCCTGTGTAGGAAGTGCCATGCTTCCAGGTGCAAAGAGTGTGGACGACGTGATGCGGACAAACATCACCTTCCAGCTGGAGGACAAGAGTCAGGGAAAAAGTGCGACTTATGTGCCGGTGGCAGCGGACATGTCCGAAACTGAGAATGAAAGTAATGCAGGAGAAGCGGATGCCGGAGTGTCAGCCGCAGATGGAAAAGTGAAGATCTTGTCTGCAGATATAGAGGAAACCGAAATGGGCGATTACGCTACAATTCATTATATTATATTAGAAGAATTCGACAGCCTTTCCTTGGACGTGACGGATTCTGATGGAAATGTATGGCAAATCTCCGAACTTGGCGGTTCCTCTCCAGTTGCAGAAGTTGGAAAAGAAGTCACATGCCAGGTGAACTACCAGAAAACGGATCTTCCGGATGAAATTGGAATCCGTGTATACGACTATGAAACCAACACAACATACGAACCAGTTATGCTGAAAATTCAAAAATAGAGTATAAAAAATATAGGGCTGCCGGGAAATAGACAGCTCTAAGAAACAGAATATCTGTATATTCCCACCTTTTACGATCAGTTCCGCAAACTGACTGGTATCACACCGGCGGAATATCGCAAAAGGCGGGAATAATTTTTATTTATTTTGCGCAAAACAAAGCTTCGTACAGTTTCCCATGGGTAAAATAATTGTAGGATCTGCAACCTCCGGCGCATTTGCCGCCATGTTCACAATTTTGGCATTTACCAGTTAAATTTTCTAAGGTAAAGTGCCTATTATATGCAAAAGCTCCCGGCGCATTCCAGATTTCGGATATGGATTTTTCTCTTAAATTTCCTTCAATAAAGGATTCATCATACATGGATTCACATCCCCGCACGTTACCCACACTGTCAATCCCAATGTTTGTCAGTCCTGCTTTACATCCACGAAAAACAGCTTGCCCGCTGGGATTTCCACGTAGCCATCCTTCGCTTTCTGTATAGTACCCTATATTATCTGCCACGCCTATTGCAAAATACGGATTGTATAGATGTTTTTCCACAAACTTTATCACGGTTCGGAAATCAATATTAGTGGAAAAACCAGCATCTGTCGCATTTCCCATAGGGGAGCACGCTTGCAGCTGCCATGCAAATATTTTCCTGGTTTTCAAAATTTCGTACATTTCGTCAAGAAAAGGAACATTCTCACTGTGAAGTGTACTTATTACGGAAACCGGGATATCATTTCCCGTCAAGGTATCAATTGCCTGCAGCGCTCGTTTAAAGCTGCCCTTTTGCCGATACCTGTCATGAATAGCTTCTGGTCCGTCCAAGGACACTGCAATGGATTCTATCCTACATTCCTTGAGATCTGTGATCAGTTTCTCGGAGAATAAATAGCCATTCGTAATGATGGATACTTTTACCTTCCTATCAGTTAGCGCTTTGGCAATCTCCCTCCAATCCGGCCGCATGAATACCTCACCACCAATCATAGAAACTCTGCGGCAGTTAATATCTGCTAATTGTTTTGCAACATCCAGGCACTCCTCTGTGGACAGTTCATTCTTTCTTGCTTTTCCTGCCTTTGAGCCACAATAATTACAGGAAAAGCAACAGGCAAGCGTTATTTCCCAAACACACGAACGCAATGCGTATGAATAATGATTCCCGCTCATTTCAATCCCTCTTGAATATTCTTTTGAAAATACTTTTTCACTTATTTTTTTTCTCCATCATCATCTCAGGCGACGCATATACGTAAGCCATGAATGTTTCCTGGGTTTCATTATCATCAATCACCTCAGGAGACGCATATACCGCAGCCATGGACATATCATTAGGTAAGGCATATACTTTTGCCATGGACGTTTCCTGAATTTCATTATTATCAATATCAGAGACAGCATGAAAACATGGATATACGGATTCCTTTGCAGGTTTTGGTGGTATATTTTCTGCCATTTCGGGTGAATCATATATTGTAGGTGTGGAAACTATGCGTCTTACTTTTTGCAGCTCATGTTTATAATCCATCAGTAAATAGCTCACATTTTTTATTAATATAACAATTGGCCATTCATACTTTTTCTTCAGATGTTCTATCGTTTCTATATGGATACCACTTACTCCACCTTGCCATCTTTGCGCACAAAAGTCATCAGCTATTCCTTTGCACCACATAAGGTTATTCGTCAGGCTCTTTATGTCGTCCCCTGAAGGAAAATGAGCCGATAGCTCGGATATTAGCCTGGAAGTTCCCAAAACCGCCCCAATTACCTCGTCCTCATTTCCCATAGGTCCCATACTCTGAGCTATATAATGATCAAGTGCAGCAATGCAGTAATCAATTTCCCGCTCATTTTTTTGTAGCGCTTCAATCCCCCCATCAAATGGGCTTTCAGCTTCAATTATTATATCATCATCAGCGACTATTTTCGGTGGTTCCAAAGGGCTTTCTTCCCGACATTTCTGCAAAATTTGCTCTATCTCCCACAGATGTTCACAATACTCCTTTAATTCCTTCATACACTTTTCACACGCATTGCGTAATACATTTCGTTTAGAATCAACAGACATCCTTTTCCCCTCCCTTACTCTTATTATTGACAAAAATAGTTCCAGATACAGCTATCATATCATCTTTTGGAGTATGGCGAAAGTTCTATTTACAATTGGATTTCAACAGTCACTTCTGGTCAATTTTCTTCACCTCATCATCCGCAAACCGGATATGCAGTCTGACAGAATTCGGCATCTGAATGACTTCTTCTACAGTGCCTTCTCCGAACTTTGGATGCGTCACCACATCATTGACCTGGAATTTTACTTCGCTGTGTTTGGCACTTTGGTAGGCTTGCTCGCGGCGGTAGGTGTCGCGGATGTGGACGGTTTTGTCATGAATGGGGTTCTTCAGTGCTTTATCGTAATCGTGCTTTAGAAGGCTTTCTCCGATCTTGTAATAAGGAGTAGGGGCGGCGCCGACAAGAGAGCAGCAGTATTTCCACGCGCTTCCATGCTTCCCGGCCTGCCAGTTATACTGAGCCGGGATTTTCATGTTGTACTGCATATAATGGGCGTATTCGTGCTTATAGAGATCCAGGCGGTCTTCTTTGGAGAGAGGCTTTTTCACCGCATAGCCGATGAATAGAAGGGAAAAATAAAAGCATTCTTTTTCATGGGCAGTAGCCGGCGTATAAGAGCCAAGCAATGCCTCATCATAACCGAAGCGGATAGGCACAGAAGCTCCACGAAGACCGAATCTGCGATCCAGGGTCTGAAATAAAGCACGGATCTGGGCTTCGTGGACAGTGGTTTCATTATCAAGAAGTTTACGGATGGATGGATCGATATTCATGTAGGTACTCCTTTTTGAAAATTGAAGAAAGGTATATTCTGTTCGAATTTGGTCTATGCAGCCTGCTGCAATGCATTCATCGGACAAAATCTCCCGCAAATTGTGATGCATATTTAACAAAACGTTTTTTAAACGCGCTCGGGCAATCTTGGGAATAAGCAAAAAAATAGATGCTGCAATTTGCAACATCTATAATAGCGAGAGGGGGATTTGAACCCTCGACACCGCGGGTATGAACCGCGTGCTCTAGCCAACTGAGCTATCTCGCCATATGCAATTAAAAAGATTTTGCTGAAAAGTCTGTGCGTATAAAAGACTATCAGCAAAGTAGCGAGAGGGGGATTTGAACCCTCGACACCGCGGGTATGAACCGCGTGCTCTAGCCAACTGAGCTATCTCGCCATATTCTATTCATAAGTATGGGGCCTATAGGGCTCGAACCTATGACCCTCTGCTTGTAAGGCAGATGCTCTCCCAGCTGAGCTAAGACCCCATATACAAGCTGCGAAATTATTTCTCTTCCGCAGCTCGCTTTGCTATTATACTATTAACTGTCGCAAATTGTCAACAACTTTTTTTACTTTTTTTCAAAAAATTATTTTATTCAGTGACAGTAGTAACTTTTCCCATAAACAGCACTTCCTGGTTGGCTGCATCATAAATAAGAAAGGCAAAAGGACGGTCAAGGTAAACCTCCTTTATGACAGGTTCTTCCTCCTCTGGCATATCCATAAGGGCTTCCATCAAAATGGAAGTGACTGCAGCTGCCCTTGTACCCTCTTCGTTCAGCTCCAGTTTGGTCTTTTGAAGGATGGAATCAACTTTTGTGGGTTCGGTGGAGAGACCAGAGAAATCAGCCTGGTCTGAAAAAATAGTTTCAAGGCCAAGCTCACTTAGCATATCGGAGAGGACAGCAGAGGTCTCAAAATTCAGTTTAGGCATTTTGCAGCAAACCTCATCATATTCCGGCTGGGAGTCTAAAAGACTGTCAATGTCAAGCTCTTCCAGGGTAAATTCACCTTCATTTTTAGGAAGGATTCCGATAAAGCTCAGACCGCTTGCATAATTTCGTCCAAAGGCAGTGGCCTGGTCGTTTTCATAATACTGATCTCCTTGTGTAGTCATGTAGAACGTTTTTTCATCCTGATCTCCGAAGGCTTCTTCCTCCTGGGAAAGATTCCAGGGTCCCTCGCTCCATCCAGACTCAAAGTACAAAGAATTGGTAATGCATAATCCGGTGTCTTTGGTGATAGAGTCGGGAGTGATGATTTCCGGAATCATCCCTTCTGTATTTTCATCGCACCAGTGATTGATGGTTTTACAGACATTTTCTGCATCGGAAAAATCCAGATTCTGTACCTCTGCCTGGAAATTTTCACTTACTTTTTTACAAAAGTCGTCATAAAGCGGAAGGTCTTCATCTGCCCAGAGGGCATCCGCAATTTTCAGCTTCGTACTATATTCAGCGTCCAGGGATGCATCCTGATTATAATCCTGGATCTTACTTAAATATGCACTGGCATATCCGGCAAAATCCTCTGTCCCCAGATAATCCTCCAAAGCAGTGAGAGTGTCACCCTTCGCTCCCTGGGCAAGCATTCCCAAGGCAAAATTAAGACTTGTGGGACTGAACATAATGTTTTTATTCTTGCTTTGTGCTGCGATTTTATCTGTCAGTTTTGCAGAATTAAGGAGAACTGTGGATGAATCCATATCAGTTAAATCTGTGCCTGCCGGCTCATCTTCTGCAGCAGTCACTGGTGTGGCAAAAATGGTACCTGTGGCAGGGGTAACGGCTGTGATTGCAGCCAGTAAAGCCGCAATTACTTTTTTTCTATGCATAAGACCTCCTTGTCTGACCTGAGAGTCAGCCCCCAAAATTATTATCTTAATTTCCCACAAACTGTGATGCACATCTTGCAGAAAACATTTTCAAACATATGCCGGGCATTCAGGTCTTTTTATTTTGTATCTGTAAAATATCATATCGAATCCAAAGCCATGTAATGTCCGCTTACCCTGTGAACATCAGTTGGCAAAAAGGAAAAAAATGCTTGACAATTTGTGGTTGATATGCTATTTTATATAAAAATTCAATTTAATAGACTAAACCGTTGAAGCGGGAATAAAAACATTCATGCACCTACAGAGAGCCTGGGAAGCTGAGAGCCAGGTGGTAACGCAGTTTGTTAAATGGGCCGCTGAGGGCGCATTGAAAGGCTGATGGCCAAGTAGGATGCGACGTAAGACATACGTCAGTTGTCAGGAATATGATGGTATTCCGTTAAGGGTACGGTATTTTTATATCGTGAATCAAGGTGGCACCGCGGGTGATTGTTGGACTCGTCCTTGACAGACATAAATGTTCTGTCTTGGGCGGGTCTTTTTGAATTTGACGTAACTGTTCAGAGCCAACCTCAAAAAATGCATCTTTTCCAGGACGGGATATTCCCCAGAAATCAGTTCTGACAGTATAAAAATAATCCGGAGGTGTTCTATGTATCCAACAGTTGAGAAAATCAGGGAAATGGCAGCTACAGGAAATTATAAGAGAATTCCGATTTGTAAGGAGCTGTATGCAGACAGCTATACACCGGTGGAAATGATGCGGATCCTTCACAAGGCCAGTCACCATTGTTATCTGCTGGAAAGTGCCAGCCAGAATGAGGTGTGGGGACGCTATTCTTTTCTGGGGTATGATCCATCAATGGAGATCACCTGCACAGAAGGTGTATTGAGAATAAAAAGAACAGATGAAGAAAATCCCACAGCCTGTGAGAACGTGAAGCAGGTCAGTCATCCAGGAGATGCTATCCGTGAGATCATCCGTCAGTACAAAACACCGGTAATGGAAAACATGCCCGCATTTACCGGCGGCCTTGTGGGATATTTTTCCTACGACTATATCAAATATAGCGAACCAAAGCTGGAATTAAAAGATGAAGAGCAGCAGGATTTCCGGGATCTGGATCTGATGTTATTTAATGAGGTGATCGCCTTTGACCATTACCGCCAGAAGGTTCTTCTGATCACAGGAGTTATGACAGAAAATCTGGAAGAGTCCTATAAAAAGGCCTGTAAAAAACTGGAAGAAATGACGGAACTGATCAAAAAAGGAGAAAAGAGAATATTTCCTCCAATCAGGCTTAGGTCTCAGATCCAGCCCCAGTTTCCGAAAGAAAAGTACTGCGATATGGTGGAAAAAGCAAAGCATTATATTCGTGAGGGAGATATTTTTCAGGTGGTTCTTTCCAATCCCATGCGGGCAAAAGCAACCGGAAGCCTGTTTGATACTTACCGGGTACTAAGAGCCACAAATCCGTCTCCTTATATGTTCTATTTTTCCAGTGATGACATTGAGATTGCCGGTGCGTCACCGGAAACTCTGGTAAAGCTGGAACACGGAAAACTCAGTACCTTTCCGTTGGCAGGAACCAGACCAAGAGGAAAGACACCAGAGGAAGACAAAGCATTGGAACAGGATCTTCTTCAGGATGAAAAAGAGCTGGCAGAACACAATATGCTGGTGGATCTTGGACGAAATGATATCGGAAAGATCAGCAAGCTTGGAAGTGTAAAAGTAGAGAAATATATGACTGTGGAACGATATTCCTGTGTGATGCATCTGGGTTCCACAGTTACAGGAATCATCAAAGAGGGAAAAGATGCGGTAGACGCGGTAGATGCCATTTTACCGGCAGGAACCCTTTCCGGGGCACCGAAGTTCCGTGCCTGCCAGATCATTCAGGAACTGGAGCAGAGTAAGAGGGGAATTTACGGCGGAGCCATCGGTTATGTGGATTTCACCGGTAATCTGGATGTATGCATTGCCATCCGCCTGGTCTACAAAAAGAAGGATGAGATCTGTATCCGCTCCGGTGCCGGAATCGTGGCAGACAGTGTACCGGAAAAAGAATTTGAAGAGTGCCAGAATAAGGCAAGGGCAGTGGTAAGAGCTATCAGCCAGGCAGAGGAGGGATTGGAATGATTTTACTGATCGATAATTATGACAGCTTTTCTTATAATCTGTATCAGCTGATCGGGTCTGTGGATCCGGATGTCAAAGTGGTACGAAACGATGAAGTTACCCTGGATGAAATTGAGGCTATGGCGCCAAAAGCCATTGTTCTTTCCCCGGGACCTGGAAAACCAGAGGATGCGGGAATCTGTATACCTGTGATCCGAAAGTTTGCAGGAAAAATTCCCATCCTTGGGGTGTGTCTTGGACATCAGAGTATCTGCGAAGCCTTTGGAGGAGTGGTAAGTTATGCCAAAGAGCTGAAACACGGGAAAAAAGATAAAATGATCCGAACAGGTGACAGTGTCCTTTTAAATGGACTACCGGATTATTTTCCGGCAGCAAGGTACCATTCTCTGGCAGCAAAAGAAGAGACTCTTCCGGAAGAACTGAGGATAACCGCCCGGGCAGAGGACACAGAAATCATGGCAGTGGAACACAAAAAATATCCCGTATATGGAGTACAGTTTCACCCGGAATCCGTGATGACTCCAGATGGAAAAAAGATGATCGAAAACTTTTTACAGGCTGGGAAAGCCTGATGGAAGCAAAATAAGTATAAAAGACATATTGCAAAATATATAGATTGCTAAGAGGAGAAAACAAAATGATCAGAGAAAGCATTATCAAATTATCCAAAAAACAGAATTTAAGCTACGAAGAAGCAGAGGCAGTTATGGATGAGATCATGAGTGGAAAAGCCACACCGGTACAGATGTCCGCTTATCTTACTGCTCTTGCATTAAAAGGAGAAACTATCGAAGAGATCACGGCTTCTGCAGCAGGAATGCGTGCCCACTGCATCAAGCTTCTCCATGATATGGATGTATTGGAAATCGTAGGAACTGGCGGAGATGGTTCCAATTCCTTTAATATTTCCACAACTGCTTCCCTGGTGATCTCAGCTGGGGGTGTTCCCGTTGCAAAGCATGGAAACCGGGCAGCATCTTCCAAATCCGGAGCAGCAGATGTTCTGGAAGCTCTTGGAGTAAAGATTACTATTCCACCGGAAAAAAGCCAGGAGCTTCTGAAAAAGATCGGGATCTGTTTTCTGTTTGCACAGAATTACCACATTGCCATGAAATACGTTGCCCCCATCCGAAAAGAGCTGGGCATCCGTACCGTATTTAATATACTCGGGCCTTTAAGCAATCCTGCAGGAGCAAATATGGAGCTGATGGGAGTTTATGATGAGGCTCTTGTAAAGCCTCTGGCACAGGTTATGGCAAATCTTGGTGTTACAAGAGGAATGGTGGTATTTGGACAGGACAGCCTGGATGAAATCTCCATGAGTGCACCTACTTCTGTGTGCGAGATCAAGGATGGAGCTTTTACTTCTTATGTGTTAACGCCGGAGCAGTTTGGCTATGAGCGCTGCACAAAGGAAGAATTGCAGGGCGGTACTCCACAGGAAAATGCAAAGATCACCAGAGACATTCTGGAAGGAAAGGAAAACGGGGCAAAACGTCATGCTGTATGCTTAAATGCAGGGGCAGCCCTTTATATTGCAGGAAAGGCAGATACTATTGAAGCAGGTGTGAAGCTGGCAGAGCAGCTGATCGACAGCGGCGCAGCAAAGAATAAACTGGAAGAATTTATTGCAAAGAGCAATGAAGAATAACAGGAGAACACATGAGTATTTTAAATGAGATCGCAGCACGTACAAAAGAACGTGTGGAGGAAGAAAAATTTAAAGTCCCATTAAGGGTGCTGAATACACAACTGGATTCAGAGCCGGCAAGAAGGGCAGCTGGTAAAATTTCCTTTTTGGATGCCCTGAAAAAGCCTGGAATGTCATACATCTGTGAAGTAAAAAAAGCATCTCCATCAAAAGGTCTGATCGCACCGGATTTTCCGTATCTGGACATTGCAGGGGATTATCAAAGTGCAGGGGCATCTGCTATATCCTGTCTCACGGAACCCTTTTATTTCCAGGGCTTAGACCGGTATCTGCAGGAAATCGCCCAAAAGGTGGAGATCCCGGTGCTTCGAAAGGATTTCACGGTAGATGAGTATATGATCTATCAGGCAAAAGCCTTTGGAGCATCAGCAGTGCTTCTGATCTGTGCTATTCTGGATGATCCAAGGCTGAAAGCCTTTTTAGAGCTGGCTGGAGAACTTGGTCTTGATGCCCTTGTGGAAGCCCATGATGAATGGGAAGTGGACCGGGCACTGAATCTTGGTGCAAAGATCGTAGGGGTAAATAACCGGAATCTTCATGACTTCACCGTTGACATGAAAAACAGCATCCGTCTTCGAAACATGGCACCGGCAGATACGGTATTTGTTTCAGAAAGCAGTATAAAGACAGCTGAGGATATCCGTATTTTATACGAAAATAAGGTGGATGCAGTGCTGATTGGTGAGACCCTGATGCGAAGTCCGGATAAAAAAGCTGCACTTGCTGCACTGAATGCGGGGATTCGCTAAGTGGACGCATTGGTGCTAATAAATAAAATAGTTGGAAAATAACAAATTAAGCAAAAAGGAACAGAATAATATGGCAAAGTTAAAAATCTGCGGGCTGACTTGTGAAGAGGATATTGCCGCAGTGAATGAAGTGAAACCGGATTTTGCGGGATTTATTATAGAAGTACCGTCCAGCAGACGAAATCTGTCAGCAGAAAAAGTTAAAGTCCTGGTTAAAGGACTGGACAGGGAAATTCTTCCGGTGGGTGTGTTTGTGAATGCGGCGCCTGAGCTTCCTATTTCTTTATTAAGAGATGGAACCCTTTGGGCAGCACAGCTTCATGGTCAGGAAGATGAAGACTATATTGAGAAAATTCAGAATATGACAGGAAAGCCTGTGATCAAGGCTTTTTCCATAAAAACCCCGGAAGATGTACAGCGGGCCCTTAGAAGTCCCGCAGATTACATCCTTTTGGATCAGGGAACAGGAGGAACGGGCGAACCCTTTGACTGGAGCCTTGTCCCTCCGGTGCGCCGCCCCTTTTTCCTGGCTGGCGGAATCGGCCCCGAAAACCTCCGAAATGCCGTCTCCACCTTGCACCCCTGGGCCGTAGACATCAGCAGCAGTCTGGAGACCAACGGGAAAAAAGACCCCGCCAAAATCCGCCAGATAGCCAAAATGCTAAAACAGATCAACACCCTGGAAGCATACCGAAAAGAACGCGAAGCGGATCTCTAATAAAATATCCATTACAAAACCGCGTACGTCAATGAACCAAAGAAAGGACTCTCTACACTATGTCAAAAGGAAGATTTGGAATCCACGGCGGCCAGTACATTCCCGAAACACTGATGAATGCAGTGATCGAACTGGAAGACGCCTACAACCATTACAAAAACGACCCGGAATTCAACCGGGAACTCACAGAACTCTTAAATGAATATGCTGGCAGACCCTCCAGGCTCTACTATGCAGCCCACATGACCGAAGACCTGGGCGGTGCCAAAGTCTATTTAAAAAGAGAAGATCTGAACCACACCGGTGCCCACAAGATCAATAACGTGTTAGGCCAGGTACTTCTTGCAAAGAAAATGGGAAAGACCCGTGTGATCGCAGAGACAGGAGCCGGACAGCACGGCGTGGCCACTGCAACAGCAGCTGCACTGATGGGAATGGAATGTGAAGTTTTTATGGGAAAGGAAGACACAGAACGTCAGGCACTTAATGTATATAAAATGCGCCTTCTTGGAGCAAAAGTCCATCCGGTAACTTCCGGAACTGCAACTTTAAAAGATGCTGTATCTGAGACTATGCGAGAGTGGACAAACCGTATTTCCGATACCCATTATGTGCTGGGCTCTGTTATGGGACCCCATCCGTTCCCAACGATCGTACGTGATTTTCAGGCTGTGATCTCCAAAGAGATCAAAGAGCAGATGCTGGAAAAAGAAGGAAAACTTCCGGATGCAGTTCTTGCCTGTGTAGGCGGAGGATCCAATGCCATCGGAACTTTTTATCATTTTATTGAAGATAAAGAAGTACAGCTGATCGGCTGTGAAGCAGCCGGAAGAGGGGTAAATACCGCAGAGACAGCAGCAACTATAGCAACAGGAAAACTTGGTATTTTCCATGGAATGAAATCCTATTTCTGCCAGGATGAATATGGTCAGATCGCACCGGTTTACTCCATTTCCGCAGGGCTTGATTATCCGGGAATCGGACCAGAGCATGCACATCTGTATGATACCGGACGTGCTCAGTATGTACCGGTGACAGATGAAGAAGCAGTAGAAGCCTTTGAATATCTTTCCAGGACAGAAGGAATCATTCCGGCAATTGAAAGTGCACATGCAGTTGCCTATGCAAGAAAAATCGTGCCAAAGATGCGAAAAGACCAGAGCGTTGTGATCACGATTTCCGGTCGTGGAGATAAAGACTGTGTGGCAATCGCAAGATACAGAGGGGAGGATCTTCATGAGTAACAGAATTTCAGAAGCATTTGCAAAAGGTAAGGCATTTATCCCGTTTATCACCTGTGGAGATCCCTCTTTAGAGATTACAGAACAGCTTGTTTATGCAATGGAAGAAGCCGGCGCAGACCTGATCGAGCTTGGAATTCCTTTTTCAGATCCCACAGCAGAAGGACCTGTGATCCAGGAGGCAAATGTGAGGGCGTTAAGAGGTGGTGTGACCACAGATAAGGTATTTGACATGGTAACAAAAATCCGTGAAAAAACAGATGTTCCAATGGTATTTATGACTTATGCCAATGTTGTTTTTTCCTATGGAACAGAGCGTTTTATAGAAAAAGCTGCAAAAGTGGGAATGGATGGACTGATTCTCCCGGATGTGCCTTTTGAAGAAAAAGAAGAGTTTGACAGCGTATGCAAAAAGTATGGTCTGGATCTGATCTCCCTGATCGCCCCTACTTCCCATGAAAGGATCACGCAGATCGCAAAGGAGGCACAGGGCTTTGTATACTGTGTTTCTTCCCTTGGGGTTACCGGAACCAGAACAAAGATCACCACAGATATTGGAGCTATGGTAAAGCTGGTAAAAGCTGCAAAGGATATTCCATGTGCGGTGGGATTTGGAATTTCCACACCAGAGCAGGCCAAAAAGATGGCAGAGCAGTCTGACGGTGCCATTGTAGGATCTGCCATTGTGAAGCTTTGTGCGGCTCACGGGGAAAACTGTGTACCTTATGTAAAAGAGTACGTAAAATCTATGAAAGATGCAATCAGGGCCTGATAATAGGAAAACTGATGTGCCAAAAAATGGAAGAACTGACCAAAAATATTTAGTCTTTCATCTTCCAAAAAAGCGTATAAAAGAGGGTAAAAGCGTTGACAATTTGCCCTCTTTTTTTTATAGTATCATATGTGAATCATTTATATGCAGTACGAGGATAATGAAAAAGAGGAATGAAGTTGGAGAAAAAACTGATATTTATTTTTAACCCAAAAGCGGGAAAAGGGAAGATCAAGACATCTCTGATGGATATAGTGGATATCTTTAACAAGGGCGGTTATGAGGTGATCATCCGCGCTACACAGGCTCCCAGGGATGCATATGAACAGGTGAAGAAATACGCAGACAAAGTAGACCTTGTGGTTTGCAGCGGTGGTGACGGCACCCTGGATGAGGTAGTGACCGGTATTACGGAGCTTAAAAGCCAGGTGCCGGTGGGATACATACCAGCAGGCAGCACCAATGATTTTGCTAACAGTCTTTTTGTGCCCAAGAATATGCTGGAAGCGGCGGCTATGATCATGAAGGAAGAAATTTACCGCTGTGATGTGGGACGCTTTAATGACAAGACATTTGCCTATGTGGCGGCTTTTGGCCTTTTTACCGATGTATCTTATGAGACCAGCCAGGATCTGAAGAATATCCTGGGACATCTTGCCTATGTGCTGGAAGGTGCAAAAAGACTTCTGGATATCAAATCCTACCATATGAAAGTGACAACAGAGACAGGTGTGATCGAGGATAACTTTATTTATGGAATGATCACCAACTCCAGGTCTGTAGGAGGATTTAAGAATCTGACCAGGGATGTGGATATGAATGATGGCCTGTTTGAGGTTACTCTGATCGTGCAGCCAAAGAATCCGTTGGAAATGCAGGAGATTATCCGTAATCTGATCAGTATGGAGGACAATACGGATCTGATCTACTCCTTTAAGGCAAAGAAGCTCTCCATAGAATCGGAAGAGAAAGTGGCATGGACCCTGGATGGGGAATATGGCGGAAGTCACAGGACTGTGGAGATTGAAAATCTGCAGAGGGCGTTGAACCTTTATCTGAAAAGCGTCAAATAGAGCATGCAGATTGTGGAAACAGCGAAGCGGACCTGGAATATCCGCTTGACCAGGATCTGCAGCGGCAGTACAGGGAAAAATGAAATCAGTAAAGTGTGTGAAGAAGGTTACTGTGAGTGGTGACCAAAGAACGAGAGGAGAGGAACAATGGGAGATTATGTTAATGTGAAGGAATTATTTGGATGCGATGTATTCAATGATTCCGTCATGCAGGAACGTCTGCCAAAGAAGGTTTACAAGGAACTGAAGAAAACCATTGAGGAAGGCAAGGAGCTTTCCATGGAGATTGCAGATGTGGTTGCTCATGAGATGAAGGAATGGGCTATTGAGAAAGGCGCTACTCATTACAGCCACTGGTTTCAGCCCCTTACAGGCGTGACTGCGGAGAAGCATGATGCATTTATCACCGCACCTATGGAAAATGGAAAGGTTCTTATGAGTTTTTCCGGTAAAGAGCTGATCAAAGGCGAGCCGGATGCTTCGTCTTTTCCATCAGGAGGCCTTCGTGCCACATTTGAGGCAAGAGGCTATACAACATGGGATTGTACCTCACCGGCATTTGTACGACATGATGCAGCTGGTGGAACCTTATGTATTCCTACTGCTTTCTGTTCTTATACAGGTGAGGCTCTGGATCAGAAGACTCCGCTTCTTCGTTCTATGGAAGCAATCAATACACAGGCTTTACGACTTCTCAGACTTTTTGGAAATCAGACTTCCAGGCGTGTAACACCATCTGTTGGCGCAGAACAGGAATATTTCCTTGTAGATAAAGAAAAATATATGCAGCGAAAAGATCTGGTGTACACCGGACGTACTCTTTTTGGGGCAATGCCGCCAAAGGGACAGGAGATGGATGACCACTATTTCGGTACGATCCGACAGAGAGTTTCCGCATATATGAAAGAAGTAAATGAAGAGTGCTGGAAGCTGGGAGTTACAGCCAAGACCCAGCACAATGAGGTTGCACCGGCGCAGCATGAGCTTGCACCTATTTATGCACCTGTAAATATCGCAGCAGATCACAATCAGATCATGATGCGTATCCTGAAGAAGGTGGCAAGCCGTCACGGAATGCGCTGTCTTCTCCATGAGAAGCCTTTTGCAGGGTTGAATGGATCCGGTAAGCACAATAACTGGTCTCTGACAACAGATGACGGGATCAATCTTCTGGATCCGGGTAAGACTCCTCACGAGAATATCCAGTTCCTTCTGGTTCTCACCTGTATTTTAAAGGCAGTTGACAGACATGCAGATCTTCTTCGTGAGTCCGCAGCAGATGTGGGAAATGACCAGCGTCTTGGCGGAAATGAGGCTCCGCCGGCAGTTATTTCCGTATTTCTTGGCGAGCAGCTGGAGGATGTACTGGAGCAGCTGATCAGCACAGGAACTGCTACCAGAAGTAAGACCGGCGAAAAGCTGGCTACCGGTGTTAAGACTCTTCCGGATTTCATGAAGGATGCCACAGACCGTAACCGCACCTCTCCTTTTGCCTTCACCGGAAACAAATTTGAGTTTCGTATGGTTGGTTCAAAGGATTCTATTTCTGCCTGCAATGTGGTGCTGAATACTATTGCAGCGGAGGCATTCAAAGAGGCATGCGACGTTCTGGAAGAGGCAGAGGATTTTGATCTGGCAGTTCATGATCTGATCAAGGAGTATGCTACAGAGCATCAGCGAATCGTATTTAATGGAAACGGATATGCACCGGAGTGGGAAAAAGAGGCGCGCAGAAGAGGTCTTCCGATCCTGCCGTCCATGGTAGATGCTATCCCTGCACTGACTACAGAAAAGGCGGTTCAGCTGTTTGGAGAATTTGGTGTATTTACAAAGACAGAGCTGGAATCAAGAGCTGAGATCCAGTATGAGATCTATGCAAAGGCAATCAACATTGAAGCTAAGACGATGATCGATATGGCTACTAAGCAGATCATTCCGGCAGTGATCAAATATACCACAGTGCTGGCTGAATCCATCAACCAGGTGAAGGCTGTGGGACCTATTGATGTGAGTGTACAGCTGGATCTTCTGAAGAAGGCCAGCAAGCTTCTGAAAGAAGTGAACAGTGCCATGAACAAGCTGAGTAAGCTGGAAGACCAGGTTGAAGCCCATCCGGAAGGACGTGACAGAGCAGTGTTCTGCAGAGAAAAATTAGTTCCGGCTATGGAGAAATTAAGAGAGCCGGTGGATGAACTGGAAATGTTAGTGGATAAGGAAATGTGGCCCATGCCATCTTATGGAGACCTGGTATTTGAGCCGTAAATATTGTGGAGGACTGCGCCTGCAGTCCTCTTTTCCGTTAAAAGACTAAAGTGGAAGTGACAGGAGTAATCAAAGATCAATGAGAGAATTTGAGTTTTTAGAAGAACAGGGGGTCAGCCAGGCGCTGATCCGGGCAGCAGAAGAGTTTCGCAAAGAGTATGGAGTTTCAGAGGAGGCAAAGCACAGACTGATGGAGCCTGCCATCCCATTTTATGGAAAAGAAATCCTGGAAATGGGAATGGCTGCGGTTCTGGAAGGAGAGAACCTTCTTCTGGCAGGGCCGAAGGCAACTGGAAAAAATGTGCTGGCAGAGAATCTGGCTTTTATTTTCGGGCGGCCTGTATATAATGTATCTTTCCATGTAAATACAAACAGTGGGGATCTCATTGGAACGGATACTTTTGTGGACAACGAGGTAAAGCTTCGGAAAGGTACGATTTATCAGTGCGCCCAGGAGGGCGGCTTTGGAATCCTGGATGAGATCAATATGGCAAAAAATGATGCGGTTTCTGTCCTTCACGCTACTTTGGACTATCGTCGAAGCATTGATGTGCCGGGATATGACAGAATTGATCTTCATCCGGCGGCCAGATTTCTTGGCACCATGAATTATGGATATGCAGGAACAAAGGAGCTGAATGAGGCTTTGGTGTCCCGTTTTATGGTGATTGATATGCCTGCGCAGAATGAGGAAACCCTGGGATTTATTTTTAACCGTATGTTTCCGGAGGCAAAAAAAGAGGCGGTAGAGCAGTTTATCGGTGTTTTTATGGATCTGCAGAAAAAATCCATGAACAGTGAGATTTCCACAAAGCCGCTGGATCTTCGTGGCTTGCTTGGAGCAATGAAAATTGTGAAAACAGGTCTGTCTCCCTGGCAGGCAGTGCGCATGGGAATTGTAAATAAAACCTTTGACATATTTGAAAAAGAGATCGTGGAGGATGTGGTGCGTACCAGAATTCCTCAGGGATGGACAAGGGAAGATGTCTATGGAATCTGAAAAAAGCAGAAAACTGCCTGAAATCCCAAAAGAAGAAAACGTGGAGCTGCAGCTTCAGGAATATCAGCTTGAGCTGGAAAACCGCATCCGGAATCTTCTGTGGACCATCAGCGGAGACTACACCCAGCAGATGAAGCCGGATGTTTCCCTGTTTCTGCGCTCCAAAGATATTGCCCTTTATGACGGAATCAAGCAGGGAGCCCTGGCGAAATTTTTTGACAAGGATTTTCTGGGAATGTATCTGGTGAAAAAAATCTTTCTGGGAGCTGATGAAGCCTCTCTTACATTTGTTTCCCAGATGTGTATTGAAGAAGCCATTGGAGAGAGAATCTGTCAGCTGCGCCCCGGAATCTGGGAAATGCAGAAAAAAGCCTGTGAGGATATACTGGATCAGGAATACGATACACTTCCTCCTGCCAGCGACAAGCTTGGGTATCTCCGGGTAAATATGCTCCAAAGACGGATCAGCAGAAGGGATAAAAGAAAACAGATCAGGGAAACTTATGCAGAAGAAGAGAAGAAAAGACAGCAGAAAAAGGGAATCTATTATTATATAGATCTTGTTTCAGGCGCTGCCTGTGCAGAGGATACCATGTCCCTGATCCGCATTATAGATACGGTGTATAATGAAGTAGCGGACCCGGATTTTGCTGGAAAGGCAACTCTGGAACAGGTTCTGGCTGTCACCCTTGAGGATCTCACAGAATTTGACTGGAAAGACTATCTTTCCGAAGAAATGTATGAGGATGCCCTGGAAAGCTATATGGAGCAGCTGACCTCAAATGTGGCGGGAATGGAAGATCGTGCTGTAACCCAGGAAATGGAAGAAGAACGCCAGAAAAAGCATAAGATCAAAGTTCTTCCACCTGAGGCTCTGGAGAAGGCTCATACTTATGTGGAATTGAATTTTGGAAAAACCTATCTTACTGAAAATGAAGAAAAGCGAATGAATCAGCTGATGTGCAGGGATATCCACAGTGACTGCAGCCTGTATTTTACAGAAGGGATCCTGAAAAATCCGGTAAAACGAAATTATCAGTATGAATATGCCAAAAGGCTGAAAAATAAGAATATCTGGCTGTATCACGACAAGCACCGGATTGTAAAGCGCAACATCAGTATTCTTACAGAAATGCTGAAAAAATCTCTGATAATTAAAAGCGAAAGTCAGGAAATTCTTTCAGACAGGGGGATTATCGTGCCTTCCAGGCTGTGGCGGCTGGGAAGAAGCAGTGAGGCGAGGGTCTTTAAAAGAGAAATAAAAGGCGACAATTCAGACTTTGTGGTAGATGTGCTGATCGATGCCAGCGGCTCCCAGATGAGCCGTCAGGGTGAGGTGGCATTACAGGCTTATATCATAAGTGAGGCTTTGAGCAATGTTGGCCTTCCTTACAGAGTGATGAGTTACTGTACTTTCTGGGATTACACCATTCTTCACAGGTTCCGGGAGTACGATGATCCAAGAAGTGCAAATGAGAATATTTTTAATTATGTAACTTCCTCCAACAACCGTGATGGACTTGCCATCCGGGCAGCAGGATATGGATTACTTATGCGGGAGGAAGAGAAAAAAATCCTGATCGTATTAAGTGATGGCAGACCTTATGATGTGATCGTAAACCGGCCTAATGCCAAAAATCCTGCACCCTATCACGGAAAATATGCTATTACAGACACTGCTGCACAGATCCGCAGGCTACGTAGTCAGGGCGTAAGTGTTCTGGGGATTTTTGCCGGAGAAGAGAAGGATCTGCAGGCAGAGAAAAAAATTTTTGGAAAAGACTTTGCATATATCCGTGATATTACAGGCTTTTCCAGGATTGCAGGCCGTTACCTTGTAAAACAATTAGAAGAAGAGGAGTAAGAAGGAGGAAAACTGTGCTTCAAAACAATAAAAGAATCTGGTATCTGGATTATCTGATGATCATTGTGGGAACCGCTCTTATGGCAGTTGCGGTGAACAGTGTCTTTGACCTTTGCGGAATGGTAACAGGAGGCTTTTCCGGTATCGCCATTCTGGTGAAGGAATGGACAGAAGATGTGGTTCCGGGAGGAATTCCGTTGTGGGTTACCAATATGAGCATGAATATTCCATTGTTTTTCATTGGAATGAAGATCGGTGGATTTGGATTTGTAAAAAAAGCTCTGATTGGAGAAGTCTGTCTGTCTTTCTGGCTGGCAGTGCTTCCGGCTTTTGACATAGCAGGAAATGACCTCCTTCTGGCAGCGGTATATGGCGGCGTGATTCAGGGCGTGGGAATTGGCCTTGTATTTCTGGGAAGAGGAACCACAGGAGGTACTGATATGATGGCAGCTCTGCTCCAGCTTAAATTGCGCCATTATTCCATTGCACAGATCATGCAGTTTATTGACGGGGCAGTTGTGCTGGTGGGAATGTATGTTTTTGGTGTACAAAAAGCGCTGTATGCCATTATTGCAGTTTTTCTTGTAACGAAGGTAACGGATGGAATGATCGAAGGTCTGAAATTTTCCAAACAGGCTTACATTATTACCAGCAAGCCAGAAGAAATTTCAACGCAGATTATGAGAAATCTGGACAGGGGAGTCACCGGTATCCGGGGAAAGGGCATGTATTCCGGACAGGACAAGCTTTTGCTTTACTGTG
>CAKRRX010000037.1 GCA_934394595.1 uncultured Blautia sp. | reverse complement strand
GTTGCCAGAAGATTTTTGGGAAGAGGAGTGGAGATGGAGGATCTTTTTCAGATTGGCAGCATTGGGCTTCTCAAGGCAATCGATAAATTTGATGAAACCTATATGGTAAAATTTTCCACATATGCAGTGCCGATGATCGCAGGAGAAATCAAACGGTTTCTTCGGGATGACGGGATTTTGAAGGTGAGCAGATCCCTTAAGGAAAATTATTACCATGTTTACCAGTGCAAAGAACAGCTGGAGATACTTTATGGCCGGGAGCCTACTGTGACGGAGCTGGCAGGGACGTTGAAGCTTCCTGTGGAGGAACTTGTGATGACCCTGGATGCTGCACAGGAGGTAATATCCTTACACAGGACAGTATATCAGGGAGATGGAAATGACATCTCTTTGATGGACCGGATACCGGACAAAGAGAATCCGCAGGAAAAAATGTTGAACAGAATACTTCTGGAACAGATTCTGGAAGAACTGGAGGGAAAAGAGAGAACACTCATTTATATGCGTTATTTTCAGGAGCTTACCCAGTCTCAGATTGCAGACAGACTTGGAATTTCCCAGGTACAGGTTTCCAGAATGGAAAAAAGGATATTGAACAGGCTTCATGAGAGGATAGAAGAAAAAAATAGTCGTTTTTCATAAGAAATGCCCATATTTTCTGATTTATTTACAGGCAGGATGTCTGTTAAAATAGAAATGCTAAAAAGCCATGGCAGTGTCGGGTGCCTGGAATAAATCGGAAAAGAGATGGGTAAGAAAATGAATGAAAAAGTGGGGATGGTTGAAAAGATAAGTTTTGGGCTGGGGGATTTTGCCATGAACGGCATTTTTACCTTTGTGTCCACTTATCTGATGTTTTATTACACAGATGTAGCGCATCTGGAGCTTTCGGCCATCAGTCTGATCATCCTGGTGGGACGTGTGGTGGATGCGGCATGCAGCCCGATCATGGGAGCAATTTTAGACAAGACCAATACCAAATATGGCAAGTGCAGACCCTTTGTGGCAGCTGCGATCCTGCCGGCATGTATCCTGATGGTACTTTTATTTTCTGTGCCGGAAGGGATGAGCAGCACCAGTAAGGTTATGATGTCCATAGGGGTGTATATTTTATTCAGTATTGTCTACCCGATCATGAATGTCCCTTATTCTACCATGCTGAATGTTCTGTCTGCAGATAATGAGCAGAGGATTTCTTTTAATCTGTTCAAAAATGTAGGAGCAAATGTGGGAGCCACATTTGTGACAGCAGTGACACTGAAGCTGGCTGCTGTTTTTTCAAAAGGTGGAAAAAATGGTTTTACAGGCACTTCTGTGGTTCTTGGTATCCTCTTTGTGGCTGTAACTTTTATCTGTGTACGCAATGTTCGGGAAAGGGCTTTTACACAGCAGAAAAACGCTGCCAGTCTGAAGGATTCTCTGAAGGTGGTGGCAAAGAACCGTCCATGGCAGATATTATGTGTGGTACAGTTCCTCACACTTTCTGCGTACATCATACGAAATCAGGGAACTATCTATTATGCAAAATATTATCTGGAAAAAGAATCTGTCAGCTCCCTGATGCTGTCTATGACTTCTGTGATCGCCTTTTGCTTCTCTTTTATTCTTCCATCTATTGTGAAGAAATACGGACTATGCTTCTGTGTGCTTGTGGGAAATATCTGCTGGAGCATTTCCATGGCAGGAACCTGGCTGGCAGGAAAAAATGTAGTTCTGATCGTGGGTCTTCATGTGCTTACCAGCATTGGCTGGAGTATGGCCACCGGAATGATCTTTGTAATGCTTACCCAGACCATTGATTATGGTCAGTGGAAAACAGGCAAACGTCCTCAGGGGATATTTACTTCATTGCTTACCTTTGTGCAGAAAATAGGTGTGGCAGTGGCTGGCGTTCTTTGCTCTGTGATTTTAAATGCAGGACACTATGTGGCAAACCAGACAGCAGGGCCGTCTGCAATCCTGGCTATCCGTATCATGTTCGGGGGAATTCCGCTGGTTACCTCAGTAATTTGTATGGTACTTATGGGATTTTATCGCTTGGATAAGATTTATCCTCAGATTGAAAATGACCTGAAAAATGGTATAACCATGGAAAATCAGGAATAATAATCCGGAAAATTAAGAAAAACAATCATGAAAAATGGATAACAATCAAAGAAGATGTTTGAAAATCTTAAAAAATGTGTGAAATAATGAAAAGCTTTTTTGCATATGGGATGCTACAATACAATTACAAATTAAAGGAGGACGTAATGATATGAAGAAAAAAATGATTAGCACAGTAGTTGCTGCAATGATGGCTGTTTCTGCTTTTTCAGTTCCGGTAATGGCAGATGATGCTGAGGAGCCTGTAACCATTACATATTGGGGATGGGATTCCAACTACTATCAGCCAATGATGGATGCTTACATGGAGGAACACCCAAATGTAACATTTGAGGCAACTGCTACAGAGTGGGGCGATATGCTTACAAAAGCTCAGCAGGCGCTGGCTTCCGGCTCTGATCTTCCAACCATCATTCCTATGGATATTACTCTGATCGGAAACTGGAAAAAGATGGGTATCATGGAAGACCTTACATCATACGGACTTGACACAAGCGTATACAATCAGGCTCTGATCGATGCAGCTACAGATGATGACGGAAAAGTGATCGGTCTGTTCGAGAACGTTTGCCCGGCTGGTATCGCTTACAAACGTGATCTTGCAAAAGAGTACTTCGGAACAGATGATCCGGATGAACTGTCTGCAATGTTCGCATCCTATGATGACTATGTAGAAAAGGGAAAAGAAGTATCCGAGAAATCTAACGGTGATGTATATCTGTTCCATTCAGGACAGGCTGTTGCTGAGTGGCTGTATTTTGCAAGTGACATTGCAAACGTAACAGATGACACCATCAACATGACAGACAAGATGACAGATGTTATGGGCAAACTTATCGACTTAAGAGATGCAGGTGCTGTAGACAGCTACCAGAATGGTACTGCTGAGGCAAACGCAACTTACACAGATAAGAACCATATCTTCTATCCGTGTCCTGACTGGGCTCTTACCTACTATATCGAAGCAAACGATCCAGATGGCTCCGGAAACTGGGGACTGATCAAAGCTCCTACAGGATACAGCCATGGTGGTACAGCAATGGGTATTACAAGCGCAGCATCTGACGAGCAGAAGGCAGCAGCTTATGACTTTATTACATGGTGTATCTCTTCTGAGGAAGGTGCAACTGTAGCAAAAGACAAAGCTGGCTATATTACACATGATTCCACAATCGCAACAGAAGAATTCTGCAAACGTTCAGATGAAGACTTCTTCGGCGGTGAGAATATTTCTGATCTGTACTACAAAGATATCGCTTCTTCTATTTCCATTGCAGCTCCGTCTGTATATGATAACGATATCGTAAGCGTACGTAATGATGTTGCACAGCAGGTAATGAATGATTCCTCTATGACTCTGGATGCAGCAGTTGAGGCAGCAATTGACGAACTTGGACAGCTGGTAACAGATGACAGTGTAACAATTAAATAATTTAGAAATGTGCAGAGGGAAGAGGGGCGGTTCCTGCTCGTAAGGGACTGCTCCTCTTCTGGCATTCGAGGAGGCAGCAAAATGAATAAAAGTATGAAGAAATACAGGACAGTATGGCCATTTGTTTTCCTTGCGCCATTTGTTATCTGCTTTCTGGTGTTTAGCCTTTTTCCAATTCTTTATTCTTTCTATATGAGTACTTTGGACTGGGCTGGTTACAATGAGAAAGTCTTTGTAGGTTTTAAGAACTATATCAATATTTTTACAAAGGATAAGGTGTTCTGGAAATCTGTTCTCAGTACCTTACGTATTGGTCTTGTTGGGTTCCCCATTTCTATTTTCCTGGGGCTGATCTTCGCAGAACTGCTCAGCAATGTAAAACATCTGAAGAATGTGCTTCAGACAGCAAATTTCCTGCCATATATTACGACACCGGTTGCAATCGGTATGATTTTTACCTTTATTTTTGAAGAGCATGTTGGTATCCTGAATAAACTGATCGAGTCACTGGGTGGGGATGCCATAAACTTTATCGGCACTGCAAAATGGGCTCCCCTTGTGATTTCATTCATGATCATCTGGAGAAATACCGGATATTTTATGACCATGTATCTGGCTGGTATTACCTCGATTTCCGATGAACTGTATGAGGCTGCAAAGATTGACGGTGCTTCCAGGGTACAGTGCTTTACCAAGATTACAGTACCTCTATTAAAAAATGTTACTACATTCCTTGTGATTACCAGTACCATTTATATGTTCCAGATGTTTGATGAGGCAAACCTTCTGTTTACCAATCAGTCAAGCAGTACTGTAGGCGGACCGCAGCAGAGCTGTCTGACTATCGTATGGAACTTCTACAACCAGGCATTCGGCTCCAACCCGAGAATGGGTTATGCTTCTGCCATGGCCTGTGTTCTGTTTGTGATTATTGCTGTTGTTTCTGTAATTGGTTTACGTCTTATGAATGGAAAGGAGGATAAATAATCATGAAACATGTAAAATCAGCAGCACTGGGAATTGTGCTTGCGATTATTTCCCTTATTTCTCTGACACCATTCTGGCTGATGTTTTCTATGTCTACATACAAGAGTGAGCTGATCTTCCAGAACAATCCATTGCTTCCCTCCAATTATTTTGGAGAAAACCTGAAAACCATTTTTGCATCCAACTTTGTACAGTCTTATCTGAACAGCTTCTTTATTTCCGCAACGGTTATGGTACTTAGTGTTTTGATCTGTGCAATGGCCGGATATGCAATGAATGTGTATGATTTCCGTTTCAAAAAGCTGATCAATGCTTTTATCATGCTGACCATGATGGTTCCTACTCAGATCGGTATCATCGGTTACATGATCGAAATGCGTAACCTGAAAGTGAATAACACCCTGCTTCCTATGATCTGTGTATGGCTGGCAAGTGGTATCGGCGCATACTGGATGATTTCTTTTGTAAAAAGCGGTCTTCCTATTGAACTGGTAGAAAGTGCCAGAATCGATGGAGCCGGCGAATTCCGTATTTTCGGAAGCATCGCCCTTCCGTGTATCAAGCCGGGTATCCTGACCCTTTGCCTGTTACAGTTCTTATGGTCATGGAACAGCTACATGTACCCACTGGTATTTGTAAACAAGCAGGATAATTATACAATCCCGATTTTTGTAAAGAGTCTTGCAAGTGCTTACCGTACAGACTACGGAGCACAGCTTGCAGGCCTGACTCTTTCTACTATTCCGGTACTGATCCTCTTCTGTTTTGGATCAAAAACATTTATTAAAGGTATGACTGCAGGTGCAGTAAAAGGCTAAATATGTTATAATCTGGTGTGCAGATATTTATATCTGCACACTTGTAATGGAGGGATAATAATCCATGAAGATCACAATCTATGTTGTAGATGATGAGTGGATGGCAATCCAATATTTTCAGTACCTGATGGAAAGAACAAATATAGAGTATGAGCTGGTGGGACAGTCTACCAACAGTATGAAGGCATTAAAGGAGATCGTTTCCCTGAAGCCGGATGTTGTATTTATGGACATTAATATGCCGGTGCTGGATGGCTTGGAACTGTCCAGACAGATCCTGGCGCAGATTCCGGTAAAGATTTTTCTTCTGACGTCTTACCGGGATTTTGATTTCGTAAAAAGGGGTATTCAGATCGGTGTGGCCGATTACATCCTGAAAAATGAGCTTACGGAAAAAGAACTGGAACGTGTATTGAGTAAAGCATCTCAGGAACTGTATGGAGAGAAGAAAAAAACACACCTGATTTTGGAACATAATGTCAGGGCTTTTTTGCTAAGTGAAACAGATTCCATAGAGGATCATGTCTATGAACACCGCTCCATGCAAAGATATGCGCTGATCAGCGTGATGGAACAGCCCAGTATCAATCTACGGCATGTGGAAAAAGGGCCAAAGCCCAATGTAGACTGTTATGAGCTTCATAATCTGGCTTATCCGGAGGGAATGGAGTGCAGTGCTTTCACGGAGATGGAAAGCGGTGAGCTGTGCGGGATCTTTTTTATTCATGGACATGTAACAGACGGACAGGTCCTTTTGTTACAGGCAGGAAAAATGATCAGCCGCTATCTGGGAGAACAGGGATTGCATTTTTGCAGCCTGATTTCCGAGACAAAGTATCACTTTTTTGAGCTTCAGAGGGCGTACAGAGAACTAAAGCATCTGTCAGAGTACGTTTATGCCAGACCACAGCAGAATGTGTTTGTAATGTGCGATATGCCAAATGCCGCAGAGCAGGCTTATGTCTGGGATGGCAATATGGAAATTCTGGATAAATGCCTGGAAAAAAGAGAAAAAAATGAGGCAGAGATATTTCTGGAGGGACTGTTTTTCCGCTGGAAAAAGTGCCTGAAATTATGGGAATATACGGAGAATCTTCAGACTGTATATCGCTATTTGAAGTCTTATATCAAGAAAAGAAATTTAAGCCAGGCTATTATGGAAATTCCCGAAAGCTATCCGGATACCTGCCAGGCAGAAGCACGGTTAAAGGGCTGTTTAGATCTGATCCTGGAGGAACTGGGACAGGAAAAAGGGCAGAATTATTCCATATATGTACAGCAGGCTATCACGTATATCCACCGGAATTTCGGACAGGATATTTCTGTTCCGGATATTGCGGAAGCAGTTGGAATCTCAGAGGGACATCTTCGCAGGCTGTTTAAGCAGGAACTGAACATAAAGGTTGTGGATTACCTGATGGAATATCGTCTGGAATCTGCCAAGCTTCTGATGAAAAATACAGATGAGAATCTTACTGAAATCTGGAGTAAGACAGGATTTGCTTCTGCACAGTATTTCAGCTATGTATTTAAACGAAAAGAAGGAATGCTTCCGAAAGAATATTTGAAAAAGATAAGGAATGAATGATATGAATAAAAAAGGCATTAAAAAAGGAAAACTGCAGCTTCGGATCACACGTATAGTGCTGTTTCCTGTTTTGGTGGCCTTTTTTCTGATTTTTATTGTGGTGATTTCCACTTCTTATAATTACTACCGTACTCAGGAAATCATCAACCAGAGAAATCAGGTGGATAAAACTGCTGCTCAGATTTCCAACCTACAAAGCACCATAAGCAACATTGCCAAACAGGTGATTTATGATGACGTAGTACAGAAGGGAATTGCGGCACCAGCGGATTCTACGGGAAATTATCTCTATCAGAGACGAAAAGTGCAGGAAACACTGACCACTTATTTGCATATTATTTCGTCTATTCATGAGATTATGATCTACACAGAAGATGGAAGGACTTTTTCCAGCAGAAACATTAAGGATCCTTTTGATCCGGAAAAAAATCCCTGGTATGAGGAGTTCTGGGAATCTGGCCGGACATCCGGATATACCAAAATCCATCCTTCAGAAGCGGATCAGGATGGCTATCAGGTAGACGTAATGAGCTATATGCTTAGTTATTATTCTGTAGAAAATGCAGGAAAAGAACTTGGAAAGCTGGTAGTCAGTGTAAAACTTAAGGAACTGGAAAAAATGGTGCAGTTGGATTCAGATCTTCTGGAAGGATACTGTCTGTATGATTCCAATGCAGAGCCTGTGATCTGTCACGGCAGACTGAAAAAAGACTATGACCAGATCCAAAGGGAAAATGAAAACGGAATCATTGAAAGTTCACGTGGAGATGTGTATATTGTGGCAGATGAGATAGATGACAACTGTCTTTTTGTTTCGGAAATATCCGGTGTACGGCTGATGGAGCAGGCAGTGAGGGGAAACCTTTATCTTCTTGCTATATTTGCCATTATCATGGGGGCACTTTTATACATTCTCCCAAGGGCTATCCGGCAGATCGTTACACCTGTGAATCAATTGAGCGCTGCTGCTGTTGAGGTTGGACAGGGGAATTTTGACGTAAGTGTGGATATTCACACAGATGATGAGCTGGAGATGCTGGCAGATGTGTTTAACAAGATGGTAGTGGATATACGGGATTACATGCATCAGTCTGTAGAACATGAAAAGGTTTTGAGAAGGATGCAGATTGAAAATCTGATGCTTCAGATCAATCCTCATTTTATCTATAATACTATGAATTCCATTGTGTATATGGCAAGGATGAGTGGAAATGGACAGATTGCAGATTTTGCAAATGCGTTTATCTCCCTTTTGCAGAGTACACTGGATGTGCGGGATTCTGTATACCAGACTGTGCGAAAAGAGCTTCGCACTGTGGAAAATTATCTGTATCTGCAAAAATACCGTTATGCAGACAAGTTCACTTATGAGATTGACTGTGCAGAAGAACTGATGGATTGTGAAATCCTGAATGTTATGGTACAGCCGGCTGTGGAAAACGCAATTTTCCATGGAATTGTTCCAAAGGAAGAGAAATGTAAGCTGAAAATCAGTGTATGCAAAGAGAACGAGCATCTGGTAGTCAGTGTAGAAGACAATGGTGTGGGAATGTCTCCGGAAACTCTTGCCGAACAGATGCGTCCGGGACATGAGCAAAAAGGCGGCGTGCGAAAGATCGGCGTGGCAAATGTCCGGAACAGGATCCGGGAAATCTATGGAGAACCCTATGATCTGGTGATCGAAAGTGAACTGGGTGTGGGAACAAAGGTAATTATGACAGTTCCTTATGTGAAAACAAAGGAAGTGGAAAATAATATATAAAGAAAAGGAGAAAAGAAAGATGGCAGATGTATACGTTGCAAGCGACAAGCGATACGAAAAAATGGTGTATAACCGTGTTGGAAAAAGCGGCCTGAAATTTCCGGCTGTGTCTCTTGGCTTCTGGCATAATTTTGGAAGTAAGGACAATTATGATGTGATGAAGGCAATGTGCAGAACTGCTTTTGATGTGGGCATCACACAGTTTGACCTGGCAAATAATTATGGCCCTGTATATGGTAGTGCTGAGGAAAATGCAGGAAGAATCCTTCGCGAGGATTTCAGACCCTACAGAGATGAGCTGGTGGTTACCACAAAAGCAGGTTATGACATGTGGGCAGGCCCTTATGGTGACTGGGGAAGCAAGAAATATCTCACAGCAAGCCTTGACCAGAGCCTGAAACGTCTGGGACTGGAATATGTGGATATTTTCTATCATCACCGCATGGATCCGGAGACTCCGCTGGAAGAGACAATGGAAGCACTTGCTTCTATCGTAAGAAGCGGAAAAGCTCTGTATGCCGGTATTTCCAATTACAACAAAGAGTATACCGAAAAAGCAGTTGAGATCATGAAAGAGCTTCATTGCCCGTTGATCGTAAATCAGAGAAGATACTCTATTTTTGATCGTACCATTGAAGAGGATGGTGTGAAGAAATGCTGTAAGGAAAAAGGAATGGGAATTATTGCATTCAGTCCGCTGGCACAGGGCCTTCTTACAGACAAATATCTCCATGGAATTCCAAAAGACAGCCGTATTGCAAGAGATCACAGATTTTTAAAGGCAGATGCCCTGACACCGGAGCGTCTCCATCAGATTGAAGAATTAAATAAAATGGCTGCCCAGCGTGGACAGACACTTGCACAGATGGCACTTTCCTGGATTCTCAAGGATGATGAGGTTTGCTCTGTACTGATCGGAGCTTCCAAGCCTGAGCAGATTCTGGAAAATATTTCCATTGTGGAAAATACTACATTTACAGACGAAGAAAAGGCAAAGATCAACAGCATTTGCAAAATCAGCTAAGGGAGGAAAAAATGAGTAAATTAAAAGGTGGCTTTACCCTTCCGGGAGAAGCCGGATATGAGGCATTGACATTAAAAATGGCAGATAAATGGGGTGCAGATGTGATCCGTGACAGCGATGGAACTGTGCTTTCTGATGATATCCTGAAAGCCGGATATGGAATTTATTCTACAATCTGTATCATCCGTGATCACAATGAGTGGGCAAAGGCACATCCGGATCAGCTTCAGCAGACATTCCTGATGACTTCTCCCCAGATTGCTTCCACAGACACTCTGGAAGTAGAGATCATGAAAGAATTTTTCGATGAGCAGTTTCAGGTAAATACTACAGATGCGTCCATGAAATACTGGCAGGTATATGACCGCACTGTAAATGAAGAAGTTCCCAGGGAGAAATGGAGCTACAACAAAGAGACACAGGTAGTGACCATTTCCGGTGTTGAACCCTTTCATACATACACGGTAAGCTTTCTGGCTTATCGTATCTGGGAAGAGATTTCCATGTACAACCATACCACAAACAACTGGGACAAAGAGCATCTGATGCAGGTGGATCCACGCTATCCGGAAACAAGGAAGTATCTGACAGACTGGATGGAGAACTGGTGTAAGACTCATCCGGATACCACAGTAGTGCGTTTCACTTCTCTGTTCTACAATTTCGTATGGATCTGGGGCTCTGATGAGAGAAAACGCAATCTTTTCACAGACTGGGGTTCTTATGACTTTACAGTAAGTGACAAGGCTCTGGATGACTTTGAAAAAGAGTATGGCTACTCCATGACAGCAGAGGATTTCGTGAACAAGGGAGACCGTCATGTAACCCATATGCCTGCTGACAAGAGAAAAAAAGACTGGATGAAGTTTATCAATTCCTTTGTAATTGAGGTTGCAAAAGAGCTGATCGACATCACGCACAAATATGGCAAAAAAGCTTATGTATTCTATGATGACAGCTGGGTAGGCCTGGAGCCTTACGGCGAAAGATTTAAAGAATTTGGATTTGACGGTTTGATCAAATGCGTATTTAACGGATACGAAGTACGTCTTTGCGCCGGAGTTCCGGTAGAGACTCATGAGATCCGTCTTCATCCGTATCTGTTCCCGGTAGGTCTTGGCGGTGCACCGACCTTTATGGAGGGTGGAAATCCCACACTGGATGCGAAGAAATACTGGAACAATGTGCGCCGTGCCCTTCTTCGTCAGCCAATCCAGAGAATTGGTCTTGGCGGATATCTGCACCTCACAGAAGAATTTCCGGATTTCCAGGATTACATCGAGAAAATTTCTGATGAATTCCGTATGATGCAGGAATACCACAAATCCGGAAGCCCTTATGTGATCAAACCAAAGGTTGCAGTGCTTCATTACTGGGGACACCTTCGTTCCTGGACACTTTCCGGACATTTCCATGAGACTTATATGCATGATCTGATCCATGTAAATGAGGCTCTTGCAGGACTTCCTGTAGATGTGGATTTCATCAGCTTTGAAGACGTAAAAGCAGGCATCCTGGACAAATATGACATTGTGATCAATGCAGGACGTGCTGGCAGCGCATGGAGCGGTGGTGATGCATGGAAGGATGAGGATGTGGTAACCCGTCTGTACCGCTGGGTATATGAGGGCGGAGCATTTATCGGTATTGATCAGCCTTCAGCAGTGGAAGGCTTTGACAGTTATTACCGCATGGCTCCGGTACTTGGCGTGGATGAGGATACAGGTGCAAAGGTATGCCACGGAAAATGGCAGTTTAAGGTAGAGGACAGCAAGGGAATCCTTCCGGAGGGAGCAACTGTACCGGAAAAAGAAAACCGCTTCCTTACAGATGGGAAGGCAAAGGTTCTGGCAGCCCATGACGGAAATCCGGATCTTACCATCCATGAATTTGGAAAAGGCTGTGGTGTGTACATGGGAGGTTTCTCCTATACACTGGAAAATACCCGTATGCTTCTGAACCTGCTTCTTGCAGTAGGAGATAAAGAGTCTGATGGCATGTATCTTACAGACAACAAATATACAGAGTGTGCATACTATCCAGGAAGCCGCAAGCTGGTTGTGATCAACAACTCTGATAAGGAGCAGAAGACCAGCGTAAAGACTGAATGGGGAACAAAAGAGTTTACCATCGGTGCATATGATCAGGTAGTTATGGATCTGTAAGAAGTAGTGCATGGACAGAAAAAATGGAGGAAACAGCCGGAAATGAAAATACAGTTTTCTGATGATTTTGTGTGGGGCGTCAGTACGGCGTCCTACCAGATTGAAGGCGGTGTAAAGGAAGGGGGAAGAGGCGAGACCATATGGGATCGCTTCTCACACATCCCAGGCCGCGTACTGCATAGCGACAACGGGGATATGGCTTGTGACTGTTATCACAGAGTACAGGAAGATATTGCCCTTTTAAAGGAGCTTGGAGTAAAGGCTTATCGCTTTTCCATTGCCTGGTCCCGAATCTTTCCAAGAGGATATGGGGAAGTCTCAAAGGAAGGACTTGCTTATTATCGGGAATTGATCGACGGACTCAATGAGGCTGGGATTGTGCCTTATGTGACCCTTTATCACTGGGATCTTCCCCAGAAACTTCAGGATGAGGGTGGATGGTGTAACCGGAAGACCGCAGAGCATTTTCGGGATTTTTGTAAAGTAGTCTTTACGGAATTTGGGGAAAAGGTGCATCACTGGATTACTTTAAATGAGCCTTGGGTAGTATCTTTTGTAGGCCATTATCAGGGAGATATGGCACCGGGAATGCACGATTTTTCTGCAGCCCTCCAGACTGCACATGTGCAGCTTCTGGGACATGGAATGGTGGTACAGCTTTTCCGTTCCATGGGACTGGAAGGAGAGATAGGACTTACCTTAAATCTTTGTCCCAAGGAGCCCTTAACGGATAAAGCAGAGGATTTGGCTGCTGCTGTGCGTCATGATGGCTACGCAAACCGCTGGTTCCTGGATCCGGTCTATTTCGGAACGTATCCGGAAGATATGTGGAAATGGTATGAGAAACGTGGGGTGACAATGCCGGAAATTCTGGACAAAGACATGGAGCTGATTTCTGTGCCTGTGGATTTCCTTGGATTTAATTATTACAATATTGACTACACAGTGGATGACAAAAATGTATGGCCTATTGAGTTTGCAACGGGCTTTTCCGGTGGAAATCCCATGACTCATTATCAGATGCCGGTGATCCCGGAGGGACTTTACAAGATCCTGATAAGGCTTCATAAGGACTATCATCCTTCAAAAATTTATATTACAGAGAATGGAGCAAGCTATCAGGAACATCCGGATCGAAACGGCCAGATCCTGGATGAGGCCCGTATCGACTATATCTACACCCATCTGGAAATGGCACACAAGGCAATGGAGGAGGGCGTTCCTCTTGCCGGCTATTTTGTGTGGTCCCTGTTTGATAATTTTGAGTGGGCTACCGGCTATGAAAACCAGTTTGGCCTTGTATACGTGGATCACAAGACCCAGAAAAGAATAAAGAAAAAGAGCTTTGACTGGTTCAGACAGGTTATGGAAAAGGGTGGACTGGATTAAGTGCAAAATCAAAAATGGATGTTTCCCTGGGAAAATTTTGGGAAACATCCATTTTTTTGATGTATTAGAGCTTACTCAACAGGAGTTCTTCTGAAATAGTATTTTCCGGCTGGAAGGCGTCGGAATTTACGTAAGTGTATACTGCGTGTTTCAGCTGTACAGAAGCCGGATCCTCTTTGGAAAGATCAAATCCACAGAAAAGGATTCTGGCTTTTCCTATTTTTGCCTCCCATAAAGAAGAGGAAGGTGTATTGTCAGCATAGTTTGGAACCATTTCCACAATCGGAGTAAAATCAGCTGGAAAATCGGAAAAATCCATGGAACGGGAGTTTTCCAGAAGTTCTTTCCATTGATAATCGGGATACTGTTTAGTGGGGAAATCCTGGAAAATCGGGTGCTCCTGGTGGATAATGGCTCCGCATGGGTTGGTGGTAGGGAAGAACATGGGGGACCAGAATACCGGGATAAAGCTTCCTGGGATAGATTCCTTTAAAAGAGCAGGTGTAAGGATTCCGGTACCTCCATTTTCCAATAGTTCTTTTACCTGGGTGAGGCTTTTAAGAACGGTTGGCTTTCGGGGCGCTTTTTCTTTTGTGAAAACAAAAATCCTCCAGGTATTCTGATACTGTTCCACTGACAGGGTGACTTTTACTTCCATTGCATGGGAGATAAAGTCAAGAGGAATGTCAAGCTGGGAATCCGTGGTCTTTGCAGTAAAGAGAACCTGATCTTCTTTGGAAAGTGTGATTTTATAGGTGGGATCAGGGATGGCTGTTTCGCCATAATCATAGAGATCCAGCTGTGCATGAAGAATTTCTCCAACAGTAAAAATTCTTTTTGCTTTAAACAAAGGTACTACAGGTCCGCAGAAATTTCGGAATTCTGCCGGAGAGATAAATCCCTTGCTTTCAAAAAATGCATCCAGAATGCCGATAGTAGCGGTGTCCTGGCCTGTATAATCGGTAAGTGCAAGAAGCTGGAAACCGCCCATATGATGGGTACGCATGACAGCTTCTATGTCCTCTTTATAAAGCTTTACTGCAAGGTCGCCAGAAGCTTTTGCATAGTCCTTCATGCGGTTGGAAACGCCGCATTTTTCCATGTGCTTTTTTACACTGTAGTAATTTACCGGAACCATGTTGCCTGTATATTTATCCATAATATCCAGATCCGGGTAAGTGCAGTACTGTCCTGTTTCAAAGGAAATAATAGGAACCGGCACGTCTTTTACGGCTTCCTCATAGGTCAGGCAGGTATCCTTTCCTACTTCATCGTGGAGATCCTGGATACGGATCTTGTGGCCGCCTGCTTCAAAGGCGCAAAGATAGTCTTCACAGGGAAGTATCGGGTGATCAAAGTTGGAGGTGAGTGTATAAAGCCTGCGGTTATCCAGTGCCTTGATCTGGGTAGTGATGTCTTCCAGAAGAGAAAAATCGCCCATATTTTCATTTCCATTGGCAAACATAAGAAAACTTGGATGATTGCCATAGGTTCGGGAGATGGCCTCTGCTTCCTGGTGGAAGAAGCTTCTGTGTATCGGATCATCGCCACATTCCAGGGTGCAAACGTCCTTATTCAGCCAGAGAGGCATTTCCACAGAAAGATACATACCAAGCCTGTCAGCTGCCACAAAGGCATTTTCTGGAGGACACCAGGTATGGAAACGCACATGGTTCAGGCCATAGGACTGAAGGATGCCAAAGTGTTTTTCCCATGTCTCATAGTCTGTAGGCGGATATCCGGTAAGAGGGTAAATAGCACAGTTTACAGTTCCGCGAAGTGACAGGGGGGCGTGGTTCAGCATAAGCTGATTGCCTTGTGACTGAATGGTACGCATTCCAAAAGTGACCTGCTTTTCGTCTGTGGAATCTTTATAGGTGTATTTTACTGTAAGGGTGTAAAGAGCAGGATGAAACTCATTCCAGGGAATAAAATCTTCCATATCATACCGGAAATAATTTACCTGGCGAGAGTTAAAAAACTCACAGGAAAAGCTGCGCATAGGGTAAGATCTGCCATCAGGTCCGGCAACGGTAAGTTCTATGGCTGCCTGTCCTCGTTCTAGCGGTGAGTAGATGTCACAGGTCTGAACAGTCTTCACCAGAATGCCGCTGTCATCTGGATAAACCTGAATGTTTTCCAGATGGAATGGGGGCTGGCAGATCAGCTGTATTTTCCCCAGTATTCCATTCCAGAACCCCTGGGTATCTGTACTGTAGCCGCTGGACATGGTGTCCAGATTGAGAAGATTGCGGTTATCAAGCTGAAGTGTGATAGTGTGTTTGCCAGGAGTGAGGTGGCGGGTAAGGTCATAAATATGAGGAGTACCAAAAGAAATCACCTGTCTGTCAATCTTTGTCCCATCGATCCAAAGCCGGGAAGCCATGTTGACACGTTCCAGGAAAAGGCAGATGGTCTGCCCCTGAAAGGATTGAGGAATAGTAATCTTTTTCTGAAGCCAAAGAGGTCCCACATATTCATAGCGTTCTCTTGGCGCCCGGACTGTCTGTGGGTTAAATTCTTCGTGATATTGTGCCGGAGTTCCAATGTGGTTGTCACAGGTGGAACCGGGAAGTAAAAATGGGGAGGAAACAAATTCCTGATTATAGTATTGCTCCTGCATTCCGTTGTCTTTTTCATCTGTGCGATAATTCCAGGAACCGCTTAAGTCGATGATCTGCATGTAAAAACCTCCTGTTATATACCGGATTATTTGTCAGGGGTAAAATACCTTTTGCCCCTGATATCATCTTAGCCTTAGTATAACATGAACGGGAGAAAATGCACTTGCAGATAGTTGCTTTTAAGTATCAAATAATTGCGGAAAGGAGAGAGCAAATAATCGTCCAGGAAGCCTTTTTCAAACACGCTCTAATTTTCTACATTAGAATTTGATTTGTTTGCCATTTAATCTCCACTGACGGAATTCGGCAGAAGCGGAAAGAAGAAGGTCTGAAGAGGAGTTCAGGGCAGTTTCCACAGAGTCCTGGACAACGCCAATGATGAAACCAACTGCAACTACCTGCATGGAAATGTCATCGGAAATTCCAAATAAAGAGCAGGCCATTGGGATCAGCAGAAGAGATCCACCGGCAACACCGGAAGCTCCACACGCAGATAATGCAGCCAGAAGGCTGAGGATAATGGCAGTCGGGATATCTACATGGATTCCAAGTGTGAAAGCAGTGGCCATAGTCATTACAGTGATAGTGATAGCGGCTCCGTCCATGTTGATGGTAGCGCCAAGGGGAATGGTTACTGAATAAGTGTCACGGTCCAGCCCCATTTCCTCACAGGTTTTCATATTTACCGGAATATTGGCAGCAGAGCTTCTGGTGAAGAACGCAGTGATGGCACTTTTTTTCAGGCAGTGAAAGATCAGTGGATAGGGATTCTGACGGATACACCAGTAAACCAGAAGTGGGTTGGTTACAAAATAGATAAAAAGCATGCATCCCACCAGCAGAAGCAAAAGCTTTCCATAGGTGGTAAAAATATCCAGACCATTGGTGGATACGGTGTTAAATACCAGACCGAAGATTCCAAAAGGAGCAAGATTGATGATCCAGGTTACTACTGTGGAAATTCCGTCTGCAATGTCGGCAAGGATTTTCTTTGTGCTGTCGGCTGCAGCACGAAGTCCAAGACCAAGTAAGATCGCCCAGGTAAGAATACCTACGTAATTGGCATTTACAAGGGAAGAAACCGGGTTTGCAACCACATTCATCAGGAGATTATTTAATACTTCCACAATCCCCTGGGGAGCTGTGGCATCAGCAGCTGCATTAGTCAGTGTCATCTGTACCGGGAAAATCATGCTGGCAAACACTGCGATCACAGCGGCCAGTACAGTGCTGAACATATAAAGGATGATAACGGTCTTAATGACACCGCCGTGGGATTTTCCAGCATTGCATAAGGATGCAATTACAAGGAAAAATACAAGAAGGGGTGCAATGGCTTTCAGAGCGCCCACAAATACATCCCCAAGAATGGAAATACCGGTAGCACCAGGGACAGCTACTCCCAGGACTGCACCTAGGATGAGTCCAATCAGGATTCGCTTTACAAGGGCAATTCCGATCCATTTGTTCCATAAAGTTTTCATGTTTCTCTTCTCCTTTTCCGCTTTAATATGATAAAAAATTAACACGGCAATTATAAAGGATAAATATGGAGAATGCAAGGTATATATCAAAATTTCCAATTATAAATTTTGCTTTTGCGTTGTAGATGGATTTATATTTATTTGCAGCAGAGAAGGTTTGTACTGTAGAAATAAAAAAGGCCGTTTCCCGAAAAACGATATTACCGGGAAACGGCCTTTTAGCTACACGCTCTAAGCTTTTGTTTTATTTGGCAGCTGCCTGTCTGCCAAAAAGAGTATTCTTGTATTTGGAAAGTGCGGTGAGAAGCACCATTCCAAAGATTCCACAGGAAATAACCTCTCCGGCGCCTACGGTAAGCATCATAAGCGGAATGGGAAGATTAGTTCCATACCCATAGCGAAGTACGAATGGAACCAGAACTGCGTTTGCTACGATCGGTGGAACAGGTGCAAGCCATTTGCTGCTGCCTCTAAGCTTGTAGGTGAATACAGCTCCAATGAGGGTGGCAATACTTCCGAATGCAATATCCAGAGGGATAGCACCGCCAAGGAGATTGGCAAGGATGCAGCCTACAAAAAGGCCAGGAATGGCAGCTGGTGTGAAAAATGGAAGAATGGTCAGGGCTTCGGAAATTCGAACCTGGATCTCTCCATAGCTAAACGGTGCGAACACCAGTGTCAATACAACATAGACAGCTGCGATCAGCGCTGCCTGCACCAGAAACAGGGTACTCTTGTTCTTCATATTCTTTTTTCTCCTCTAGTTTTGTTTTACGAGTGGAAGGTCACGAACACTCGATTCATTTTCGCGCGGCTTTTGGTCAAGCGGCCATGCTTGCATGGACATTTGACGAATGCCGCGGAGGCATATACCGGAAGGCATATGGCCTACGCCGGGAATCGGCGGAAAAGCCGCTTAAGACCTTATTTTTACGGGCTTTTCAACGGGCATGAGTATAGCATATTTGGTAGTGGAATGCAAGGGGAAATCCTGTTATTTTGTGATTTTGGCTTTAGAAGAAAGTCCCTTGCTCTTCAGGAGTTTTTTGTAAGTGGAGAGCTTGCTCTTTGGAACGCGGACTCTCAGTTTTCTGTAATTATTCCGTCCGGCTTTTGTGAAGGCATTCTTTCCTGTATTACCGGAAGTAAGCTTCTTGGAGGAAATGGTGACAGAGGTCAGTGACTTACAGTCATAAAAAGCTTTTGCTCCAATAGTAGAGACTCTGGAACCGATCTTCAGGGTGCGAAGGGAACTGCATCCCTGGAAAGCACCAGAACCGATGGTGTAAATATTTCCGGGAATGGTTACCTGCTTCAGTTTCCGGCAGTTTTTGAAAGCACCGTAGCCAATTGCGGTGACCTTGTAGGTTTTTCCATTTGCTTTCACCTTAGAAGGAATGGTGGCAGTCACAATATTGCGGGAACGGGTTTTCTTTAAGGTAACAGTGGAACCGGTTTTATTTACTGTGTAAACATTGTGAGCATCACTGAAGGTGCGTACAGCTGTATTCTGAGGCTTGTCTGTGGATTTGGATACAATCTGGAAAGTAACGGAAATAGTTCCATAGTAATTGTTGATTCCCGTGATCTTGACTGTGGCGGTCCCTGCTTTTTTGTTATTGCTGTAAGTGACCTTATAGTCAGAACCGGAAGTCAGCTTCTGCTTACCAAGAGTGACGGTTGTTTTGGGCTTGATAGAGGATCCGGTGTAGGTATAGCTTTTCTGAATTCCGGTTACTTTTGCAGCAGAAATGTCGCAGGCATAGCGAAGACTATTCTTTTTGGCGTAAGTAATGGCATAAGAATCGTAAGGCGCATAAATGGCTGCATAGTTTACGTGATCACCGCTGTACCAGTAGGAACCAATCCATACAATATCCTCTCCGATGGAGTTCACACTGGATGGAATGATCACTTTGTTCAAATTCCTACAGTAGGCAAAGGCCTCTTTGCCGATCTTTTGTACACCCCTTTCGATTTCTACTTCCTCCAGATTTGGAAGACCGTTGAAAGCATTGTCTGAAATGCTGGTGATTCCGGATTTTATTACAACCTTTTTGACCTGATTTTTGATCGCTTTCCATGAGGTACTATTGGAAAAAACGAATCCATTCTGAGTAGAAGAGACTGGGAAACGGTGATGGTCATCTTCTGAAAGAGAAAGGGCTCCCTGTCCGGAAATAGTAAGGGTTCCGTTTTTGAAATCCCAGGTAGCATTTTCTCCGGCAATCCGGTAGGTCTTTTTTGAAGACGCGCCGTTGTTGGAATCAATGGAGTAAAAGTTTAAGGTGTTCATATCGGATGCATAGTAAACGATTTTGGAGTCCTTTACTACCGGCTGACAGTCTGAAACAGGGGCTGCTGTGGTAAATTCCCTGCTGAGGCTATTTCCTTTTCCATCAACAAAAAGATAATGGAGGGTGCTGGAAGAGAGGTTGTCGTCATCTGTATATTTGGATTCAGATTCCTCTGTATTGGGGTCATACTCTTCCCAGGAAATCATAAAACGGTTATCTGTGATCTTGGTGATCTTTACTCCCATAAACCCTTTTCCACCGCCTGTATAGCTGGTAAGCTGTCTGGTGACAGTGGCCTCCTTGGAAAAGTCAGACATGGGAGTAACGGTAAGGTAAAGATTGTGAGGTGTTTCTGAAGTAACCTGATCGTACTTGGACTGATCTATGGAAGTACCGATACACAGTATATGATCAGAAGAAACCGCCATACCATCTACACTTGCATAGCAGGGAAGTGCCCAGACAGATGTACGGGAACCGCCATAAGGGAATAATTCGATTGTTTTTCTTTCCAAAGTAGAATTGTCATATCTGGTAAGCTTGGTGCAGCGAGAACCTTCGCTTTGTTCCAGTACATACAGATAGGTATCTTTGGATTTGATGTACTGGGAGAAGGAGTGCCACAGATCGCATGAGACGATCTTTCCAGTCATAGAAGATGGATCCACCTGGATCATAAGAAATCCCTGATGTCCCTGTCCTACTGATGGGTCTACATATCCCTCATGACCGGTAACGATAAAGAGCTTTCCATTGTTTTCCGTGACTTCCACACAGCCGTAATGAAAAGGATAACGAACCTGGCCGCCAAAAAGATCCGGATTGCTGGTGATGGAAGCGGCTCCGCTTCGTTTCCAGTTAGTGTCATAGCGGATGACACGGATTACTTCTGCAGAGTTGTCTTCAGCAGTATTATTCTGGCCTTCAATAAGATAATACCCGTCAGAACCTGCATAAAAACCGCCCCAGAGAGGAAGCTCCATGGCAATTTCCTTACGTCCTGTTATCTGAAGGCTGCTATTGTAATATTCGATCCCTACGGAATTGGTCTTATGGAAAACCCGCATATAGCCATCGGAAGTAGAAATCAGATCTGAGGACCTGCGCAGGTTGACGCTGAGGTTGTCCTGTGCAGCCGGGGTAAGTGCAAATGTGCTGACCGGATGGATACACATGGTCAGACACAGAAAAAACAGACTGCAGAACAGCAGTCGCAAAACAGATGATAGATGGTTTGTTCTTTTCATACGTCTCTCCTTGTTGATTAGAATTATATCAGAAACAAAAAATGTTACTGACAGGTGATAGATTTACAGCTTTATTATAATACCTGGATGAGTGATTTCAATATGTTTCAAAAGTTAATTTTCCATGTCATTTAGATTCTTCTTTAATTCGATCATTTTATCACGAAGCTCTGCAGCCTGCTCGAAATTCAGGTCTGCCGCAGCCTGCCTCATCTGCTTCTCAAGCTGGGAGATCAGGGCGTTCAGTTCTTTTTTGCTCATGGATTCCGGATCTTTTTTCAGTTTTACTTCTGTCTGGGCAACTGCTTTGGAGACTGCGATCAGATCACGGACAGCTTTTTTGATCGTAGTAGGTGTAATACCATGGGCTTCATTATATGCTTCCTGGATCTCACGGCGGCGGTTTGTCTCCTCAATGGCATTTCGCATAGAGTCTGTCATCACATCAGCATACATGATAACATGTCCTTCACTGTTTCGGGCCGCACGGCCAATGGTCTGGATCAGTGATGTTTCAGAACGAAGGAAGCCCTCTTTGTCTGCATCCAGTATGGCAACCAGCGTGATCTCCGGAATGTCAAGTCCTTCTCTTAAAAGGTTGATTCCTACCAGAACGTCAAATACGTCCAGACGCATGTCTCGGATGATCTCCGCACGCTCCAGGGTGTCAATGTCAGAATGAAGATAGCGGACGCGGATTCCTACATCTTTCATATACTGGGTCAGGTCTTCTGCCATCCTTTTGGTAAGGGTAGTGATCAGGATCTTGTTTTTCTTCGCTGTTTCTTTGTTTACTTCGGAAATCAGATCATCAATCTGGCCTTCTACAGGGCGTACCTCCACCCTGGGATCCAGAAGCCCGGTAGGCCGGATAATCTGTTCTGCCCGGAGCAGCTCATGATCATATTCATAATCTCCCGGAGTGGCAGATACAAACAGAACCTGATCCAGTTTGTTCTCAAATTCCTCAAAGCTTAAGGGACGGTTGTCCTTGGCTGAGGGCAGACGGAAACCGTAGTCCACCAGAGTCTGCTTGCGGTTCTGATCTCCTGCATACATGGCACCTACCTGAGGAACGGTCTTATGGGACTCATCAATAATAAGAAGAAAGTCATCCCCAAAGTAGTCCAGCAGGGTATAAGGAGGCTGACCGGGCTCAAGGCCGGAGAGATGACGGGAATAGTTCTCAATGCCAGAGCAGAAGCCGGTTTCTTTCATCATTTCAATGTCAAAATTGGTACGCTCGGAAATTCGCTGGGCTTCCAGCAGCTTATCTTCGCTTTTGAAATAATCTACCCGCTCTTTTAGCTCTTTTTCAATGGCAATGGCTGCTTTTTGGATCTGTTCGGCAGGTACAACATAATGGGAGGCAGGAAAAATGCCGATATGAGCCAGCTGACACTTAATCTCGCCGGTGAGTACGTCAATTTCAGAAATACGATCGATCTCATCTCCGAAAAATTCCACACGGATAGCGGTATCAGAACTGTTTGCCGGAAAAATCTCCAGAGTATCTCCCCGCACCCGGAAAGTGCTTCGGTGAAAATCCATCTCATTGCGAGTATATTGGATATCGATCAGTTCCCTGATGACTTCATCTCTGTCCTTGGTCATCCCGGGGCGCAGAGAAATCATCATATCCTGAAATTCCTGGGGAGAACCCAGACCGTAAATACAGGAAACAGAGGAGATAATGATCACATCTTTTCTTTCGGACATAGCAGCTGTAGCGGAAAGGCGCAGCTTGTCAATTTCATCATTGATGGCAGAGTCTTTGGCAATATAGGTATCGGAGGAGGGAACATAAGCCTCCGGCTGATAGTAATCGTAATAGGAGACAAAATATTCCACCGCATTCTCAGGGAAGAATTCCTTAAACTCACCGTACAGCTGTGCTGCCAGTGTTTTATTGTGCGCAAGTATCAAAGTCGGCTTATTTAACCGGGCGATGACATTGGCCATGGTAAAGGTCTTACCGGAGCCGGTGACACCCAGCAAAGTCTCGAACTGGTTGCCTTCTTTAAAGCCCCTGACCAGCTTCTCGATTGCCTGAGGCTGGTCGCCTGTGGGC
>CAKRRX010000036.1 GCA_934394595.1 uncultured Blautia sp. | reverse complement strand
GTCTGGCGTCCTTTTCTTACTAACTGGTTGAATGTTGGCATTCCATTTCACCTCCCGATTTATTTCTCCATAGATTCTCTATGGGGTTCCTTGCGGTTGCTATTATCTTTAAGCGCGGAAAAAATGCCTTATTTCGCACGCTTTTTGATTATATCCTGTATGTATTTTTCTGTCAAGGTGTTTTTCTTTAATTTCCCCTTATTTTTTCAAGGTTTTTACAATTTATCACGGTGAATTACAGGGGACTTTCTTCCTATATAAAGTAATCCTGAATAAGGCATGGTGGACTTTACATTGCTTTCTGTTGCATATGTTATTATAATGATGATGTTGGGAGCAGAATACCTTTTGCCCCTGATATCATGTCTTAGTATTTATCAATGCAAGGAGGACAATACCATGCAGCACAAATTTTTAACTCTAAAAGCCAGTTCAGGTGCTTTTGCCTTTTTATTCTGTTTTTCCCTTCTGCTGGGATGTGCCAGCCAAACAAAGACAGTGCAGGCAGCATCTGATGCCGATGCTCCCACGCATATTGTTGGAATTGACCCCGGACATCAGGGACCAAATGTGGATATGAGCGATCTGGAGCCTCTTGGCCCCGGTTCCACAGAAATGAAAGCTAAGGCAAGTACCGGCACACAGGGAGCTTTTACCGGGTTGCCGGAATACCAGCTGAATCTGGATATTTCTCTGAAATTGAAAGATATTCTGGAAGACAGAGGATATGAGGTGATTCTCACCCGTACAGACAATGATACTGCTATCAGTAATAAAGAAAGGGCGGAGTATGTAGCTGACCAGGGTGCGGAAATTTATGTACGCATCCACGCAAATGGAGCGGAATCTTCCTCTGCATCCGGCGCTCTCACGATCTCGCCTTCCTCTTCCAATCCATATGTCCCCCAGCTTTATGAAGAATCCAATCAACTTTCCCAATGTATCCTGGATTCCTACTGCCAGGCCACAGGATTTGCCAATCTTGGCGTCAGCTACTATGACAATATGACAGGCATCAACTGGAGCAGTGTACCTGTGACCATTGTCGAAATGGGTTTTATGACCAATGAGCAGGATGACCGGCAGATGAGCGATCCTGATTTTCAGGATACTATGGCTCAGGGCATTGCCGATGGCATAGACAGCTATTTTAACAAGTGAAAGGAATCATCTGAAAATGAAAAAAGACAAGAAAAAATCCCCATCCTCTTACGTACTTGGTGTACTGATCATAGCAGCTATTGTACTTCTTGGAATTATCATATATCTTTCTGTGAATCTGATCCATTCCCGTGAAAATCCCCTCCAGTCTCAAACTGAGATCCAGGAGACCAGCAATCGTTCACAGAGTCTTTCTTCCCAGCAGACAGAAGTTCAGGGACCTTCCCAGAAATCCACTGTTTCTGACCCTGCAGGGCCGCCAAAAGGGGGCGAAAGCGCAGGACCTGTGCCAGTCACAATCACTCCCACCCAGGCTCCTGTTTCTACCCCTGCAGTATCTGTTACCGCAGCTCCATCAGCACAGCCTTCCCCAGCTGCCACAGCTACTCCATCCGGAACTTCAGAGGGCACCCTTTCTCCTACTCACGGAGATTCCGCCTTTACAGATAAGACTGATGATACCTTGCAGACAATCCTTACCAAAGTAGAAGGACTACTTCCCACTGGCAACGGTGCCTGGGCATGTTATATCTGCGATCTTTCCGGCAATACAGATGGCGCATTAAATGATGCTTCCATGCAGGCCGCCAGCCTGATCAAACTGTACATTATGGGAGCTGTTTATGAAAATTTTGACTCCCTGTCCCAGCAATACGGCGCAGACACCCTGAATGCTTACCTGCAGCCTATGATCACTGTAAGCGACAATGATGCGGCCAACAGCCTTGTCCGCTGTCTTGGAAATGGAGACGCAAATGCTGGTATGAAAAAAGTCAATGCTTTCTGCCAGGCACACGGCTACACCAATACCTCCATGGGAAGACTTCTTCTTGCCAGCAATGAGTTTGGAGATAACTATACATCTGTACGGGACTGCGGAAGATTTCTGAAGGAGATCTATCAGATCTGCAATGGCACTGCCACAAACGGAACCCTTTCCCACGCAGCAGATATGTATGCCCTGCTGAAGCAGCAGCAGCGTACCAACAAAATTCCGGCTGCAATGCCAGCCGGTGTCCATGTTGCAAACAAAACCGGCGAGCTTTCCAACGTGGAAAATGATGCCGGGATCATCTATGATACGGCCAAAGGCAAAGATCTGGTCATCTGCTTCATGTCACAGAACTTAAACGACACTGCGGCTGCCCAGAACACCATCGCCCAGGTCAGCCGCACGATCTACTCTTACTATAATGAGTAGCCCTTTATCAAATTAACTTTTAATTTTCTTCCTCTGTCTCCTCATAAGATTTCTCCCAGATTTCAGAAAATACCGCCAGCGGACAGTCTGTGAGGAGACACATCAAAAGGAAACACTCGTAAGGATTTACAATATAAATCTCACTCATCCCACACTTTTTCAGAGTTTTCTGTGCTTCTTCTATAAAATGATGATACCGCTCATATGGATCGTCATCTTCCATTTCCTGGGATACAATAAAAAATTCCAATGTAAGAAGGTCGAACCGCTCTACTGGAAACTTGTGGTTCAGAATATTGGTAATACGCTGTCTGCTGAATCTTTTCTGGCTGAAATGACGGGCAAGAATAGAAGCCGACATCTTTTTCAGATTTCCCATCTTGTTGATGGGAATTCCATTGCAGATAACCTTTTCCAGATCAGAAGGCGTAATATTTTCTGCTTTCCAGATCTTTTCCCTTCCTTTCTCTTCCTCATCTTTCTGATACATCGCAGCAATGATCCCTTTTGCATGCTCCAGAAGACGCTGGAATTCCTGAAAGGCCTGACTTTTCTCATTCATGGGATCGTCCCAGCCAGCCTTCAGACAGGCCAGGTAATGAAAAAGCTTTTCTTCTGTATCAAGAATCCCGCTTCCACTCATAACAGAAGCCACTTTTTCTTTATCTGCTGCCGGTTCCAGTTTTTTATATTTTTCCTTATATTCTTCAGCCTTACTGTAAGGAAGCTGCTTAAAATAGCAATACCAGTAGATTACCTCATCGGGATTATGGAAATCAAAATCCTGTTCTTTCAGGACCCGGGTAAGGAAATCGGATACATCCTCCACACTCATCCGCAGTCCAAAGCCCAGCAAAAATACGGTCTCCCGCTTCACAGATGCCTGTGTGAGCCAGTTATTTACAAGAGCCGGAAGCTTGGTAGAAGTAGGGTTCATGGATTTTGGCGTGTAGGTCTCCCGAAAAGAATCCACTGCAATATCCCGGTATACTTCCTGCGGAACCTCTCCAAAAGGCTCCTCAATTCCTGCTCTCTCATAAATATAGCGTTTCAGATGATCCCCAAAAGACACCAGTTCCATTTCTTTATAAAGATAATGAAAGATCACATCAGCATCTTCATCCTCAAAACCATCAAGACTTACTACCTGGCGAAAACGCTGTGCAGCTCTTCTGGTAAATTCAAAATCCTTCACGGAATCAAATGCTACTGTCTGTTCAAAATCCAGATCCTGCATACGGTTTTTCATAATATCTCACCTTCATTTTCTTTTCTGCTCTGCCAGATCCATCTGCGCAGAGGATGCATTTTTTGCTCTGTTTCACAGAGAATGATCGTGGTATTGTCCCGTGCGCCCCTTTCCAGCACCTGATCCATGAGCCTGCGGGCCGTCTCTTCCACAGATAACCCCTGCGTCAGTATTTTTTCCAGTTCCGGATCTGAAAGCATATCAGTCACACCATCAGAACACAACAGATAACGTTTGCCATCCTCATATGGGAAAGATTTCACTGCCGGCTCTATCTTCATATCTTCCTCTTCAATGCCCAGGAACTGGGTAAGAGGCGATTTTCCCAACATATAACCGGCAAGGACGTGGTCTCTGGAAATCTGCTTTAGTTTTCCCTGTGAAACTTCGTATATACGACTATCTCCCAGGTTGCAAATATGAACAGCCCTGTTCTCAAAAGCGATCATGGCCATAGTAGTTCCCATTGCATTAATCTTTTTCTCCCTGCTGTATCTGCACACTGCATCGTTCATAGCCAGGGATGCCTGCAAAAGAAATTCCTCCGGCTGTCTCCTAAGATCCTTTCTGTGGGATTGATAAAAGTCATCAAAGGTGCTGGATGCCAGATAGGATGCCATTTCCCCCTGGCTCTCGCCTCCCATTCCATCAAAAACTCCAAATACAGGCAAATCTCCCCCTAACTGCCGGCCTGTATGGATTCCATCTGATCCATCATTGCAAACGGAAAGCTTCTCCCCACAGCACCAGAAATTGTCTTCATTATTTACCCGGATTTTTCCCGTATGACAAATATATGCGTATTTAATAAGATATGCCATATTCTCCCTCTTCTGTCTATTCATCCAGCTGTTGCAGTGCATTTTTCCAGTATTTCTCTCCGCGTTTGGTGTATTCTGTACTGTCATTTTCCTGGTCATGGACAGTTCCGTCTGTATCGATCCAGCGAATCATTTTTCCACGCTTGTCGTAATAATACAGTTCCTTTTTGTTTCCAGTCCATATGTATGCAAAGAACAGACGCTCATCCCAGTAATAATATTCCTCATAAACACCATCATCGGATGATTCCGGATAGATAAGAGCTTTCACAAGCTTGCCATTGCTGTCATAATAACGCAGCCTGTCACCCTCTTTTCCCACTTCCTTGCAATCCGGCAGTTCCTCCACAATGGTGTTTGCCTGTTCTTTCACAGTCTGGATTGCTGTGGAAAATTCATCGATCTGAGCTGTACTGTTATCATTTTCCTCCAGGATCTCCATAACATTGTCTATATTCTGCGCTTTCCTGTCTTCATCTGTAACCACCTTCACATATACGGCAGTTATGATACAAGCCACAACAATAACAGCGATCATGGACACCGTCCATGGAGATATTGAAGTTCTTCCAAAATTCCGTTCGCTGTAATCTGAACGGCTTCTGGAACCTGATTTTATCTTTTTCTGTAATTTGTAGGATTTCTTTTTTTTGGGTGCACGAAAAGAAGACAGATTCTGATCCGGAGTGACGATCTGTGTCTTCTCCAGTTCTTCTGCTGCCTCTTCTTCCTGTATTCTGTATCTCAGCTGATCTCGCTCAAGCTCTGCGGAATTAGCGAGTTCCCACTGAGACTTCTCCCATTCCTTTTCTGCTCCGGCAGTATTTAACCTGAGATTTTCCAGATCCCGAAGCATTTCCTCCGGATCATGGTATCTTTTTTCCGGACGATACGCACAAGCCTTTAAGATAATCCGGGCAAAAGCCGCACTGGCTCTTGACGGTGCAGGTATTTTCTCTCCTGCCATCCGTCTGGAAAGGGCACTCTCCTTATCCCGGTAAGTGATCAGCTGCTTGTCCAGAGAAAGAAATGGCAGGCGATTCTGATTCATCAGCTTATACAGCACAATTCCAAGGGAATAAATATCCACACTGCTGTCATACTTCTCCCCTTTGTAAATCTCAGGTGCCATGTAAGAATAAGTGCCTTTTTTTGACATATTACTCATGGTGTGGATCTGTTCCCTGGCAATGCCAAAATCGCCCAGCTTAAAATCGCCAAACCTGGATACAAAAATATTCTCCGGCTTCACATCCCTGTGAATAATGTTCAGCTTATGACAATAGATCAGTGCCATGCTCAGGTCACACCCCAGCTTGATCACTTCCTTTTCTGTCATCTCTTTGCCCGTACAATAATCCATAAAACTGGTAAGATATTCCATGCGGATAGAAATATCCCATCCAATCTCATCCAGATATTCTACTACCTTAAAATCCTCAAAAGATACCACATGGGAATTACCACAGAAATGCTCCATGGTATATATTTCCTGAACACAGTCTTCCACCATATTTCGGAAATATTCCCTGGTGGATCGCTCATCATCCATTTCTGAGCGCACACTGTCCAGTTCTCCTTTATTCTCGGGAATGGATATTATTTTAATCGCAGAATAGAAAGTACGCTCGCCTTCTTTTCTTTCTGCTTTGTATACCTTACCAAAAGATCCTTCTCCGATCTTCTCTGTCAGATTCCACTCCGGCCATACAGAAACCGGAAACTCTTTTGCCATGCATGTCCCTCCTCTCAGAAAAGATATGCCTGTTATTACAAGACATTTGTGATAGTTTCAAAAAATGGGCTGTTCTATTTATGACCCTATTATACTAGAATCTTACCACAAATGATACCTTTGCCTGTATTTTCCTTATGCAGTACACAAATTCACTTTACATTCCGCCTGTCCCCTGTAAATCCTGCCTTTAAATCATGCATAAATTTACTACAATCTGCGCCACCTGCCGGATTTCCGGGATACTGGTATATTCCTGGCAGCTGTGAACCTGATTCATGGATGTGGCAATTACAAGCCCTTCAATACCATGCAAAGCAAATACATTGTTGTCACTTCCTCCAAATGTCTTCTCAAATTTCGGGACAAGATCCAGCTTTTCCACCGCTTTTTTATAATTCTGCACCGTTTTTCCACCAAGAGGGGTCTCATAAGCCACAATATTTAATTTTTCTTCCCATTCCAGCCTGCCTCCACCTTTGTTCGTCTCCTCCAGAAAAATTTCATGATACTCTCTGAGGATTTTCATGGCTTTTTCATGGTTCAGGCTGCGGATCTCTCCTTTTAGTACACACTCCTCCGGTACAATGTTAGTTCCGGTACCGCCACAAAATGTACCAATATTTGCTGTGGTTGTTTCATCAATACGCCCCTGGGAAAGCCTTGCGATTCCCTTGGCAGCTATAGCAATGCTGTTAATTCCTTTTTCCGGGGAAAATCCTGCATGTGCTGCTTTTCCCTGTATTTTTGCTGAAAAAGAAACAAGAGTGGGGGCTGCATAAGCTGCTGTGCCGATTTTTCCGCTTAAATCCAGTACATACGCCTCCTTGGAGCGGATCTTACTGTAGTCAAATGCATTAGCGCCTTTGCAGTACAATTCCTCCCCTGTTGTAATGAGAATTTCCACGGGTCTGTGCGAAATCCGGTTTCTTTTCAGAAAACATACAGCTTCATAAACTGCTGTTATCCCGGCAAGATCATCGGCTCCAAGTACAGTGGTTCCGTCACTTGTCACAGTACCGTCCGGGTGAAACACCGCTTTTTTGTTTCTGGCAGGGTCCACGGTATCCATATGTACGCCAAGAAGAAGCGGCTCTGCGTCCGCTTCTCCCTCCAGCCTTGCAAACAAATTTCCTGCATCAGAGCCTGTCTTTTCCTGTGTCTGATCCTCTTCCAGCTCTATCCCGATCTCACCAAATAATGTTTTCAGGTGATCTGCCATCTTCCTCTCTTTCAGGGAGGGGGAATCAATGGAGACCAGTTTTTCAAATATATCTGCTATTTTTTCATCTATAATATCGTTCTTATTTTTCATATCATATACTCCGGCTGCGCCATAATGTTCATTTTTCGGAAAAATTCCTGTGTACGGGGATTTTTCGGATGCTCAAATACCTCTTTTGGCGTTCCATCCTCCACCACATGTCCCTTATCCAGAAAGATTACCCGATTGGACACATGACGGATAAAATTCATCTCATGGGATACCAGAAGCATAGTATATCCCTGTGCTGCAACTTTGCGGATCACATCCAGCACTTCACCTACCAGTTCCGGATCCAGCGCAGAGGTAGGTTCATCCAGAAGCAAGATCTGCGGCTTCATAGCGAGAGCTCTGGCCAATGCCACACGCTGCTGCTGTCCACCGGAAAGATGTTTTGGATAATGGTTCGCCCAGGGCTCCATTCCCACCATTCCCAGCTGCTCCAAGGCAATTTCCTTTGCCTGTTTTTTGGGAAGCTTCTTTACCACAAGCAGACCTTCCATTACGTTTTCCAGTGCTGTTTTTTTCTCAAATAAATTGAAGCGTTGAAAAACCATTCCGGTATTCTGTCTCAGATACAAAAGCTCCTTAGATTTTTTCTCTGACAGATCAATGGTTTTATCTCCAATGGTAACAGCTCCTTTTTCCGGAGTTTCCAGCCGGTTTATGCAGCGCAGCAGGGTAGATTTCCCAGTTCCGGAGGGGCCGATGATGCCTACCACATCTCCCTTTTTGATGTCAAGGCTCACATCATCCAGCACCACATTATCATTAAATTTTTTTGATAAATGGTCAATTTTTATCATTTGTCGAATCCTCCCTGCTGACATTTACCAGTTCCACCTGATCCGGGATCCGGATTTTATTTTCTATCACACGGATCAGCTGCTCTATGATCAAAGTAATCACCCAATAAATAATGGCCAGTGATACATATACTTCAAAAAAGCGATAAGTTTTTCCACCAATGATCTGACCTTGCGCTGTAATTTCCACAACAGCACAGGTAAATGCCAGTGAAGTACCTTTTATAATGCTGATCAGAGAATTTCCAAGGGTAGGAAGGGCCACCTCAATAGCTTCCGGAAGTATGATCCTGCGAAGTGCCTGAGCGTAGGTCATTCCAAGTGCATGAGCGGCTTCAATCTGTCCGCTGTCTACGGACTGCAGCGCTGACCGGATGATCTCCGCCATAAAGCCTGCCTGATTCAGTCCCAAAGCTACCATGGCATAGGCAAATCCCGGAATTTTGGCAACAGCAAGATCTGTGCCGAATTTTTGATTGATTGCCTGGAAAAACATGGGAATTCCGAAAAATGCCACGTATAACTGTACGATCACAGGGGTTCCCCGAAGAAGGGAAATCAGAAGATTTGTGATCTGTGTCAGAATTTTTATTTTTTTCATTTTTATGATCGCCATTACAAGTCCCAGTGCCAGCCCCAGAAGCATGGCGGATAACGCAAGCTCCAATGTGATTGGGAGTTTTTTCAGAAGCTCCGGGATAGATGTAAATACCAGCGATACGTCAAATAATTTTCCCATGATTTTTCTCCTACAAATCAGATTCTGTATGTGTACCTTTTTTTCACAGATATTTTTCTACCAGTACACAGGTAAAGCCAAGATTTTTTGCAGGTTTCTCCTGCTTTTTCTCTTCTTTTTTCTTATGATGCTTTTCATATACGGAAGGATCCACAGCAGTGTTTTTCTGATAACCAAGCTTTTCATAGAAACCAGCAGCACGATCCTGGCTGCTGATCACGATATGTTGGATTCCATATTCTTTCAGCCATTCCTCTGCCTCTTTTATAAGGATCCTGCCATAGCCGCCTTTTTGCTTTTCCCGAACTACGCAGACACGTTCGATCTTGCCGGTCTTTTCATCAGGAAATGCAATACGGCAGCCTGCTACCGGCTTGTGATCCTCCACCAGGATCACTGCCTGCAGTTCCTCTTCTTTCTCATCATGTGAAAATTCCAGTTCAATGGGAATGTTCTGTCCTATACAGAATGCATCTGTCCTTATATAGTCATACGCTTTGTATTTCCAGGGCTCCGCTCCTTTTTCGATTCGATAAATTTTCAACATGATGTTCTGACTCCTTTATTGTTTTTCGCTGTATTAGTTAATGGTTTCCTCAAAATATTTTTCATCCGGACTGGTGTCTTTGCCAAGATACTTCTCTGTGATCTGAGCAAGAGTTCCATCTTCTTTCATCTCTTTTAATACCTTGTTTACATCTTCACGAAGGGCTGCACCCTTCTCATTTTTCCCAAAGAGGAAATAGGTATTATTCTGGGGAAACAAAAAGTCTTCGGTTTCCTCATCAATGGTATTGGCAACAAGTTTTCCTTCCAGTCCGAAATTCGGAAGCAGGTTATCGATCAGCGGGCCATCATCAATGGCCACATCCGCAACTCCATCTACAATGTGCTGATATTTTACCTGAAAGTCAGCATTGGAGTACACAATATTGATCTGATGGTCCGGGTTTTCCTCATTCCATTTTTCCAGGGCATTTGCAGTAAGAGTTCCTGCCCCCAGTTCAATCTTATATCCCCTGTCTGCAAGATCTTCCAGGGAAGTCAGCGGTTCATCATCTGCGCGCTGGATGTACTCGTTGAAGCTGGTTTTGTATGGATAGGAATAATAGTAGGATTCTGCTCTTTCGTCGGTATATCCGTAATTGTTAATAGCAATGTCATACTGTCCGCTGATCACTCCCTGCAGGGCATCTGCGATATCAATCTGAAGTTCATACTGTGGAAGTCGGTTAAAAACCTCTTTTACAATATCAATATCCACACCAGTCAGTTCATCATCCTCTCCTACATAAAAGTACGGAGCAAGAGAACCACCGGTCACACCTTTTACAACTGTTACATCGGAATCTGCAAATACAGTGGCAGTACCTACTGTAAGGCTTGCAGCAGTAATACCTGCCGCTAAAATAGCTGTAAATTTATTTAATTTTTTCATAATCTCTTTTCCTCGCTTTCGATTTTCTATTATAAAAGTCCTTTTAATGGATTAATGGATGGGTCTACACTTAATGTACCGTTCTTCGGATTTCGGTCTTCCCATTTCGGACTGTTCCAGATAGTTTTGGAAATCGGTCCTGCATATTCTTCATAGGTTTCTCCTTCCGGATGTCGAAGAAATACTTCATCCGGGGTCTTACTCAGGCTCTTTCTTGCGCCATCATCTGCCCAGAGTTTCTCGAAATCCACTTTTGCCAGAATTCTGTCATTATAACCTCTGAAAAGGATCTCTCCCAGCTTCTTTCTCGGTCCATCCAGCGCCAGGACCTGGGGATCACTTCCATGGCGGAATGCCGGAATTGCATATAACTCTCTTAAATATCCCCAGATATTTTTATAATCACGAATTGGTTTTTTCACCGGCCCAATGTTGTGGAAATAGCTTACATCCCACCGTACCAGGGTAACATAAGCACGGACATCGCTGTCTGTAATGTAATCTCCGAAGAGGAATCGGTTTGTTTCCAGTCTCTTATCCAGTTTTTCAAGTGATTCATAAAAATCTTCGTAAGCTTCATCATATGCCTCCGGTGACTGGCAAAATGCCATGCGATAATGACTGTTGTTGATGTGCGGAAACAACCAGTCGTTAAACTCATCAATTTCCTTGCGGAATTTTTTCGGATACAGGTCTGGTGCATCTTTTGGCTGGAGTGGCCGGAACTGAACCTCCAGGTAATTAGTCAGACGATGGTAATCATTGTTTACCGCTTTTTTCTCCTTAATATCTACCAGAGTCGGAGTTGTAGCTCTTCCCTTGAAATCCGGATTTGCTCTTTTATAGAACTCACTGAGGAAGTAAGCCCCGGTATTTGGATCTTTAAATCCTGGCTGATTGCCAAATCCGTGTCCATAGCGATTGGTCTCACCGGAATGTGACACTCTGACATCTGAGATCACATCCTGAAGCCCCAGAAGATCTCTTACGATCACTGGTCTGTTTGACCAGTTGCAGCCTGTAGCCCAGTAGATTCCAAAGCGATTCGCCTCTGCTTTTAAATCTCCTTTTTCATCTCCAAATGGCTGGATAAAAGCATTTGGCTGTCTGATAAAAGCACCTCTTTCATCAATCTCCACCAACGTTTCATTTGGTCTTGGATCTACTCCAACTTCTCTGGCAAACTGCTCTGCAAGCTCATCTGTATATTTTACTTTCTCCTTTACTTCCTTTACTGCTGAAAAATTGCATCCGCTCATTTTATTTTCCTCCGTTTTCTTATCTGATTTTTCTCAATTTCTTTTCAAAAGGTCTCTGATTTCCTCTATTTTTGAAAAAAAGGTAAAAAAATAACAGGTTCATATCCGAAAACCTGCTGTACAAAAACATTCCTGTTCTTTTCTGGCTTTATCGCATATGTCTTCTGACTTATTCTATTTGCATAAATTTTACGGAGCTGCAGCAACAACAGCACATGTTCCCGTTTCCTATATTCATGGTGTTACACATTTCTCCTGCAATTCTTGGTACTGTCATTTTGCCTTTCTCCTTTCCTAGTAATTTGATATGTTTTATATGTTTTCTTGATGGTGTTTATTATATAGCAGAGTTTTCTAATATGCAACCCCTAATTTACCTTTTGGGAATTGCTGTTTTGAAGAACCTGTTATAGATTTTAACTATATCACCACATAACTATGAGAAATGCACTTTGCGAGTTTCTCATAGACTTTTCTTCGTTTCCTGCAAAAAAAGTCCCCCTGAAGCTATATTTCTACAGCCCCAGGGGGATTTTCATTTATTATTCTTCTATATCATCTGTGGAATCAGTCTCTGCATCTTCTGCATCCTCAGAAGTCTCATCGGCTTCCAGTTCCTCAGAATCCTCAGCTACATCGAAAAGATCCTGGTCATCATCCATCTCATCGAAGTCGATTTCCTCGGTTTCTTCCGGCATTCCAGTATCCAGCTCTACATCGCTGTAGCACTTCATACCAGTACCGGCAGGGATCAGTTTACCGATAATTACATTCTCCTTCAGACCAATCAGATGGTCAACTTTACCCTTGATTGCAGCTTCTGTCAGAACCTTGGTGGTTTCCTGGAAGGAAGCTGCTGACAGGAAGGAATCTGTTGCAAGAGAAGCCTTGGTGATACCAAGCATTCCCTGTTTTCCAACAGCAGGACGTAAGCCCTCAGCTTCCAGCTTCTCATTTACTTCCTCGTACTCAAGGAAGTCAACAAGTGTACCTGGCAGGAACTCAGAATCTCCGTTGTCTTCAATGCGGATCTTCTTCAGCATCTGATGAACGATAACCTCAATATGCTTATCGTTGATCTCAACACCCTGGAGACGATATACACGCTGAACCTCACGGATCATATAATCCTGAACTGCACGAACTCCCTTGATTCTAAGGATATCATGCGGGTTTACACTACCTTCTGTAAGCTCATCACCGGCTTCCATAACCTGTCCGTCCATGATCTTGATACGGGAACCGTATGGGATCAGGTAAGTCTTGGAATCACCATTCTCCGGATCAGTTACGATGATCTCTCTCTTCTTCTTAGTGTCGTTGATTGTAGCAACACCCTTGATTTCAGTGATAACAGCAAGTCCTTTCGGCTTTCTTGCCTCGAAAAGCTCCTCGACACGAGGAAGACCCTGTGTGATATCTCCACCGGCAACACCACCAGTATGGAACGTACGCATGGTCAGCTGTGTACCAGGCTCACCGATAGACTGTGCAGCGATGATACCGATAGACTCACCAACCTGTACCGGCTCACCGGTAGCCATGTTGGCACCATAACACTTCGCACACACACCAACCTTGCACTTACAGCTGAGGATGGTACGGATCTTAACCTGCTCAACTGCACCTCCGGTAATGTTGTCTACGCCCTCTTTCATGATACGAGCAGCACGCTTCGGAGTGATCATATGATTTGCTTTTACAAGGACTTCGCCCTCTTTATTCTTAATGGTCTCGCAGGAGAAACGGCCTGTGATACGATCCTGAAGGCTCTCGATCTCCTCCTTGCCATCCATGAAACCTTTTACATACATACCGGAAATCTCTGGTCTGTTCTCACAGCAGTCCATCTCACGTACGATCAGGTCCTGAGATACGTCTACAAGACGTCTTGTCAGGTAACCGGAATCGGCTGTACGAAGAGCTGTATCGGAAAGTCCTTTACGAGCTCCATGAGCGGACATGAAGTATTCCAGTACGTCCAGACCTTCACGGAAGTTTGACTTGATAGGAAGCTCGATTGTATGTCCGGTTGTATCGGCCATCAATCCACGCATACCGGCAAGCTGTTTGATCTGCTTATCGGATCCACGGGCACCGGAGTCAGCCATCATGAAGATGTTGTTATATTTATCGAGTCCGGAAAGAAGTGCGTGAGTAAGCTCATCATCAGTCTTCTTCCAGGTATCTACAACCTCTTTATAACGCTCTTCCTCAGTAATAAGACCACGTTTGTAGTTCTTGGTGATCTTGTCTACAGTATCCTGTGCAACCTTGATCATCTCAGGCTTCTGTGGCGGCACGGTCATATCGGAAATGGATACGGTCATGGCAGCTCTTGTAGAATACTTGTAACCCATAGCCTTGATAGCGTCCAGAACCTCAGCAGTTTTGGTTGCTCCGTGAGTATTGATAACTTTTTCAAGGATCTGTTTCAGCTGTTTCTTACCAACCAGGAAGTCAACCTCAAGAAGAAGCTCATTTCCCGGAATGCTTCTGTCAACAAATCCCAGATCCTGCGGCAGGATCTCATTAAACAGGAAACGTCCCAATGTAGACTGTACATTACCTGTGAATGTGCTTCCATCCGGCATAATCTTGCTGCAGCGAACAAGGATCTTGGACTGCAGTGTGATTACCTGGTTCTCATATGCCAGAATTGCCTCATTTACGCTCTTGAAGAACTTGCCTTCGCCCTTATTTCCAGGTCTTTCCTGAGTCAGATAGTAAATACCAAGAACCATATCCTGTGAAGGAACGGCTACAGGACCACCATCAGAAGGTTTCAGCAGGTTGTTCGGAGACAGAAGCAGGAATCGGCACTCTGCCTGTGCCTCCTGGGTAAGTGGAAGATGGACAGCCATCTGGTCACCATCGAAGTCAGCGTTGAACGCAGTACAAACAAGCGGATGAAGCTTGATTGCCTTACCTTCTACAAGGATCGGCTCGAACGCCTGGATACCCAGACGATGCAGTGTAGGTGCACGGTTCAGCATAACCGGATGCTCTTTGATAACATCTTCCAGAACATCCCATACAGCTGGCTCAAGCTTCTCTACCATCTTCTTGGCGTTTTTGATATTGTGAGAGGTACCGTTTGCTACCAGCTCTTTCATAACAAAAGGCTTGAACAGCTCGATTGCCATCTCTTTCGGCAGACCGCACTGATAAATTTTCAGTTCTGGTCCAACAACGATAACGGAACGTCCGGAATAGTCAACACGCTTACCAAGAAGGTTCTGACGGAAACGTCCGGATTTACCTTTCAGCATGTCGGAAAGGGATTTCAGAGCTCTGTTTCCAGGTCCTGTAACCGGACGGCCACGACGACCATTATCGATCAGGGCATCAACTGCCTCCTGAAGCATACGTTTCTCATTGCGGACAATGATATCCGGAGCACCAAGCTCCAGCAGTCTTTTCAGACGATTGTTACGATTAATGATTCTTCTGTACAGATCATTCAGGTCAGATGTTGCAAAACGTCCACCATCCAGCTGTACCATAGGACGAAGATCCGGCGGGATTACAGGTACAACGTCAAGGATCATCCACTCAGGACGGTTTCCTGACTCACGGAAAGACTCAACAACTTCAAGACGCTTGATGATTCTTGCACGTTTCTGGCCTGTTGCCTTAACCAGCTCTGCCTTTAATTCAGCGGAATCCTTCTCAAGATCGATTGCCATCAGAAGCTCTTTGATAGCCTCAGCACCCATACCTACACGGAAATTGTATCCGTAGGACTCGCGTGCATCCTGATACTCTCTCTCTGTAAGGATCTGCTTATACTGGAGTCCGGAATCTGCCGGATCCAGTACGATATAGTTTGCAAAGTAAAGGACTTTCTCCAGTGTTCTTGGAGTCAGATCCAGGATAAGTCCCATACGGGACGGAATACCCTTGAAATACCAGATATGGGAAACAGGAGCAGCAAGCTCAATGTGACCCATACGCTCTCTACGAACGGAAGCCTTGGTAACCTCAACGCCGCATCGGTCGCAGACAACACCTTTATAACGGATTTTCTTATATTTACCACAGTGGCACTCCCAGTCCTTGCTTGGTCCGAAAATTCTTTCACAGAAAAGTCCGTCTTTCTCCGGTTTCAAGGTACGGTAGTTGATGGTTTCCGGTTTTGTAACCTCACCTCTTGACCACTCTCTGATCTTTTCCGGGGACGCCAGTCCGATTTTAATGGCATCAAAAGTCATTGGCTGATATGTTTCATTGGTATTGGTTGATTCTGCCATGTATTCTTTTCCCCTTTCTACTCTTCGATATCATCGTAGGAATCGTCGATTTCGGATTCATAATCCTCTTCTTCGTCCTCGTCCACATCAACAAGTTCCTCTCCGTCAAACTCCTGCTTGGTATAGCCATGTTTGCTGAAGGATTCCTCTCCTCTGTGTCCGCGGGAATCTCCCTCGATAACTGCACGAAGATCGGTTTCGCCGTAATCTACATTCTCCATGATCTGAACTTCTGTCTGATCATCTTTGAGCACACGTACATCCAATGCCAGGGACTGGAGCTCTTTAAGAAGAACCTTAAAGGATTCCGGAATACCAGGCTCAGGGATGTTGTCTCCCTTGATGATTGCTTCATAAGTCTTCACACGACCGACTACATCATCGGATTTAACTGTCAGGATTTCCTGGAGTGTATAGGATGCACCATATGCCTCCAGAGCCCAAACCTCCATCTCTCCGAAACGCTGTCCACCGAACTGAGCTTTACCACCCAGTGGCTGCTGTGTAACCAGAGAGTAAGGACCTGTGGAACGGGCATGGATCTTATCATCAACCAGATGATGCAGTTTCAGGTAGTGCATGTGTCCGATGGTAGTCGGGCCATCGAAGAACTCACCGGTACGTCCGTCACGGAGCTGTACTTTACCATCTCTGGAAATCGGAACACCTTTCCACAGCGCTCTGTGGGCTTTATTCTCATCCAGGTACTGCATTACATCAGGTGCCAGAATATCTTTGTATTTCTCACGGAACTCTTCAAAATCCTCTGTGTTTACATAGTCATTTGCAAGTTCCAGTGTATCCTGGATATCATTCTCATTAGCTCCATCAAATACAGGAGTGGAAATATTAAAGCCAAGTGCCTTGGCGGCAAGACTTAAGTGGATCTCCAGGACCTGTCCGATGTTCATACGGGAAGGTACACCCAGTGGGTTCAGCACGATATCCAGTGGACGGCCGTTTGGAAGGAATGGCATATCCTCAACCGGAAGTACACGGGAAACGACACCCTTGTTACCATGACGACCAGCCATCTTATCACCAACGGAGATTTTTCTCTTCTGTGCAATATAGATACGTACAGACTGATTTACTCCAGGAGACAGCTCGTCACCATTTTCTCTTGTAAATACTTTGGCATCTACTACGATACCGTACTCACCATGAGGTACTTTAAGGGAAGTATCACGTACCTCACGTGCTTTCTCACCAAAGATCGCACGAAGAAGTCTCTCTTCAGCTGTCAGCTCAGTCTCTCCCTTAGGAGTTACCTTACCAACCAGGATATCCCCGGCACGTACCTCAGCACCGATACGGATGATTCCACGCTCATCAAGATCTTTAAGCGCATCATCACCAACACCTGGAACATCACGGGTGATCTCTTCCGGTCCAAGCTTGGTATCACGTGCTTCTGCCTCATATTCTTCAATGTGAACAGATGTATAAACATCGTTCTGTACCAGTTTTTCACTTAACAGTACCGCATCCTCGTAGTTATAACCTTCCCAGGTCATAAATCCGATCAGAGGGTTCTTACCAAGGGCAAGCTCTCCCTGAGAGGTAGAAGGACCATCAGCAATAACATCTCCTGCTTCTACATGCTCGCCCTGATTAACGATTGGACGCTGGTTGTAGCAGTTGCTCTGGTTACTGCGGAGGAACTTGGTAAGATGATAATCATCTTTTGTTCCATCGTCATTCTTGATACTGATATCGGTAGATGTGGAACGAAGAACAGTACCGGATTTCTTCGCAACCACACAAACACCTGAGTCAACAGCAGTTTTTGCTTCCATACCTGTACCGACAACCGGAGCCTCGGTAGTAAGAAGCGGAACTGCCTGACGCTGCATGTTTGATCCCATCAGCGCACGGTTCGCATCATCGTTCTGAAGGAATGGGATCAGGGCTGTAGCTACAGAAAATACCATCTTAGGAGATACGTCCATGTAATCAAACATCTGACGCTCATACTCCTGAGTCTCTTCACGGAAACGACCGGAAACGTTCTTACGAACGAAATGGCCTTCTTCGTCCAGAGCCTCATTCGCCTGTGCTACATGGTAATTGTCCTCTTCATCCGCTGTCATGTAAACAACTTCGTCTGTTACTCGCGGATTACTAGGATCTGTCTTATCAATCTTGCGGTAAGGTGCCTCTACAAATCCGTACTGATTCAGCTTTGCATAGGATGCAAGGGAGTTGATCAGACCGATGTTAGGTCCCTCAGGAGTCTCAATAGGGCACATTCTTCCGTAATGGGAATAGTGAACGTCTCGAACCTCGAATCCGGCTCTGTCTCGTGACAGACCGCCAGGTCCTAATGCAGAGAGACGCCTCTTATGGGTCAGCTCACCAAGAGGGTTGTTCTGATCCATGAACTGTGACAGCTGGGAAGAACCAAAGAACTCTTTTACAGCAGCTGTAACAGGCTTGATATTGATCAGTGACTGTGGGGAAATACTCTCCACATCCTGTGTTGTCATTCTCTCACGAACCACACGTTCCAGTCTGGAAAGACCGATACGGTACTGGTTCTGAAGCAGTTCGCCTACCGCACGGATACGACGGTTGCCCAGATGGTCGATATCGTCATCATTTCCAAGGCCATATTCCAGATGCATATTGTAGTTGATAGAAGCAAAAATGTCTTCTCTTGTAATATGCTTCGGAATCAGGTCATGGATATCTCTGCGGATCGCAGCGATTCTGTCCTCAAGTGTGTCATTTTCTTCCAGAATTTTTTCGAGTACAGGGTAGTATACTAACTCTGTAACACCCAGTTCTTCCAGATTCTCAATCTCTGGCAGATAATGATGCATATCTACCATTAAATTGGAAAGAACTTTAATTCTGCGGTCTTCTTCACCCTGGATCCATACATATGGAACTGCAGCGTTCTGAATTGCATTTGCCAGTTCTCTGGTCACAATAGTGCCGGCTTCTGCAAGGATTTCTCCTGTAGAACCTTCCACAACATCGTCAGCCAGCTTATGTCCAACAATTCGTTTATTGAAATGAAGCTTCTTATTAAATTTATAACGTCCGACCTTGGCAAGATCGTATCTTCTCGGATCAAAGAACATCGCATTGATCAGGCTCTCCGCACTGTCTACTGCAAGCGGCTCACCTGGACGGATTTTCTTGTACAGTTCCAGAAGACCTTCTTCATAATTAGTAGAAGTATCTTTTGTAAAACTTGCAAGGATCTTCGGCTCTTCACCAAACAGATCAATGATCTCTGCATTGGAACCAACACCAAGTGCACGGATCAGTACAGTGATCGGAACCTTACGGGTTCTGTCCACACGCACGTAGAATACATCGTTGGAGTCAGTCTCATATTCCAGCCATGCTCCTCTATTAGGAATTACTGTACAGGAAAACAGTCTCTTACCGATTTTATCGTGTGCAATGGCATAATAGATTCCAGGGGAACGTACTAACTGGCTGACAATAACACGCTCAGCACCGTTAATGACGAAAGTTCCTGTCGCGGTCATAATCGGCAGGTCTCCCATGAAAATCTCGTGTTCGTTGATCTCATCTGTTTCCTTGTTAATCAGTCTCACTCGAACCTTCAAAGGTGCGGCATAAGTTACGTCACGTTCTTTACACTGCTCGATGGTGTATTTAGCCTCTTTTTCATCAAATGTGAAGCCGATGAATTCAAGACTGAGCTTTCCGCCGTAGTCTGCGATTGGAGAAATATCGTCGAATACTTCATTCAATCCTTCGTCGAGAAACCACTGGTAAGAATCCTTCTGGACCTCGATCAAGTTCGGCATTTCCAGGACTTCTTTTTGTCTCTGGTAGCTCATTCGCATGCTTTTTCCAGTTTTTACAGAACGAATTCTGTTTTTTTCCATTGACGTTTCACCCCTGTTTTATTTTATTTATTACAACATCAGCCTTCTTTGCCCTTGAGCATAGTAGGCATATCTAGCCATAATATAGCATTCTTCACTATAGCACAACAAAAAAAGCCTGTCAAGCAATTTTTCTGTTGTTTTTAAAAATTATTTCACTTTTTTATTACTGTAGGATATATTTCCATATTTATCTTTCATCACAAATCTGAGAACTGTTCCCTTTTTCTGTTTACGGATGGCAATACTGTATCTTTTACCAGTATTTATATATCCTCGTCCAATTCTTTTATTGCTGTTTTTTCCCACAGCATATATGGTAAGGGATCTTCCTCCGGGAGCTTTTCCTGTGAGCCTGGTTGTCTTCCTGGTGATTTTTGCGGACACCGGTACTCTCACAGTTACGATTCCGGTACATTTGCTGGCATAAATTGCATAAGGGCTTTTATTCCCCTCCAACCGGTTTCTTTTATTTCCGGAAATTTTGGATTGTTTTGCATAAATGCCGCATTTTTTATTAGAAGCAGCATAATTTCCATAAAAGGAACGCACACCACTGGCATTTATCCCCAGTCCCCATCCAGAACAGTTTTCTATTTTATTGTTTTTTATGGTAGCATTTCCAAGATTATCCAGATATATTCCGTTTCGTCCACATTTTGTCACCTGGTTACCTGCAACCTGACAGTTTTTACTGCCACGCACCAGGATTCCATTCTTCCTTCCAGATGCAATCTGATTCTTACTGATCACTGTACCTGTACAGCCCGCTTCTGTCAGAATTCCGTCCCCGTAGGTCTGTGACACCAGATTCCTCTCAATACGATTATTTGCAGAATCCATTTTTATACTGCTGCCACCATTGTACAGATATATACCCACATTTTTGCATCCGTTTACCAGATTATCCTGAACTATATTCTGTGAGGATGCAGCCAGTGAAATACCCATATTGGAAAATCCAGAGGCCCTTTCCAGGTTCAGCTGATTATTACTGATCGTACAGTCCTCTGCCAGCTGCAGCGCAATTCCGGTTCCCAGACCGGTAATGGTATTTCCCTCTATTGTAATCTGCGTTTCTTTGTAAATACCTGCCGGGATGCCAGCCCCAGACGCATCTATCTTTTTTCCCTGGACCTGGATTCCATATCCCTTCCATGTGGAATCATTTACTACAGAAGTGGAAGAAATGGAAATTCTGTTTCTTTTTACAGATATATTTCCTGCCATATGGTTTCCGGAAATACCGGAAGAAGCCCCTGGCACCAAATAGGTATTTGGCAGATACATACTGCTTATCAGCACGCCTCCGCCTACATTTTCCATCACATTGTCTTCCACCTGAGAATCCACATAATTCAGGCACCAGACAGTTCGCTTTTTAATATTGTGAAAGATATTTCCCCGTACCACAATATTCCGATAGGGTCTGTCGTACATCATACTGTGACTTCCCACCCCTGCAAAAACATTCTCAAATGTGTTCCCTTCTATCAGAATGTTCTCACATACTGCCCCGTCAAAAGGCTGATATCCCGGAAAAATATAATCCAGGCAGGCATCCAGCTGTATACATTCCTGACCGCCGCCTTCATATGCCTCATAATATCCCCGGAATGTGCAACCGGTTACTGTGGCATTTTTAACTCCTGCCAATTCCACAAAATGGGACTTAAGGTTATTGAGAAATGTCACATTTCGTATTGTAACATTATTGGCATGACCGATTCGGAAGCTTACAAAACCACCGCTTCCATCCTTATCCTCCACAACCGCATAATTACAGTCCCAGGTGCCGCCCTCAATGGTTATATTCTGATACCCATCATATCCTCCGGCAGATTCCGACTGATTTCCCAGGCGGAGAAGAACATGCTTACTGACAGAAGTTTTTGTGATCACTGCGCCTTCTGCACATAAAGTCAGGTTGCTGTACATGCAAATAGTACCTGACAACTGATAATTTCCAGGTGGAATGGTCACCTTGCATGGATTTTGGGCTGAAGCTCTTTGGCTCATAAGCAGTAGAAGCTGATTCAGAGACTCTGTAATATCACTTCCCTGTTCTGCATCCAGAACTGCCTCTGTGGCATCAGGTGCCAGCGCTTTTTCCTGCTTCTCATCCAACTGATCTTCCCAGGCTTCTGTTCCATCGGAGAATCCATCAGAAATTCCATCTTCTGATAAAAATTCTTCTTCCCCATTCCCTGTAAACACAGCATCCTCTTCACCGACAAACCATTCTGTTTCGCCAGGATCCGTACTATCCTCCAATATTTCAGGATTTTGCTCTTCTTCAATAGTTTCCGGTATTTCTGTTTCATTTGGCACTTGTGAAGATTCAGCTGCCATTTGTTCAAATTTCCCCGGAAATGTACTGTTCTCCGCCGCAGATACTGCTGCTCCATTTTCCAGGATAAGTACTGTTCCAAGAAAAACGGACAGTATTCTTTTTTTCATGGGCATGATCCTCCTCATCATCGAGCCTGTTTTAAAATCATTCCATAAATTTCTGTATGGATCACAGGAAACTATTCACACTTTTTCACAACATAAAAATCCCCGCAGTGGCCTGCCAGGCAGACTTCTGCGGGGAGCTTGTTTCGCCGAAATTATTTAAGAGTAACTTTAGCGCCTTCAGCTTCAAGTTTAGTCTTGATATCCTCAGCCTCTGCTTTGGAAACTGCTTCTTTAACTGCTTTAGGAGCGTTATCAACAACTTCCTTAGCTTCTTTAAGGCCTAAACCTGTGATCTCACGAACAACTTTGATAACTTTAACTTTGTTAGGACCTACTTCTGTAAGCTCTACGTCAAACTCATCTTTCTCCTCAGCTGCTTCACCAGCACCTGCTGCTGCTACAACAACGCCTGCTGCTGCGGATACACCGAACTCTTCCTCGCAAGCTTTTACTAAATCATTTAACTCTAATACAGATAACTCTTTGATTGCTTCGATAAACTCAGCTGTTGTTAACTTTGCCATTATAATTTTCCTCCATTTTTAATATTTTCGCGATCGACAGTTGCAAGGCAACTGACATTCTGGTGATGTCGCCCACTGGCGGCATTTCCAATTTGGGAATCAATGATTCGAATCAGCGACAGATACTTAAATTATTCTGCAGCTGGTGCTTCAGCCTCTCCACCCTTCTGCTCTGCAATCTGATTAAGCACACGAGCAAAGTTGGTAATAGGAGACTGGATACTTCCAAGCAGTTTGCCAAGAAGTTCTTCTCT
>CAKRRX010000035.1 GCA_934394595.1 uncultured Blautia sp. | reverse complement strand
TTCACCCAGCAAACGCTTCACTTCCTGGGAAAATTTATATATAATACTGCTTACATTTTCTGGCATACAATCACTTCTTTCATCAGACATTAATTCATGTAATCATCTTTCACCAGTTTGCTCCTTTTTTATATTATAGCTAATATTCTCCCTTTCTACAACTGCTACATTGAAAAATGAGCTTCAAACTATACCCCACTTTTTACCCCACAGTTTCCCCCATATATTAAATTTCAGCTGTTCCAAACTGAATTTACATGATAAATCCTGATAAAACCAATTTCATAATTTTTTCTAGCAAAATCAAGGCTTTCCAGCCTTTTATACAGAAAATAACAGGGGTAAATAGCCCCTGTTAATATTTCCCTAATAGTCTTATAAAATTTATAAAATGAAAATTAATCATGTCTCTGATCTTCGTTCTTGTAAGTCTCACAGAACCTTGCTGCAAATGCAGGTGGTTCCTCGTTGGCATAGAGATGGGAAATATCTCCGAAAGAACTCATACGGAAAACAGCAATCCCCTCTCTTCTCTCCTCTGTCACCAGTGTAGTAACAGAAGAAGGAGCAGCACATACACCATGCCACAGCACCATAGGAGAAATATTCAGCAAATGGCTGAGCAGCACGCATTCCAGTCCAAAATGGCAGAACAGGATAATGGTATCATTATTTGCCTCCACAGCTTTATAATACCGCTTCTCCCGCTGATATCCATGCTTTGCCAGCAGTTTATCAAACTCACGGATCACATAGTCGTACTCTTCTTTTACATGACCTTCCTGCAAAGCTTCATTTTCAAACCAATGGTCACATTGGAAGAATCTTTCATCCTGCATCCAATCCTGTGGAAGCCAGTCCCAGGCGATCATCTTCTCTTTTGTCACATCCGGACGCCAGATACGACATGGAAATTCCTGCAGCCAGTCACACACTTCGGCACTCCTGCCCATTTTCTTTAAGGTCGGAGCCGCAGTATCTTTTGCTCTTCCAAGGGGAGAAACATAAAAAGCCTTTACATCCAGCTTACAAAGCTTCTGGGACAGATACTCCGCTTCTTTCCAGCCCTTTTCTGTAAGGGAATCAATGTCATAATCCGGATCACCATGACGCACGATCAGTAATTTCATAATATAGTACCTCGTATCACATCGTATAAATTTTACTTTTTTTCGCTGTTTATCAGCGCACATTATAACATATCTTCACAGATAATTCATCATATTTCTTCTGGTACTTTCTTTACATTTCCCACTCCCAAAGTATATAATACCATTATACGACTACCCAGACATCTGATTCGGTCATACAGATTCATGAAAAGAGGTACTTTATGAAAAAACTGGCTGTTATTTTTCCAGGAGTAGGCTACACCTGTACCCGACCCCTTTTATACTACACAGCTGCCATGGCTGCGGAACATAATTACGAAATCATCCGCCTTGATTACGGACAAGATATCCACACCTTCCGGGGCCGCACCCCCTCTGAACTGGAACCGGTCATAAAGCTTGCCGCAAAAAGAACGCTCCCTCAGCTGGAGAACATTTCCTTTTCTGATTACGATAAGATTGTTTTTATTTCCAAAAGCATCGGCACTACCATTGCCTGCCAGATGGAGAGCGCCCTGAATCTAAAGGGCAGAGTACACCAGTTTCTGATGACGCCCATTCCTTCAACCTTGCGCTATCTTTCTGATATAGATGGTCTTTTCTTTGCAGGCACTGCTGATCCTTATATGCCTGAGAACAAGATCCGCGCCGCCGCCCGGAATTTTCCTTCCAAAACCGGCGGCATCTTCGAGGGATGCAATCATTCCCTGGAGCAAAAAAATGATACTTTAGGCGCTATCCGCAATCTGCGTCTGATCGTAGAATGCCTGGAAAAAATGCTGTAGGTAAGCGCTTTCATTTTGCCGGCAAAAGGTTCTCTGCACTTTCCACGAGCATTCCCAGCTTTTTTACCAGCGCCAATCCATCCCGAAGTCCGGCTGCATATGCCAGATCTGCCATGCGCTCGTCCCGGGTCTTTACACAGGCAATGTAATCATCTGCCACCCGCTTTGCAGTATAAGGCAGCTTCAGGCTCTCATATCTGTATTCCAGATACTTCATATCCTCATTGTCCTGTCGGATGTACTCATCCTCTTCCGTATTGCTGCTCCAGTTTTCCAGAAGTTTCTCAATGTTGTACCGCATAATATTCTCGCTTATAACTGTATTTTCCATGTATGGCTTCCTCCATAAAATTTTTTAGATTCCACTAGTCACTATTTTCGTCATTATTCTACGGGGTTTTTCTCATAATTTCAACAAAAATCATACACTTTTTTTCGTCATTTTTCGACATGCAAAGCATCCAGGCAAGCCTGCACATCCGCTTTTTTCATACATTCTACGGTCCAGGTACGCTGTTCATTTTCCGGAAGAAAAGAAAGAACTTCTTTCCAGAGTAGATTTCCTTTTCCTAATCCGATGTGGGAATCCCGATCTCCACAATTGTCATGAACATGTACATGGGTAACATACGGTGCCAGATTTTCTGCCCATTGCAGCACGTCCAGAGAGGAATAGCAGTGAGCATGGCCAATATCCAGACAAAGCTTGAAATTTGGCCTGTTTACTCTGTTGCACACATCAAGAAGCAACCTCCAGTCATCATCAAACACATTTTCCAGCACCACCTCAAGTTCTGTGTGATCTTCCATAAATTCCTGCCAGAAAAGCGCCACATGTTCTGCCCAGCTCTCCTTATAATAGACGTAGGGATTCATTCCGGAATGAAACACGATTTTCCCGGCTCCCAGAAGCACCCCTGCCTCATAACACTGGGAAAATCGCTTCATGGTCACCTCTCTTACCAGACTGTCATAGGCACAGGGATTGATATCCAGAAAAGGCCCATGAAGAATCAGCGCATCTGTCCCCATAGTCTCCATTTTCTTTCTGTAATTTTCCACAGTTTCCGAAAGATGATCCAGATTATCAGAAATGGAAAAATCAATGCTTTCAATTCCTGTTCCATATTTTTGTGTAAATTCTTTCATTTCCTCATCAGGTAATAAATGACTGATATAGAGCATCTGGCCCTCTCCTTTTCTCCAGAACATATTTTGAAAATTTTCTCTATGCTTTCAGCTACACTATGCTTGGCCCCACCTTTACTCTACCCGGATAACCGGCGTAAGTGTGATCCATCCATAGCAGTGATCATAATAGGTATATCCCCACAGGACACCATTTTCAGCTGTAGATTCCCTGATAATGGTAACCACTGCACCTGTGGGAACCATATCCTCTCGTACTTTATCATATTTCACTCCGGGACCTTCACGAAGATTCACACCACCGTCAGATGCATTGATCTGCACATCATAGGCCGGACAGGACAGGGAAGTCAACTCAATGGGCTTGTCAAAGGAAGCATAATCTTCATTCTGCCCAAGTTCCCGGCTCTCTATGGTGGTTTCTGAAAGTGTATTTCCCGCTTTTGTCACACGCTCAATATCCTGATAGCCTTGTTTTCCATACATGGTGTAGATGCCATTTCCATCTGGCGCACTGTAAAAAAGGAGATACCCGGCAAGTCCTCCGATCATGGTCACCAGATTTCCCTCTTCCAATGTATACACGTCATTTGTCCAGTCTGCCATGCAGGTGCCATAAGCCACGATCAGCTCCCTGGTTCCATCCTGATCTATATCGTACAGAGCAATGGACGGTCCTCCTGCTGGACCATCGCTATAATTGGCTGCGGTATCTGCGATCACCCCTTCATAATAAGGGTACTCCCACATCTCAGAATATTTCACTGGATTGCATTCCTCTGTCTGATCCTGACATTCTGCCATAGCTCCTGCATTTCCCAATGACACAGACCAAACTCCAGCACACAGAATTACCATTGATTTTTGAATTTTCGTTTTCCACTTCATTGCCAGCACCTCCATATAGAAACAAACATTCCATTTTGTTTTATTCCCATCATATCACAAAACGGCGAAACAGACTATAGAATCTGCTTCACCGTTTTGTCTTCATCCTTTACCGGAAAGTTTTATTCCACTTTTGCCACTGCCAGTCCGTAAACCTTTAGTTCTTCCTGTCCATTTCCATAAATCCAGGTTACTTTTCCATCCGGAACCGGGATTTTTACTGCCTGTGTACCATAATTCTGGTAAATGTAATATTTTACATCATCACGTTCCCGCACAGTGATCTCCAGGGCATCTGGGATTTCCTCTGAAATACCACTGGAAACGCAGCTGTCCTTCACAATTTTTCCAAGGAAATCTGCATAGAACTTCTCATCTGCATCTGCTGCCACATACCAGGCATTTCCCTTTCCAAAGGTATTTACGGTAAGGCAGGGATAACCCTGGTAAAAATCGCTTCCGTAAGTCATCAGAGGCTTTGCACCGCGAAGCTCCACCAAGTCACACAGATTCTTACAGATGTATGTATCTGTAAGGCCCAGCTGATTTCCTGTTTCCGGAACCATCTGATTCTCTTCCCAGTCATAAAGTCCGTCAATCTCTGTACTGCGAAGCCCCAGAACATCCATAAGGCCGTGAGGAGTTCCACCCAGGTAACAGCGGTCTGTATCATCTACGATTCCGGACCAGTAGCTGGTGATAAGAATTCCTCCATTTTCCACAAAAGTACGTACTTTTTCTGCAAACCCTTCCTTGAACATATAAACCATAGGCATTGCCAGAATTTTATAGGCATCCAGATCACAGGTCATATCGATCAGATCCACGTTAAGCCCCTGCTTACGGAATCCACGATAATATTTCAGCATGGCCTCCATATAGTGAAGCCCTTTGTTTCTCGGCCCCTGGCTGTCTTCCATTGCCCACTGGCTGTCCCAGTCATAGATCATGGCAACCTGGCTTCTGGTAGTAGTTCCAGCCAGTTCTTTCAGCTCTTTTAATGCAGCGCCCACTTCCGAAACTTCCCGGAATACCCGGGTATCCTCTCCACCATAATGATCGATGACTGCACCGTGGAATTTCTCAGAAGCGCCTCTGCTCTGCCGGATCTGGAAATACAGCGCACCTTCACTGCCATGGGCAATTGCTTGCATAGACTGGGCAAAAAGCATTCCAGGCTTTTTCAGCTTGCTCACACTCTGCCAGTTGGTAGAGGTTGGGCAGGATTCCATCTGGAAAAAGGGCTTTCTTTTCAGCGAACGCATCAGGTCATGGCACATTCCATTGTCATATGCGATATCAATGAGAGGCTTCTTGTACCAGGTTGGATAGGTATCCCAGGAAACCACATCAATTTCTTTTGCAAGCTTAAAGTAATCAAGCCCTCCGAAAAAGTGCATCAGATTGGCGGTTACCGGAAGCTCGCTTCCCCCTTCTCTTAAGGCCGACACTTCCTGACGAAGAAAATCAACGGTCTGATGGGTAACAAAGCGCTTCCAGTCCAAATTCAGCCCATGGAGCTGTGTCTCTCCGATTCTGGAAGGGCTTTCGATCTGGTCAAAATTCTGATAAGTATGGCTCCAGAAGGTGGTACACCAGCGATCATTGAGGTTCTCAATGGTCTGATATTTTTCCTTCAGCCATCCTCTAAATGCCTCCTGGCACAGCGGACAATGGCACTCCCCGCCTAATTCATTGGAAATATGCAAAAGAATCACACCCGGATGTACCGCTACTTCCTCTGCCAGTTTTTTATTCATAATATGTACTTTTTCTCTGTACACAGGGGAGGTATAGCAGTGATTATGGCGAAAACCAAAGTGGTTCCGGTGTCCGGTCTCATCTACCCGAAGTACCTCCGGATATTTATCTGCCATCCATTTCGGTCTCGCACCGGAAGGCGTACCCAGGATAGTAGAAATCCCTCTTTTATATAATTTGTCTATGATTTCCTGGAGCCATTCAAAGTGAAAAATCCCTTCTTCTGGCTCTAATGTAGACCAGGAAAAAACACCAAGTGTCACTACATTGCAGTTGGCTTTTTCCAGCATATCCAGGTCTTTCTCCAGAATATCCGGCCGTTTCAGCCACTGTTCAGGATTATAATCGCCGCCGTGAAGCAGCTTCTCTGTCTTAAATTCCATACTGTCTCTCCTTACGCAGATCAAGCGGATATTCGCAATCCGCTTCGCTACTTGCTCATAACCGAATAACTGCTCCGCAGTTTATCAGAAGGAGCTTGCACTCCTCCTGATACAAGCAAGTCCCCACCCACTGCTTATTGCTTTTCGCAACCTCAGCAGGGGACTTACTTGATTCGGTTAAGATATCAATTTTGCAGCTATCCCAAGTACCAGAAGACTGGCTGGGTAAAAAGCATAATATACGTATTTACTGATACGGTCTTTTCTCTCACCGTTGTAACACCAAAGCCCGTAAAAAGCCAGCGGGCCTGTGACATACATAATACTGATCAGACCACCAAGAACGGTTTTCAGCACATTTCTTGTATAGAATACATAAAATACCGCTGTCAGAAGAACCGTACAAAGTCCGTACTCGCAGCGCAAAAGGCTTGTCCACAGCACTGCTGCCAATGTGATCAGAACCTTTACCAGCTTTCCTGAAAAACCTGGCATATTCTTTACAAGGTCCATACATTTCAACATAAGCAGGCAAATACACATAGTCAGAAGTCCATTCTGACCGGACAGATCCAGCACCTTACCGCTCATAGCCAGATCATAAGGGATTTCACACACAAGCGCTGCAAGAAGCATTGTGAGCAGATATTTTTTATAATTGGATGTATTACGGAATCCTTCTACAAGCAAAAATGCAAATATGGGAATGGCAAGACCGCCCAGCAGCTGCAGCACAGACCCCACTCCTGCAAGTGTCATAAGACGGGAATCCCGGGCCATTGCCTGATTCAAGCTCTCCTGGGTATACTGATCCAGATGGATCATTCCTTTTTCCACGATCACAATTCCAATCGTCCGAAGCAGCATGACAATACACGCAAACATCTTCAGACCATCTGCTGTAATGTCCGGAGTTTTCCAGACAATTCCTTTTCTTCCCGTCATAAAACATCAACCTTTTACAGCGCCGCCTGTAATTCCTTCCACATAAAATTTCTGCATGATCATAAACAAAATAGAAATAGGGATCGATACCAGTACACCACCTGCACAGAACTGTGTAAAGTAGTTATTGATCAAGCTCTTATCCAGCATTTTATAAAGTCCGATCGCTACTGTATATTTGGAAGAAATACCTGCATTGAGGATCATCTTCGCATATACAAAATCCATCCACGGAACAAGGAAACTGCTGATTACCGTGTAAACAACGATAGGACGGCTCATGGGAAGTACCATCTGGAAAAAGATCCTTGCCTCACTGCATCCGTCAATACGTGCTGCCTCGCAAAGGGCTCTTGGCACAGTGTCAAAAAATCCTTTTGCGATCAGATAACCAAGACCTGATGAGGCAGAATAAACCATGATAAGGCCTGCATAGCTGTTGGTCAGATTAAAGGATTTCAGAGTAAAATATACGGCGATCATCGCCAGCATTCCCGGAAACAGATTCAGGATAACCGCCATGTTCATAAGAGGTTTTCGCATCTTAAAACGCATTACAGAGGTTGCATAAGCAACCATCAGTACAAACATGGTGGAGATCACACAGCTGAAGCATGCAATGATAAAGGTATTTAAAAACCACTGTGGAAACTGCGCCACGGAATCCGGGTGGAACAGTTTGCTATAAGCGGAAATACTCCAGTTTTTTGGGAAAAAGGTGCTTGTATTCATTCCCGGATACGCACTGAAAGAAGTACATAACAGCCAGATAATCGGAATCAGCCATATAAAGGCAAGCACTGCAATCAATAAATTATGTAAAACTATAGAAGAAGTTCTGTTATCTTTCATCTTTTTCATTATTGATAAGTTCCCTCCTTATCTCCCTTGATCATCCTGTTAAATGCAACCAGGGTGAATATTGCACAGATGATAAATACAATGATACCAATGGCAGATGCCATCTTGTAGTTGTAATAATCCTGGGTCAAACGGAACAGCCAGGTAACAAGAAGATCCACCTCTTTTGCCTGGGAATTTGCCATGGCCTGATTGGTAGTTGTATACACATCCTGTGTAAGCAGATAAATTACATTAAAGTTGTTAATATTCTTTACGAAATCCGTTATCAACGCCGGACCTGTAACAAAAAGCAGATACGGCATTGTAATTTTCCTGAAAATCTGGAAATTAGTTGCACCATCCACTCTTGCACTTTCCAGCTGGTCAGACGGAAGGTTCATCAGCACACCTGTAGCAATCAGCATCTGATAAGGAACACCGATCCAGATATTGATGAGAATGATCATCACATGTGCCCAGCCTGGTGCAGAAAGGAACGGAATATAGCTTGTGGACACCAGTCCGATGCTTCTTAAAAATCCGGTAAGCCCAATGCTGTTGCAGATGGTGTTTACAATACCTCCGTTTGAGAAAAAGTTTCTTACCAGAAGAAGGGAAACAAACTGAGGAACCGCAATAGTTATAATAAATAAAGTACGCCACATTTTCGGAAGTCTTGTCTTCTTGCTATTTAAAAGCATGGAAAGCAATATTCCGCCGATATATGTGGTAAAAGTTGCAAAAAATGCCCATACAAGGGTCCACCCTAAAACTCTTACAAATGCATAGCCAAAAGTAGAAGTCAGACCTCCGCCTCCGAACAGACTTGCAAAGTTACTGAAGCCCACCCAGGAAAACAGCTCTGTAGGCGGCATGTGCTGCTGATCATAATTGGTAAATGCCACAAAGATCAGAAGCAGGATAGGAATCAGTGTAAAGATCACAACACCCAAAACCGGTAAAGTCAGAAGAGTGATATGGAATTTCTCCTCAGTAAGAGACTTTAAATCCTCTTTAAATGTGTTAATGTGTTTTCCAGCCTCATCCAGTTTCTGTAATTCATATGCATAAACTACATTTTTGATCCATACGATCGCTGACGCAATCCATACCACAAAGCTGAACAGTGAAAACAGAAGTATGGTAAAAGAATTATCATAATCATTGAATTCACTTTTCATGGTCTTCATGTTGAATACTTTTTCCATTTTTACTGTGCCAAGAGTTCCAAATTTTGGCACATACTCCATGGCAAATTTCACAGTAAACAAAATAACTGCAATTTCCAGAAGTGTCATAAGCACAGCCTTGATATACTGTTTTCTCTTGGCATAGCCTGCGCCCATCCAAATCAAGGACAGCTTTACAAAAGCATCTCCCTTTGCCACAGCAATCCCAAATTCTGCAAAGAATTCACCGATTGCTCTGAAAAATCTGCCAATAGCAGAAATTATAGATGTTTTTTCCTGTTCTGCCATATCTCTCCTCCTCGCCTTACTTTTGAAACGGCCCACATGCAGATTGCATATGAGCCGTTTTTTCTTTTTTCTGCACTGCTTCTTTTCAGCTATATAGCTTTTATCCACATTGCTGACAGCAGCATTTTTTTCTTTTTATAGTCGCTTTATCGAAAGCAACTGCATAACCATCCGAAAATTCAGATCATTATTCTACCGGTGCAGTTACACCATCTACCAGGTTGTCAAGTGCTTCCTGGATTGCTGTGTCATCGTCTACCAAAAGGGTTCCCTGTGCGATCAGCTCTCCAAATGTCTGAGTTGGATCCCAATATTTTCCGCCAACTTTCTGAGCCTGTGCAAACTCAGACTGCTGAGCAAGTGCTCCAAGAGCGATGTTCTCTTTTACAGAATCAGAAGCTGCTACGTTTTTGTTAGATGGACCGATCTCTCTCTGGTCAAAGAATGCCTGCTGAGACTCCTCATTTGTAAGGTATTCAGCAAGAAGAACTGCCCATCCGGAGTTCTCTGAATATCCGTTTACACCGATAAATTTATAACCAGCTACGGAGCCCTGCTGAACCTGCTGATCACCTACTGTAAAGGTAGGAAGCTTAGAAGCTGCATAACCGTCGCCGAAAACATCCTGTGCTGTGATTCCATCCCATGTACCGGATACACATGCTACAAGGTTTCCAGAAGCAAGCTGATTGGAAATATCACCATCTGCGATTGCCATAAATGCGGAATTTCCAGCAATATTCAGCATTCCCTTTACAACATCAACACCGGTATAGCCATCAGCGCTTGTGCCGTTCCAATCCATGGAAGTTGTTCCATCGTCATTAAGGCCTGTGGTAAATCCTGCACCGTAGAAGAAGGACGCATTGTACCATCCGGAAGCAAGGGTCATACCAACTTTCTTTCCAGCTTTATCTGCTGCAGCAAGAAGGCTGTCCCAGCTTGCTACATCTTCTTCTGTGAGAACAGATGAATCATAATAAAGAAAATATCCGTTGTCAGCTGCTCTTGGGAATGCATAAAGACTTCCGTCTACTGTTGCAGCCTCAATAGAACCTTCTGTATTTGCAGCCTTTACATCATCAAGAGTTTTTCCTGCAAGCTGAAGAGCATCTGCGTAATCATCCAGCTTCAGAAGTGCTCCAGCCTTTACAAGGTCGTTGATCTGATCATCAGCAAATGCATATACATCAGCAGCTGCCTCTATGTCTGTGAGAACAGTATCCTTTGCTGTGGATTCAGATTCTACACCAATCTGAATGTCAAAGGTCTGATCCGGATAAGCTTCCTGGAACTTATCGGTAAGCTCTTTCAATAAAGTCTGATCTTCCTCTGCTCCCCATACGGTCAACTTAATTGTCTCATTTTCCTCTGCACTTACGCATACTGTGCAGGATGCAGCCATAGCAACTGCCAATACCGGTGCGATTAATTTCTTTACTGCTTTCTTCATCGTCTCTTCCTCCTGATCTTTTTACTGCTGCGCAGGTGCCTTATTCAATCCACTTGGATTCAAGTTCCGCTTTTTATCTTTGTCTTGAAGTCCACTCTCTTCTTTGTGTAATTGCTTTTGCTCTTTTGCGCAACCGTTTGTTCATGCTTTTAGTATATTCTATTTTCCTTTTAATGTCAATTGGATACTATTGTCTAATTTTTTGGTTCATTTTATGGCATGTTGCACAATTTTTATTTCTTGTTAAATTATGTTTTTGGTTTTTGCGCAAGCGATTGTTCTATCGTATTTCAGCTGTTTGCAGAGCGCCGCATCTTATAGACGGGCAAACAAAAAGATTCCAGAACCGAAGTACCAAGCTTTTCCAGGTTCTGGAATCAATAATTTCATTTATTCTTTATTGCGTGGACTCTCTTAAAACCACCTGATAACTTAATGATGCATCTTCTTTTTCCGTCTGTTCGCCCAAAAGCTCCAAAAGCTTTCTGCATGCCATATTTCCCAGACGCACTGTGTCAAATTTCACACTGGTCACCGGCGGATTGTTGTCCTCCAGATTCTTGCTGTCATACAGACTGGCCACCTTGATCTGCGAAGGAATATGAACCTTCTTTTCCCTGAGGCTGCCAAGACACATGCCACAGATCACATCATCCATACATAAAATTCCATCCGCTCCCTGTTCCAGAGCGCTTTTCACAGCTTCTGCCACTTTTATCTGATTATCTGCATCCATAAAAATCAGATTTTCATTTATTTCTACTCCCAGATTCTTATGAGCAGCTACAAATCCCCGATATCGGCTTTTTGTTACGCTATAGTTCTTCGCGCCTCCCAGAAGTGCAAGCTTTCTGCTGCCCTTCATGAGCATAATGCTTGTCATTTCCTCGCTGGCTCTCTGGTTCTCGTTGTCCACAGAGGGAATTTCTCTATCTTTACACGGTCCGATCACCACAAAAGGTACCTGACAGGATTTCAGATACTTCTGAGTTCTGGAATTCTCCAGAGCACGGCTCAAGATCATCCCATCCACCTTCCGATTTGCTTCCAGTCTTTGAAGCTGAGATAAATCATCCTCTTCCACCATACAGATCAGGATATCATAATCATATCTGGACGCAACTTCACAAATCCCATTCATGCAGTCCTTAAAAAAAAGAAATTCTGTTGCAATATAATCCTTTGGCAAAAGCAGCGCCAGATTATAGGTTTTCCTCTGTGCAAGCCCCCTAGCCAGCACATTGGGCCGATAGTCATGTTCTTCTATAAACTGAAAAACCCGCTCCCTGGTCTTTTGCCCGATTCGTCCTTTTCCGGAAATAGCCCTGGAAACTGTAGTTTTACTCACTCCCAGCTCCCGGGCAATATCCTCAATGGTATATATCTTCTTTTCCTCTTGTTCCATACTTACACCCCATCCAATATGCACAAACAGCCACTGTATACGGCAGATGACTCAAATGAGCCATAGCGTATGGAGGTGACTGTCTGTGAGTTTGCATATTATGATACAGAGTGAGAAAGGAGATGTCAAGTATCCCCAATAATCATTATTTCAAAAGCAGGAACAATTATTCAACCGGAATCCACACTTTCATTTCTCCCTCTCCACGGTTATTCCAAAGGAAATAAGGTATCGCTGTAAGCTTTACATCTTCTTTCATTTCCTGATACACTCCATAGAGTGCATCTCCTGCCAGTTCTCTTCTTCTGGCACCTTTTGCATATATTGTATTAATTTCTTTTCCTGCAATACTGTTTCTCTTTGTTTCAAGAGCACCCTGAGCATATAAGCCCAGTTCTTCTATTTCAGTTCCATTGTCAATAGACTCAAAACAATACAGTAAAGGCCCCATAATAATAGCAGCTTTTCTTGCGTCATAGCTGATTTTTCTATTCGCAGCTATGATAATTGGTTCCATCTGAAATTCCAAATCAATTCTATTGATTTCCTGCGTATCTAAATCAACTAAAATATACCCGGATTCAGATCTCTCACAGAAAATTTCTCGCCCGTTTTTCTTTACCTTGACACCAGAGGACCATGCAGGATGTCGAATCGCTATTTTACTACAATCTTTGCCGCTGACTGTTATTGAGATTATTCCGTTTAACGGAAACTGTGTCTCTAATTTTACCTGATACTGTTTTCCATTTCTTTCAACAGCAGCTTCACTGTTTATAAACTGGTTCACATACAGTATACTTTCATCCTCTTCTAATCCATATATGTATTTCCCAAGTCCTGCTAATGTACGTGCAATATTGGGTGGACAGCAGGAACAGGCATACCACTGCTGCCGAACGGCTTTCAAATGATTCCTCTCCGGATTATCCTTGCTGCGTCTGGGAAGCATCTCCATTGGATTCGCATAAAAGAAATGTTCTCCATCCAGACCAAGGCCTGATAATACTGCATTATAAAAAATATATTCAATTGTATCCGCATAACAACTCTGCTCAAAATTTTGCAGCATTTTAAAAGTAAAAAAGATCATTCCAAGAGCTGCACAGGTTTCCGAATAATTCGTATCATTAGGGAGATCATAGTCTTTCGTAAAAGCTTCACCGGAAGGTGTAGAGCCAATACTTCCATTTATATAAATCTGCTTATTCGTAATATTATCCCACAATGCTTTACAGCTATCCAGCAATTCCTTATCTCCATTATGATAAGCCAGATCTGCCATTGCTGTATACATATATACCGCTCTGACAGCATGCCCCGTTGCTTTCTTTTGCATACGTACCGGTTGGTGGAATTGATTATACTCCTGATATGGAAATTGATTATATCTTCTATTTGGTTCTTCCACTTTACATTTTGTCCAGTGACAAATTCTTTTACGTTTTATAAATTCTTCTTCAAAAAATTGATTTGTTCCACGCATGTCAATAAAATATTCCGCTAATTTTAAATATTTATTTTCATTCGTGAGATCATACAGTTTCACCAGCGCAAGTTCCAACTCCTGATGCCCTGGATATCCATGCATCTTCCACTCTTCCGGTCCAAATTTCTCATTAATACAATCTGCAAACTTGCAGGCAATTTTTAATATTTTATCTTTTCCTGTTCCCTTATAATATGCTATGGCAGCCTCAATTAAATGTCCTGCGCAATATAATTCATGGCACTCTAAAATATTAGACCATTTTTTCTCTGGCTCAACAAGCTGGAAATAGGTATTTAAGTATCCATCTTCTTCCTGAGCTCCTTCCAGAAGGTCAATAACCTCATCTGCCTTTTTTTCCAATTCAATATTATTTTCCACCTGTAGTGCGTTTCCTACAGCTTCTAGCCATTTGTACAAATCACTGTCCTGATATGCTTCTCCGTAAAATTTATCATTTGAAATACCAGCTGCAATTCGGAAGTTATCTATAGCATGGCTTTTTTCGATTCCTTTTACTTTATCATTCAAAATATCCCACTGATAAGGGATTACTTTTTTTAATATCAATTCCTGATATTCTTTCCAGAACCCACTTGTAATTTTTACATTTCCAATTTCCAGTGCTTTCATTTTAGTTTCCGCTCCTCCATAATCCTATATTCTTTGGGGGTACAGTTTTCCTGCTTTTTGAACACCCGGACAAAATAATTCGCTGTTGCAAATCCTGTCATATTCGCTATTTCATTTATATTTAATTCTGTTTCTCTCAATAAGATCTTGGCCTTTTTCAAGCGAAAATCACTAAGATACTTTGTAAATCCCACGCCCATTTCATTACAGAATAAACTGGATAAATAATTTTTATTCATAAACACCTCTGTAGCGGCGGATTCCAGAGAAATATCCTGATGATAATTTTCTTCAATATAACTCAACACATTTCTGACTGATTTACTGTATTTTTCTGAATCGTAATCACTTTTGTAATCGATCTGCTTTTCCTTTTTTAATTTTTTCACTTCACTCTGAAGTAATTTTACTTTTTCCTTTTCATTTCTGCTTTTTTTCCACTCACCTATCACTTTCCCGATAATCTTATATAACTCTTCCTCCTGAATGGGCTTTAAAATATAATCTACTGCTCCATTTTTAATTGCTTCATGCACATAAGAAAATTCTGTATATGCACTGACAAAAATGCAAAAACAGTTTTTATTCGTTTCCCGTACTTTTCTAAGAAGTTCAAGGCCAGACATTTTGGGCATTCGGATATCAGAAATGATCAGGTCCGGAGATAGTTTCTTGCACAATTCCAAACCTTCTTCTCCGTTATCACAGGTTCCGACAATTTGTAATTCGCTTTCAAACTTTTTCAGAAAATTACATAGCAAAAAACGTATATTTTCCTCATCATCAATTATCAAAACTTTCATCCGGCACCACCTTTTCCCTTTTAACCCTAAATGAAACTTTTGTACCTTTTCCCTCTTCACTTTCAATAGTGATTCCCGACTCTTCTCCATAATACAGAACAAGACGGTTATTTACATTTACAAGACCAATTCCTGTTCTGGGAGATTCTTCGCTGATAACTTTTGAGGTAATATTAGCTGCAAGAAGTGAGTGGACATATTGTAATTGAGCCGGACTCATTCCGCATCCATTATCACTTACAACAATTCTTAAATCATCATTTTCCAGTACAGCTTCTATGAGCATTATTTTTGTTTTCTGCTCATCTTTCAGGCCATGACAATATACATTTTCTACTAATGGTTGTATCGTTAAGCACAAAATCGGGAAATCATACAGTTCCTGCTGAATCCTGTAAAATATCTGAACTTTTTTTCCAAACCTGAATTCCTGCATGCGTATATAGTTTTTCACATAATTGATTTCATCCTTTAAGCAAACTATATGCGTTTTATCATTTAATACATATCTATACATTTTGGCAAGTGCATCTGCTGCTTTTTCAACTTCATAGCTTTCACTTTTAATTGCCAATGCTCTGATCGTTTCAAAAGAATTTGCAAGAAAATGTGGATTTATCTGCGTTTGCAGTGCAAGCAGTTTTGCCTTATTGGTTTCTCTTTGTATAGCAGCATTTTTTTTCAACATCTCTTCCAAGGAAACTACCATTGCGTTGTATGTTATTTCAAGGGTGTTTATTTCCTTTAAATTTGAATCCACTTCTATATTTTTAAATTTACCATTGGCTTTCATCAAGCTCATACTGGCAGTCAATTTTCCCAATGGATTTGAGATAGACCAGGCAAAATAAGATGCACATATCACAGACAGTATCAGGATAACAACAGCTACACCTACAAAGCCTTTCAGATTTTCCTTTAGATTTCTGATAACAGCTTCATTTCCGCATCCGATTTCCAAAGTCCAGCCGTTTTCAAATGTGTATGTTTTCTGTATGATATTACTTTTTGAAGTATTATCATTTTTTAAAATGATCTTATTGTCTTTATCTGTTAAAATCACATTGGAATCTGTTCCGCTTGGAGTAAAGCTAACGTTGTTTTCTATCGCATCACTATAAATATCAAGTTCCAGAAATCCTATTTTTAAATTCGGACAATATATATCATAAATATTCTGTCCCACAGAAAACACAGGGGTGTGATCATCTACCAGCAAGTAGGGGGATCGGTCATAAAAGCCTGTATACACAATATTCTCTTTACTTTCACGCAGTTCTTTCATGCACGGATTATCATAATAACTATCTTTTCTTATGATTTCATTTGTGCTGCTTATCCTGCCTGCATTATCAATCCAGCTGATATCTGCAATATATGTCCCGGATCTGCGAAGTGTCTGAAAATTCTTTTCAATTTCCTTGCAGCTATAAAGGTAGCCCTTTTCACCATATTTTAAGTGCTCATTACTATTTAAAACCACTTCAATAGCCTGACATCGTATGGTATTGATCTGGGAAAGAACAGTCTGAATATTATTTTTTGTCTGTATAAATTCCTTCTCAATCTCGTTCTGCTGTTGGTCTTTCGTATATTTGTATATCTGGCAAAACTGAACGATATTGAGCAGAACTGTAGACAGCAAAATCAAAAATACATAGGATATGGTCAATTGTTTTCGTATCGTATTTTTTCTTCTGTTCATTGCTGTTCTTTCCCTCATATGTAATTTTATTTATTATTCATTCCACAAGTTTTCACGTTTCAGATATGCTACTCCGATTTGTTCCCGTACAATCTCTTCTGAATCAGGAATATACATGGCTCCATTATACCACATAATCCATCCTGTATCATTTTTCATTACATATGGTTTATATACTGCTTTTTCGTCAAATTTTCCTTTATCCGGTGCAATGATCGGATTCTGAGAATACCGCTCCCAGCCTGTGATTCCGTCTTTTGATCTGGCTAATCCAATTGCTGCACGATCCACATGGATAAAACCGATATAAAACATATAGTACCAGCCATCCCATTTCAGCACATGGCAGGCTGCTGTTTTATTTCTCTCCCAATCAATGTTAACATCACTGGAAAAAATTGGATTTCCTTCGTATTTTTTCCAATTCATGCCGTCCTTACTCCATGCATACCCAATAGCATCCGGTTCATGATTACCTCCTCCGGAATACCACATCTTATATATTTTTTCTGTTTCATCATATATAACATGAGGGCACATGATAGCTTTTAATTCCCAATCCTGGTCAGGTACAAGTACCGGAGCATCAAACCTTTCCCAGTTAATACCATCTACACTTTGGGCATAACCAATGTAGGATTTACCTTCATTTGTATAGGGTGCCATCTGTCCGGAATACCACATTTTATATATTCCATTTACTTTTATCACAGATGGACGGTTTAATTCATCTTTATCCCACCATGAATCCTCTCTTGGTTTTAACACCTCGATGGGCTCTTTCCAATGCACACCATCCGGACTTTCTGAATAAGCAATGCATTCTTTTGGACGCCAGGAAAACCACATTTTATACATATTTTCATCTTTCATAACGGATAGATCAAAACATGTACCAAATTTTCCTCCTAAAACCGGGTTTGTTTCTTCTTTTTCCCATCCATCTTTTGTGCCCCAGGGATATTTACTCAGATTTTCCGGGGTATCCCAAAAAAAGCGATCTTCATATCTCTGCACAAAAAAGCCTTGTTCTTCTAATTCTTTACTATATTTGATCATTCCTTATCCTTTCACGCTTCCAGCTGTCATTCCTTTTATAACCTGCTTCTGAAATACCACAAAGAGCACGATTACCGGAAGGACCAAAATTATAATTGCTGCTGAGATCAATCCATAATCTGCCACATATTGGGCTTTCATGTTATAGCATACCTGATTCAATGTTATTAAAGACTGTTTTGATATGATCAACAGACTTAAAAATAAATCATTCCAGCTGTTAATTAAAACAAAAGTTGCAACAGTTGCCAAACCACTTTTTGATATCGGCAAAATTATTTTCCAGAAAATCTGCACGCGATTACATCCATCTATCTTTGCAGCTTCCTCCAGTTCTTTTGGAATCGACTCCATAAAGGGAGTTAAGATAAAAATGCTAAATGCAAGATTCGTTACAATAAAAGCCAATATAATTCCAATCCTTGTGTTCAATATTCCTATTTTACGAAATATAAGAATAAATGGGATTATAATCGCATTTATAGGTATCATAATTCCCAAAGAATAATAGTGATAAATCTTTCTTCCTTTTTCAATTCGTGCAATGACATAAGATGTCATTGCGCTTGCAATCGTAACTCCTGCCACACTGCAAATTGCATAAATAACAGTATTTAACATATGCAGCGGTACATCAGCAGCTTCCCATGCCGTAGAGTAATTATCCCACTTGGGATTCAACGGAAATGAAAAAGGTCTGGAAAATATTTCATTATTCTCTTTTAAGGAAGACAGGAAAACCCAAAAAAGTGGATACAGCATTATAAGCGCAACACTACACAGAACAATGTATTTAATCAATACAGATATTTTTACTTTACTGCGCATATTCCTTCTCCTTTAATCATTTCTGTTAATATAGGCAAATATTTTGTTCACCACTGCCGTAGCCAGAACAGCCATTATAAGCATACAAACCGCAATAGCAGTTCCACGTCCGATGCTGGAATCCACAAATGCTTCTTTGTACATATAAATAGCCAGAAATGTACTGGATGCACCAGGTCCGCCTTGCGTCATCATGTATGGAATATCAAATGTTTTAATTGCTCCGGATAAATTTATGATAATACAAACCTGAATCATACTCTTCACATTTGGTATTACAATCTTTGAAAAAATATCTACCGTATTTGCACCATCTATCCTTGCACTTTCTATTATCTCACTTGGAATAGACTGCATTCCTGCCAGGAGGATAACAAAATGATACCCCAGATATTGCCATATACCAGGTAAAATTACAGAAAATAATACAACACCAGGATCAGATAACCAATTCTTTATATACTTCTCCATACCAACAGCTTTCAGAAACGTATTGATTGGTCCAAATGTAGGATTAAAGAACAATGAAAACATTAAACCTATTACAGTTGCTGAAATAACCACCGGTACGAAATACGATGTCTGAAAAAATCTGAAACCCTTTTTCACACGATAAACCATGTAAGCCAGAATCAAAGCCAGAGGAAGCTGGATAAAAACTCCAGCTCCCATACTGATCAATGTATTGGCGATTATTTTTTTAAAGTATCGGTCACGTACAAAAATATCCAGAAAATTATCTAATCCTACAAATACGCTGTCTCCAACACCATTCCATTTTAATAATGCAATAAAGAAAGAAGCTACAAGAGGAAGAATCAAAAAAACAGTGTAGAGACAAAATGACGGAAAATGAAATAATATAGCGAATATTTTATCATGGATTTTTCCTTTTCTCATAAGCAGCTCCGTTTAATTCTTTGCTGACTCCAGTGATTCATCAATATGTTCAATCACCTCATCAGGAGTTGAAATACCAGCTAATAATTCATCAAATCCATCTGCAAAATCAGTCCAGCATTCTGTCTTCGGACAAGTCTGTGGGAAGTTCGGGCAAGATTCTTTTCCCTTTCCATAGGCAATAATATCTGCCAGAAGCGGAACAGTAACCTTCGCATCGTCAATTTCTACATCATTTCTTGCCGGAATGTCTCCTGCATTATACAGTGCAATTTCCTGCATCTCAGCTGAATATAAATAGTCTACAATATCAATAATTGCCTGTTTTTTGGTATCATCTTCCCATGCTTTTTTAGAAATCATATATCCCATATCACCGCCTGCACGTGTGAAGTTTGAGGTATCTCTTGTACCGCCAGGCATAACAGGGGCATCAATAATAACTGAATTTTCTGCTGTCTCTTCTGTAATGTTAGGGATCTGCCATGTCCATGCATAGATCATTGCAGCTTTTCCTTCATTATACAGTGCAAACTGCTGATTCCAGTCTCCAATAGAAATGGTATCTGCCGGGAACAGGTTGTTTTCTCTCATTGTATCGATAATTTCCAGAGTATTATGAATGTTAGGGGTGTCAATGGTATAATTTTGTGTAAGATTTTCAAAATCTTTCTCACAGTCTGGCATCTGTCCTAAAATTTCAGCTACGAATTCATGTGCTGGATTTCCGCCCTTTGATCCCATTGCAAATGGAGTAATTCCATTCTCATTGAACACTTTTCCAGCTTCAAGCATATCATCTAAAGTTTTTGGATATTCCACACCATATTCTTCAAACAGAGCTTTATTGCACAGCCATACTCCGTACTGAAGAGATGTTGTGATAGTTGTCAATGTCCCATTTGATGATGTTCTGCTAAATGATTCCTCCGGGAATAAATCTCTGCTAACCAGTTCTGACGCATCCAGATATTCATCAAATGGAATAATAACATCTGCATCCAACAGCATAGTAGAGTTTCCGCCGCTTCCCCAATAAATAAAAATATCCGGTACTGTATCTCCTGCGATATCTGTTTTAATCTTAGCTTTCAGCTCATCTCCAACAATATTTTCGTGTTCCAGGGTAAATTCATCTGCATGATCATCTGCAAAGCTTTCAATTGCATCATATGAAGGTTTCTGTGCAGGATTTGAAGGTGTTAACCAAGTTATTAAACGAATTGTCGGCGCATCATCTGCCATAACAGGAAGCGCTGTTCCGGTTACCATTGTTGCTGCTACAGTTACCATTGCCATAATTTTCTTTGTATATTTTTTCATATTTTATCTTTCCTTTCTATCAGAATGCTGTATAGCCTCCATCTACTACAAAATCAGAACCTGTTACGAAACTGCTTTCTTCACTGGCCAGGTATACGATAATCCCTGCTATTTCACTTGCAGCTCCAAAACGTTTTAATGGTGTCCACTGCTCAAAATTGGACTGTCCGACTTCTTCTGGTTTTAACGGTTCATCACTCCATGTTCGAATGTAACCAGGACTGACTGTATTTACCCGAATACCATGTTTTGCCCATTCAATTGCCAGGCTCTTTCCCAGTAAGATAACGCCTGCTTTTGAAGAGTTATATGCACATTGGCATTGTGGGATATTTACTATATGTCCTGACATAGATGCAGTAAGGATAATACTTCCGCTTTTTTGTTTTATCATTGCTTTTCCTGCTGCACGTGAAGAGATAAATGCACCGGTCAGATTTACTTTTATAACTCTTTCAAATTCTTCCAGAGGCATATCTTCTGCCGGAATATCCTGAAATGTGCCGGCATTACAGTAAGCAATATCCAGTTTTCCCCATTTATCCACTATTGTATGAATAGTCTCTTCAATTTCATTCTCTTTCGTGATGTCAGCCGGCAAGATCAGCGCTTTCCTACCAAGCTTTCTAATATACTCAGCAGTCTCTTCCAGCCCCTTTTCATTAATATCTGAAATTGCCACATCAGCTCCTGCCTCAGCTAATGCCCACGCGCTGGCTCTTCCAATTCCATGCGCAGCGCCTGTTACCCACGCTTTTTTTCCAATTACCCTTTCACTTAGCATTCTATCCCTCCTCAAATTGTGTTTTAATATATTCAATTCCCTGTGCTGCAATCCGTAATCGATTTTCCATTGAAAGATCCTTATCCAGATCTCTCCACATTCTCATATTATGTCCCTGTTCCCCACCAAACTTGTAGAAGGGTTCCAGTACAACGGCGCCATCATAACCTGTTTTTTTCAGAGCCTTTCCTATTGCTTTCCAGTTTATATGTGCACAGGTATTTGGGACTTTACGATTGGGTTCACTGACATGAAAATATCCAATATAATCAGCAGCTTTCTCTATTGACTGTTCTATATCGTCTTCTTCAATATTCATATGAAAACAATCAAGCAGAAGCTTACAATTTGGACTGTCAATCTCTTTACAAAATTCCAGGCCTTCGTCAACTGTATTGATCAGATAATGTTCAAAACGATTAACAATTTCCAGATTTACAGTTACACCAAAATCTTCAGCTGTCTTCATCACAGCTTTCATACACGCGATACTTCTTTCCCTGTGCAGCGCTTTCATCTCCGGCTCAATAATTTGTGTACTATAGTCTGCCGGCCAGGAGCCATATACGATTCCGCCTACTGATTTTCCCCCAAGTAAGGAAATTCCCTCTATCCCACGTTTTAGGAATTCTACTGCACCATTTCTGCTTTCTTCTTGATCTGATGTAATGCAATACTCTTTTGGATAGCCAAATGTAAAAGTAGGTTCTATATCCAAATCTTTTATTACATCTTTCAACAAATCAATTTCTTTCTGATTCTTCTGAAACATCGCATCAGTTGGAAAAAATTCAAAAACTTCTGCTCCAACGCTTTTGGCTTGCTGTAAACATTTTATCACTCCCTGGCTTTCGTAAAAGCTGCCCCAATGATTAAAATGTATCCCAAATTTCATCCATTAATCCTCCCTTCCAACATTTTGCGCAAATATGTTTTTTGTTATGTCTAGATTTTATTATATAATGCACAATCATTCAATTTCACATTCTTCACTTATATGTCATTTTCTACACTTTTATTTGTTTTTCGTGCTATTTCATTTAAAATATATCTAAATATATTTAAGCATCAAAAAGGGGCTGTCCATTTCCCGACAGCCCCTTCAAACATTTTAGTATCTACACCCTCTTATAGTATTTTGACAGCACTGCTATCAAAATGCTTCATAAATTCATATGGCATTCAGCTTTTTTCATATAAGATAATATTTATATCTCCTGGAATCTGGAATTTCCCCACTATTAGTAATACTTGCCTGCTTCAGAATACTGTGTTACATTCCTATGATAACTTCTTACACGCACATATCATTTAAATAATTTGGTGTAATCCGTCTGTGTATCTGCAATA
>CAKRRX010000034.1 GCA_934394595.1 uncultured Blautia sp. | reverse complement strand
TCAGATGATCTGTGTTTTTCTATTCTATCACCAAACACAGGGGCATGCAAGCTTTTGAGGCCTGCTGCCCCTGTAAATCCTAAAGAAAAATAAATTTAAAGTTGACTTTTTCAAATCAATGTCATATGCTAATAACAGCTAGAAGAGATAATTTTCATAAGGCAAAACGAACCCCCTCAGAGCGGCTACTCTGAGGGGGTTCTTGCTCATTACGGTGAGCTATTCCGTTTAGGCTGTTGCTACCTTACATTCCTGTCCACAATTTCTCCCAAATCCAGAAATGAATCCGTGGTTTACAATTCTTGTCATCTTCGGATTTTTGGAAACAAAATTCCGGATAAATGCTCCCCCACCAGACCAATAGATTCTGATTGGAAGCTGTGTTTTGTACCTGCTGTATTTCATCTGCAATCTGCCCGTAATCTCCGACTATTTGATTTCCTGCCGGCAGCACCGCCAACCCTCCGATCAGCACTGATGTGATCAAGCAACGTTTTATATTCTTCCTATTTTTCACAAAATACCTCCTGCGATCTGCGAATTTTCACTTACAGAAAGTATTTCCTGTTTTCTTTTCTATAATCCAGCGTTTTCAACTTTTTCACCTACTAACCTACGTGGAAAATTCTGTACAATTCCAATCAGCTGACCGGATAACAGAACTGTTGCAATCGAATACCCTATTTTTCTCACCGGAATATAACTTAACGATAACCCTAAAACAATCATATCCGTCAAAAGATATACCCACTGAATTTTCCATCCTGTCACATGGGAAATACTCATAGCTAACGCATCATCTCCACCTGGAGCACCGCCAATCCTCACACAGATCCCTGCGCCAAGACCTACAAATATTGCACCCAGAAAAGCGGCCAATAACGGCATATTCGCAAGCTCCGGCCATAACGGTGGATACAATTCATAAACTTTATAAGAAAAGGAAAAACTCATGGCAGCTACAATTGAATATTTCAAAAAAGTTTTTCCCATTAGTTTCCACCCCATCAGATAACAAAGTCCATTCATAATCGCCCCAGAAAATGCCGGTGATATATGGAACCAATGTTCCAACAATAATGTCATCCCCAGCACACCACCTTCCGTTACACCGGAGAGTGAATGCACGTTATACAGCCCAAAAGCAAGAAATGCACTGCTCAAAAAGGTAATTATGCTGTTTATAATTGCCCTTTTTTCTTTCAAAATAAAACCTCCAATCAAATTTTTCTGTTTGTGTGCCACTATTTCTCGATAAAACCTTCACCTAGAACTTCGTTTGTCTCTGTTACCATTATAAACGCTCCTGGATCTACTTCATGTGCCGCAGATGTAATTAAATGAAACTGTGATTTCGAGCAGGCACAAAGCAACACATCCTTTTTCGTCTGTGTATAGCTTCCAATCGCTTTTGCAATTGTAGATCCTCTTCCTGTAATCCGGCTGATATGGTCTGCAAGTGCCTGACCTTGATCTGTGATAATGATCAACAAACGCCCAGCTCCAATTCCATACAATATTTTATCCAATACTACTGATGCAGCAAAAGATGAGATCAAACCATAGAGAACTGCATCTCCACTTCCCCAGACTGGCCATCCCAAAAGTATAACCAGAAAATCCGTTCCCATTGTAACCATCCCCAGAGAAAAATGCGGATGAGTAACTTTTATGGTCATTGTCAGGAAATCCATTCCCCCAGAACTGCTTCCTCTCATATAAAAAAAGGCCATACCAGTTCCCAGACAGATTCCGGAATATAACGCAGCCATCAAGGGGCTTCCCGCATAAGCCGGCGTAAACGGAAATATAATATCAACCATAAAGTTCGTAATAAAAATGGTACAGGCTGTTTTTATGAGAAACTGTTTTCCCACAAACCTATATCCAATTATAACCAAAGGAATATTTAAAATCAATGTTGTAACACCAATCGGTAAGTGCCATAAATAATTTATAATAAGTGCCAGACCTGAAATACCGCCTGGGGAAAAATCTGCCATTTTTGCGAAGGTATAAATTCCCATAGCAAAAAAAATCCCCCCGATAATATCACATAGCAAGTCTATAAATACTGTTCTCAAGCTCCATTCTGTTTTTGTATACATATTTCCCCCTTCTACAAAATCAGTCAAATTACTTTACAGACAACAAAAGCTGTTGCCTTTTGCAACAGCCTTTGCCAATCCCGTTATACTACTGAGCATTTTCTGCAAGATAATCCTGCATTGCCTGCTGAAGCTCTGTATCCGCTTCTTCAGGAGTGATAGATTCTCCAAACAGTTCCTGACAGGTTGACTGATGTACTTCAGAAACTGCCGGTGGAAGATACTGATCATACCACAGCTGAATAGAAGATGCATCTAATGCAGCATTTAAGTTTTCTACGCTGATCTCATCGGTAACAAGGTCTGCTACATTTGCAACTGGCGGCAAATACCCTGCATCAACAGAATACTGAACATTTTCATCTGTGTAGAAGCAGCTTACAAGTTCAACAGCAGCTTTCAGTTTATCGCCGGTGCAATTAAAGGTAGCAAAACAGTCACCTACTGTTCCAATCTGAATAGAAGCATCCGCATCACTGCCGTCCACTGCCGGGAATGGGAACCATCCTATCTTCTGATAGAATTCTTCGCTGTCTGCTTTAAATGTAGAGGTCTGCCATGTTCCCTGTAACGTCATGGCTGCAGTTTCCTGGTACATCAGCTGTTTATCCTGTCCATCATCAAAGCTGAGACTGTTGACACCTTCCGGGAAATAGCCTTTTTCTACCCAGTCAATGATTTTTTCTCCTGCATATTTGAAACATTCATCTTCAAAGGAACCGGTTCCTGCAAAAGCATCCTGGAAAGGTTTCAGGCCTGCATAGCGTGTAGCTAGCCCCATAAAAAACATAGAACCTGTCCATTTTGACTGATTTGCCAGTGCAAATGGTGTAATTCCAGCTTCTACCAGCTTGTCACAGTCTGCTTCCAATTCAGAAATAGTTGTAGGTTCTTCCGTAATTCCCACTTGTTCAAACAAATCTTTGTTATAGTAAAAGCCCTCAATTGCAATGTTCAATACCGGCAAAGCATAGATTTCATCATTTACGCTTCCCTGTGCCAGACCGGATGCCATTACTTTAGAATCAAGCCCCATTTCTTTTACCAGGTCTGTAACCGGCTGTGCAAATCCCGCATTTATATACTCTGTAAGAGGTCCACCGGTCCAGTTTGTGTACACATCCGGGCATTCACCTGAAGACATCGCAATTGTAAGTTTCTCCTTGTAATTATCTGTAGGATAATTAACCAGTTCTGCAGTATAGCCACTTGTGGTAGTCTCATTAAATGTATCAACCGCTCTTTGCAGGATTGTTGCATCCGGTTCATTCGTTCCAATGCTCCAGAATGTAATAACCTTGTCATCATCAGCTGCTGCCACATTCATAGGCATGCCGGCAAATACAGAAGTCACCATCACTGCACTTGTAATTAAAGAAACAACCTTTTTTCTCATGAAATACCCTCCTTCATTATAATGAATGCATTAAATTTATATTATTCTGATATAACCTATAAAACTGTTCTTTTCTCACTGAATAAATTTCTGAGACAGAGGAATCCGGTAGAAATTCTCTACCTGTCTTGATCAGATTTTTCAACTGAGAAAAATCCGCAACTGCTCCCACCCCAATGGCTGCAATCAAAGCATCCCCATAAGATGCACCAATGGAGTATTTCGGCACTTGCACAGGGTATCCGGTTACATCAGCAATAATCTGAAGCCATGTATCATTTTTTGCACCACCGCCAGTACAGATCAATGTATCAAGAGGCTGATGATGTTCTTTTAATAGAGCAATAAACTGATCTATGGAATATGCAACAGCTTCCAATGCAGCACGATAAATATGATCTCTTGTATGGTTCATCAGCAAGCCAAAGATTACCCCTTTTGCATAAGGATCATTAATCGGAACCCGCTCCCCTGCAAAATAAGGAAGAACAAGTACCCCATCACTTCCCGGGGCAATCCCGGCACCTTTTTCAGCTAAAACCTTATAGGCATTTTCTCCACCTGCTTTTTCAGCCTGTACCAAATCCGGATACATAGTATCACGAATCCACTTTGTAAGATTTCCTGCCGTATTTGTTCCTCCATCTACAGAATACCTTCCGGGAACAAGATAAGGAGAACCGCTCAGCATTGGAATATGAACCATTTTATCTGTACAATAAATCATAAATGCCGTAGATCCCAATTGTATCATGAAATCCCCCGTTGAAACAACGCCTGAGCTGATTGCTTCTGCGCCAGAGTCATCGGTTCCTGTTACAACTGGTACTCCTGTCGGAATTCCTGTAGCTATAGAAGCCTTATCTGTAATATGGCCTACAATATCTGTCGTCTTCGCAGGTCTGGCAAGCTGATCCGGTCTACATACAAATTCTGTTTCTTCCTCTGATCGTATTTCCCCGTTTTTTTTATAAAGTGGTTCAAAACATGAAATCAGGAAATAATCGATCACATACTCATCTGTAAGTTTTGCTGTAAGAAAAGAAGATGCAGTCAAAAAATGAGCTGCCTTCTTCCATATTTCAGGCTCATTTTTCTTTAACCACAAAATTTTGGGGACACAATCTGAAGACATGAAAGACCTCTGCATATTTCTTTCCAGATATTCCTTTCCATAATGTCTCTCCAGATCAGAGACCACTTCCATTCCCCTGGAGTCAATACCATACAAAATTGCTTTTCTTAGTGGCATACAATCTCTGTCAACAGGAACCACATCACATCCAAGGGCACTGATTCCCACACCGGCAATCTTTTTCGGATCCTGTACTGCATTCGCTATGATTTGTTGACTAAGCTTACATACATCTCCCCACCAGACAACCTCTGCATCCTGTTCAAAATATCCGGGTCTTGGATTATCAAATTCATGTTCTACTGTAATACTGTACAAAACAGTCCCGGATTCATCAATCAGTGTTCCCTTTGAACTGTTTGTTCCAACATCAAATCCTAAAAAGTATTTCATATAACACCCACTTCAAATGTTCGTTTTCTTAAGATGTACAAATTATAACAGTCTAATATGCCCTATATACATAGAAAAAAGCGTCACAAAAATAGATTTTTACACACAAAACATCTTTCTTTTTCTCTTATCATTTGTAAAATTGCACTATAAATATAAAAAACTGTCATATTTTTCATGCAGGATTGACATTTTTCTTTTTTACGAATTATAGTAAAGCCAGTTGAGGTGACTGCTATGAAAAAAATAACCCAAAAACAAATTGCAGGAATGAATCTGATCTACTCCAGAAGTACTTTACAGGATTTTTTAAATTCCATGAATCATCTGGGAATTGAAAATATCGAGCTGTGGTCACAGCTCCAGTTTTTCTGCGAATATTATAAAAGTACTTCCAATACAACTGAATTAAAAAATGAATTAAAAAGTCGGAATTTGAAACTTATCAGTTTTATCCCGGAACAATGTACCTGGCCATATAATATCGCATCCTCTGATAAAAAGATCCGAAAAGAAAGCTGCGAATACTATATCCGGAATATTGATACCGCCTATCGCCTGGGGAGTAAACGTGTTCTGCTTACTCCCGGATGGTACGAATGGGATAAAAACAGAGAAGATGGATTTCAGTATTCCGTAGAATCCCTCAGGCAGTTGATTCCCTATTTCAAAGAAACCGGAATCATTCCGGTATTAGAGATTCTTCAGCCAGGGGAGAGTAATCTCATGTATAATCTTGCTACAACACTGCAATATGCCAAATGTTTTAACGCAGATGAACTAAGCTTTTGTATTGATACCGTCCCGGTTGTGTTGGCAAATGAAACGCTGAATGATTATTTTCTTGCTTTGCCTGATAGGATCCGACACTTGCATCTAATTGATGGGACTCCCACCGGTCACCTGGTTCTTGGTGACGGTACCCACAATATAAAAGAACACCTCCAGGCCATGGAGCAAAACAATTATCAGGAATATATAACTCTGGAATTTGGTTCTTCTCTTTATTACAAAGATCCGGAATTTCATATGAGAAGAGGTCTGAAATATTTAACACAATTACTGAAAGAGGATCAGGAATAATTATGAAAGAAAAAAATGAGCTTATACTTTCTACCGGCAGTGTATGGAAAATATCCGCGGACACCTGGCTAAACTGGTTGATTGAGAGTAAACAGTCAATAATTGATTTTTATGGGTGCAGCCCTTTCTATTCACCCTTTACTTACCAGACGGATAATGAGTATCGAATCACTATACTGGAAAAATGGAAGCAAATTTTCAAACAGAAAAACATCGAAATTTTTTCATACACTCCAGAAATGCGAAATTATCCTCTGAACCTGGCAGATACAAACGAAGAAATCCGATGTGGTTCCGTCAGCTATTGCTCAAATGCCATAGTAGATGCAGCTATATTGGATGCACAATTTGTCCGCATACGCACAGGATATTCTTATCTTCATCAAAATCCTGACCTGGCATTCTCACAGTTGTGCCGTTCTATGGAAAGCATTCTGCCGCTGGCACAGAAGCATAACATTACACTTTTAACCGGACCTGACGATTATGATGTTACAAATATCATTTTCAACTGTAAATCAGCCATAAAACTTGCAGAAAAATTTCCCGTGAACAATCTTTCCATAATACTTCCCGCACATATTATTGGGGAAAACGCAGAACCTTCTAACTGGTATATCAACACACTCGGAAAACGAATTGCAGCATTGGAGCTTAGCACAGACTATTCCAATTTAATAAGCGAACTGCAAAAAATTGAGTCTGACCCAAAGCTCTCTTCACAGTTACCCATCATTCTTGAGCTTTCTGGTGCTAACAACATAGACACCCATCTGGAATCTGTCAAAAAAGGCATTTTCACAGCTGGCACTTATAACAATTTCCCTTTGCAGAATATGGAGGTGAACACAGACTTATGAGCAAATCTCAAAACATGACATTATCCAGAAGAAAAGCGAAAATGGATTTTAAAGTCTCACTTATTTTCGTAATACCTGCCACCTTTTTTATGGCTCTTTACATTTTCTATCCCATCATTGATTCCATTTACATCAGCTTTACCAAATGGAACGGAATTACTACCGGAAAACAATTCATTGGCATTTCCAACTGGAAAACTCTTTTGGCAGATGATAAATTCTGGAAAGCATTTATCAACAACATAAAAATCATGATTATGTCTCTTGCGATCCAGATGCCTTTTGCGCTGTTATTAGCAACCATCCTGAGTATCATCGGTAAAAAAGGAAAACTATTTAAAACCATGTGGTTTGTCCCAAATCTTATGTCATCCGTTGCTGTAGGATTTTTATTCAAATATGCCTTCTCGACTACAGACGGTATCTTTACTACAATTTCTATGGCTTTAGGTCACGGTAGAGTAGATCTTCTGGGCAATTCCACTTGGGCGCTTCCCACTGTTGTCCTGGTAATATGCTGGCAGTATATTCCTTTCTATATGGTATATTACATGGCCTCTTATTCCGGTATTTCCGGCGAATTATATGAAGCAGCTGTAATTGACGGTGCAAATAAGCCCGATTATTTTTTCAAAATCGCATTACCGTTATTGAAGCCTTCCATTCGAAACGCCTGTATTTTATCCATGGTAGGCTCTCTGAAATATTTTGATCTGATCTATGTTATGACCAATGGAGGTCCAGGCAATGCAACAGAACTGATGGCTACATATATGTATAAACTTTCCTTTAAGCAATTCAACCTCTCCTATGGTTCTACTGTTGCTGTAGGAATGCTCATTGTCATTACCTTGTTTGCATCTGTGGTTATGAAAGTATTCAGAGGAAAGGAGACCGACTAAAATGAAGCGATTCAAAAATCTCAGTTTAAAAAGTAAGATTTCCTGGATTCTGGTATGTGTTTTTATTGCCATATGGGTAATCATTACCGTTTATCCCTTTATTTTCATGGTATTAAACTCCTTTAAAGGTCAGTTTGAGATTCTGGCAAATGGTGTCTTTTCCCTGCCCCAGTCCTTCAATCTCGACAACTTTAAAGAGGTATTCAATAATGGAATCCTCCATTACTTTTTTAACAGTATTCTTGTATGTGCAGTTTCTCTGGTAATTACTCTGCTGGTTGCAGCACTTGCTGCCTACCCTATTGCAAGACTGCATTCCAAAATTGGAAAATTTTTCCTTCTTCTGGTACTGGCATGTATGTCCATTCCAGAACATATTACTTTAATTCCTATTTTCAAATTTTCTACCAGTGCAGGATTATACGATTCCCTCCCGGCATTGATCGGTCCTGATATTGCTTTCGCCCTTCCAATTTCTATTTTCATTCTTGTAGGATTTATGGAAGAGCTTCCAAAGGAACTGGAAGAAGCCGGTGAAATTGACGGATGCAGCAGAGCCGGTAATTTTTTTCACATTGTTCTCCCTTTAACTCGTCCGGGAATGGCAACTCTGGCAATCTATAATGGAGTTGGAATCTGGAATGAATTTATTTTTTCCTATACGTTGACACAGAACAAAATGAATCGTACACTGCCCTTAGCAATATGGGATTTTCAAGGAGCCCACAGTATGAATGCCCCAATGATCATGGCTGTACTTACTATTACCACCATTCCTATGTTAATCCTTTTTGCAGTATTTCAGGAAAAACTTATGGACAGCATGACAATCGGTGCTGTAAAAGGCTAAGGAGAGACAGAATATGAAGAAATGGTTCAGATGGATAATAAAACGATACACCCAGTTGAAGCTGGACAAAAAAATAGCACTGCTTTATACAGCACTGATCTTGATCGTATCTGTAACTCTGACCATTTCCATTACTCACACAGCTGGTGATATCATACTACGGGACAGGAAAGATCTAGTCCAGCAAAATGTAAATGTAGCAAAGGAATCTGTAGAAACAGAACTAAACACCATATTGAATACGGGACTTGGTATCGTTGTCAGCAATGCTGTCCAGAATTTTTATACATCTTCTGCAACAAGTATCTCCGATATGGAAAATATAAGAATGTTGATCCAGATGGCAATGGATGGAAATTCCAAAATTGAACTGATTACTTTATTTGATGATTCTGACAAGTCTGATTTCTTTAGCAAATCCTCCACAGCTCGCCACAAAGCAACGGAAGAAATCAAAGAGCATTATGAAGATGCCGCAGAAACAGATTATTACAACACAAGAATTTACTACTCCGATACCATTTCCACCAGCCGCAGCAACAGTCTTACTATATATTTTCCGGTTTACAGCACCGAGCGCTTAAATCAGAAATACGGAACTCTTGCTATCAGCTTTCGTTTTGAAATGCCACATATTTCTGCTCAGAAAGATGAATTAAATTATAAGCTTAATCTGATTGATGAAAAAGGAAGCTATTTCATCGCTGATACGGATATCATCGGAAAACCTGCTACTTTTCTCAACAATATGGAAAAAGACAGCAACACCTATGTTTGCGATAACATCATGTATATTGTAAGTCCGCTGGAAAAATGGAACCTGTCCATGTCAGGCCAGGTAAACATTGATGATGTGAACCGCACCTATGCACACCTCATTATAACAGCAGTCATTATTGTTGCAATTCTTCTGGCACTTGCCCTGTATATCGGTCAGCAGCTTTTTGGAGCCTTATATGCTCCCATGTATGACCTGTTAAACGCAATGGATCAAATTGACAGCAATAATCTGAACTACAGACTGCCAATTGCCCCAAATGCTGGTGCGGATCAGATCAAATTGCGTGAAGTGTTTAATAATATGATGTCCCGCCTCCAGGAAGCCTTGGAGACCATCCAAAACAAACAGACAATTATTGAAAAGTTGAAATTTGAAGCCTTGCAGTCACAGATACAGCCGCACTTTTTGTACAACACCCTGGAAAGTATCCACTGGCAGGCTCTTGCTACCGGAAATAAGGAGCTGTCTACCATGGTTAAAGCCATGGCAAATTTCTATCGGATCGTATTAAGCAACGGTGAAGACATCATTCCACTTCAAAAGGAGCTGGAACATGTAGAAAATTATATCACCATCCAAAATCTCCGCTATGACAATATCATCGAATATGATATAGAAATCCCGGATAATCTGAGAAAATACAAGCTGCCAAAAATTACTTTACAGCCTCTTATAGAAAACGCCATCTATCATGGGATCCGCGTCAAAGAAGGCTGTCACGGACACATAAAAATATTTGGCAGACAGGCAGAAGAAAGAGTTGAAATCATTGTCGCAAATGACGGAGTAAATCCTTCTGATGAAGTCATTGAACGGATCAAGGCACTTCTGCTCTCTCAGGATATTTCAGAGGGATATGGAATTAACAATGTAAACAAACGACTTCAGATAGAGTTTGGCAGTTCTTATGGACTACACTATGAAATTTCTGATTCTGAAGAAAAAAATCTACTGGCAATCATTACTTTGCCACCAATAAAGGACTGAAAAGAAAGACATGAAAAAAGTAATAATTGTAGATGATGAAAAAATGATACGTGTTGGGATACAGCGCTCCATTTCATGGGAATCCATTGGCATTGACCAGGTTTTTCTGGCCGCAGATGCCAGTCAGGCTCTGGAACTGATCCATAAGGAACACCCGGAAATTATGATCACTGATATTAATATGCCTGATATCACCGGGCTTGAACTGATTAAACGAGCCCGTTCCTTTGTACCAGACCTGCGCATCATTGTCCTTACCGGATATGACAATTTTGAATATGTAAGAGACAGCCTCAGGCTAGCCGTCAACGATTTCTTTCTGAAACCGGTAGACGAAGATTCCCTTGTAAATGCTATTCAAAAACAGATCCTGGAACTGGAAAATGATAGAAAAAAAGAGCAGGAGTTGCTGAAACAAACTACAAATACCTACAAGCACGCACTGGTTAGCATTCGAAAACTTCTGAAAAGTAACACAATCAATTCTATTGATACACTTCCAGCTGCTTTTCAGAAGGATCAGCCTCGAAATATAATCCTTCTTGTTCCTTCCATCCAGCAAAGGCGGGAGGACACCACACTGCAGGAATACGAAATCCTTGATATATGCAACAGTTTCCTGAATTTTTCCTATGGAGAACTTGCTCTTTGGGATGAAGACCACAATATTGTTCTTTTCCTCAACCATATTTCAAACGGAGAAGAATTTACCAGAAAATTGCGCCAGATAAAAAGTGTACTGGCCTCAGAAACAGGCATTAATATTCAGATCATCAAAGGAAAAACATTCTACAGTTTATGCGATTGTACAGAGTCCTATCATGATGCAAAAGAACTGTATTTATACTGTAATACCGATCGGGAAAAAACAGTTTCCAAAAGCAATTCCCGTCCCAGACAGAAAGAACTCTGGAATCTGTTTCTCTCAGAACTTACTGCTGAAATTTCTTCAAAGCCCTTAGAACTGAAAGATGCCCTTAATCTGTATATTCAATTTGAACAAAAAGCCAAAAAACAGGAACTCCCCAGTGAAGTTATGGAGTACAGCAGTTTCCAGTTAGCATCTGCTTTTTATTACAGTAAAAAAACGCACTTTTCTTCCAGTATTCCTTCTAACAGTTACTTGGAAAATTTTGCAGGAATGATTCAAAACAGTGCCCCGGAGGATATCTATCTTCTCCTGAAAAAATATATCAGTAACCTCTATCAGGAAAATGAAGAAAAAGTTCCGGATTTTGTCACAAAGGCGAAACTTATTATAGCAGAATCTCTTACCGAGGATATTTCTGTAAACAGTATTGCCTCACAGTTGTTCATCTCCCCCGGATATCTGTCTCGCGTATTTAAAGCCAGTACTGGAGAAAGCTGTAACAGTTACATCGTCCGGAAACGTCTGGAAAAAGCAAAAGACCTGCTTATACAAACCGATATTCAAAGTGGAAAGATTGCCAGCATGATAGGATACAAGGATTCCAATTATTTTTCCCTTGCATTTAAAAAGAATACTGGCTACTCTCCTCAGCAATATCGACAAAAATATACCATTTTTCATAATCAGGACACCTCCTGTAATAATTTTGCAGGAAAGAATATATCAAAAATAAAAGGAGAAAAATTATGAAGTGGACAGAAGAAATTTTCGGAACAAAAAAAGCAGTGATTGGATTAGTTCATTTACAGCCCATGCCAGGTGATCCAAAATACGATGAGGAAGGCGGTATGGAAAAGGTAATCCGCATGGGACTGGAAGATGTAGAAGCATTACAGGACGGAGGCGTAGATGGACTTCTTTTTACCAATGAATTCAGCCTTCCTTACCTTGGAGAAATGGACCCAGCGACTTTTGCAGCCATGGCGTATGTTCTTGGCGCTTTAAAGCCATATGTTAAAGTACCCTTTGGACTGGACTACATTTCTGACAATTACGCAAGTGTAGCTTTAGCCAAAGCTTCCGGCGCAGTCTTTACAAGAGGCGTTTTCCACGGAGCATGGGCAACCCCTGAAGGCGTTGCTTCTACCAGAGTTGGCAATATTAACCGTATGATGCACAATTTGAGAATGGATGATTTCAAATTAGTTTACTATCTTGTTCCGGAATCCGGTGCCGATCTTGCAGGAAGAGATCCTCTTGATGTTTTAAAATCCATCTACTTCCTTAATCAGCCAGATGGCCTGGCTATTGCCGGATATGTTGCCGGTCAGAAACCTGATGTTAATGTCCTGAAAAAATGCCGCGAAGCATATCCGGACTCTGTAATGTTCGCTTCCACAGGCGTAAATATCAACAATGTGAAAGAGTATCTTGATATTGCAGATGGTGCTTTTGTAGGAACCTCATTTAAGAAAGACGGTGTTTTCTGGAATCAAATTGATAAAGACCGTGTAAAAGCTTTTATGGATAAAGTCAACGCATTCAGATAAATAAAGGAGAACCCTAAGTATGAAGTATTATGTTTCTGCAAGTTCCCCCATAAGCGGTGATGGATCTGTTGCTTCCCCGTTTCAGAAAATTCAGGAAGCTGCCCTGATTGCAAAACCAGGGGATGAAGTTCTTGTACTTCCAGGTATCTATAGAGAATCTGTTGATCCGCTCTTTAGCGGAACCTCTGAAGCGCCTATTGTATATCGCTCTCTGGAACCGCTTAAAGCCGTTATCACAGGTGCTGAACGCTTTGATTCCTGGATCCTCTACGAAAAAAATGTATGGAAACTGGAAATTCCAAATACCAGATTTGGTTCGTACAATCCGTACACTACTATAGTTGCCGGAGACTGGATCTGGCCACAGAAAAATATACATACCGGAGAAGTATATCTAAATGGAACTTCCATGTATGAAGTGTTATCACTTAATGAAGTACTTCACCCTGTGGCAAACCCTAAAGCATGGGATCCCGGTTTTAGCCTTTACACCTGGTATACCTGCCAGACCAATGAATCTACTGTAATCTACGCGAATTTCCACGATGCTGATCCCAACACGGAAAACGTAGAACTAAATGTACGACAGCACTGTTTCTATCCAGAAGAAACCGGAAAAAACTATATTACGCTTAGCGGATTTACAGTATGCAAGGCCGCAACCAAATGGGCTCCTCCTACTGCATTGCAAGATGGAATGATTGGTCCCCACTGGGCCAAAGGATGGATCATAGAAGATTGCGATATCTCCAATTCCAAATGCAGTGGTATCTCCCTTGGAAAATATTTACAGCCCAACAATGAAAACAAATGGACTACCAGATATACGAAAGACGGAACCCAAAATGAACGTGATTCTATCTGTCAGGCGCGTAATGAAGGCTGGACAAAAGAAAATATCGGTTCTCATATTATCAGAAGATGTCATATCCATGACTGTGGTCAGACCGGAATCGTAGGACATCTGGGAGGTGTATTTTCCATTATTGAAGATAATCACATTCACCATATCAATACCAAGCAGGATTTATCCGGTGATGAAATTGGCGGAATCAAAATGCATGCCGCGATTGATGTGATTATCCGCAGAAATCATATTCACCACTGCACCAGGGGAATATGGCTTGACTGGCAGATTCAGGGAACACGTGTAACCCAGAATCTTTTCCACCACAATACTCCCCCAGTGGGAACTGAAATGACCAATGAACTTTCTCTTGGAGAAGATCTGTTCCTGGAAGTGGCACATGGTCCATCCCTTATTGACAACAACATCCTGTTATCCCTTTGTTCAGCACGAATCAGCACACAGGGAGTGGCTTTTGTCCACAATTTAATTGGAGGATCTTTCACTTATGTTGGAAATGGTGTAGATAATGGTGGAAAGAAATTTCCCTCCGAGCGTTATACCCCATACCATGTCCCACACAGTACAGATATTGCCGGTTTTATGACAATTCTTCATGGTGATATGCGTTTTTATAACAATATTTTCATCCAGCAGAAAGTCAATCCATTCTATGAGACATATGCAAAAGAATATCTGAAAGATTTTCAAACGGACAAAATGCACTTTATCAGTGGTACTCTGCCCTATGAGACATATCCTCTGACTGACGAATATTTTTCCAAATTTACAGCAAAAACCTGTATTGATTATTGGGGAAATGATCGGTACTACGACCATCTGCCGGTATCCTATGGAGGAAATATCTATTTTAATGGAGCCAGACCTTGTTCCAAAGAAACTGATGCTATTGTCAATACTTCTGATCAGGTCTGGATCGATCTGCAGGAAAAGAATGGCAAATATATTCTTTCCAGCAATCTGTGCGATTTTATAAAGGATTCCCAAACTGCAATGATCCACACAGATACTCTGGGGGAAGCATTTGAACCGGAACAGAAATTTGAAAATCCAGACGGTTCCCCTATCACCTTTGATAAAGATTATTTCGGAAAAACAAGGTGCAACCATCCTGCTTGTGGTCCGTTTGAGGAACTTAGGGAGCATTACGAACTCTTTTAAACACACTCTGTTAAAAATACTGTCGCACGCTATCGTTCCTTCCAGACAGTATATTAGACCAACTATATCTTAACGATTTATCTACTTCCCGGATTTTGATTACATTCCGTTCCTCAAAATCCGGGAAGTTTTTCACCACCACACCTCCACTCCACCCCCTTGCCTCCATATCTTCGGCAGATGCGGCAATTCCCCGCTGTCGTACCTTGCATAATACAGATCACGCAAAGTCACAGCCTGGGCCGGGTTTCCAGAGGGATTATTTTCCATCAGTCCCGGCAGGTATTCTCCTAGTGTCGTATCCTGTGTACTGCGCCAGGATACAAGCTCTTTGGCATTTTGAGTCTGAAAAATGCTGACATTTTCTCCTACAAAGGGTTCCTGCGCCAAATAATCCATCACCTGTGTCCAGTAGTTTTTTTCACATGCTCCTTCTCCCAATACCAGAATCTGCAGATGTCCAAGATCAAGATACTTATCCTGTGTCCGGCTGTATGTTTCTTCGATTTCCCGAAAGGATCTGCCCTCTATGGACAGCACTTTATCTCCTTCATTCTCCCCTTTCTCTCCCTGTCCGGTGGCTTTTGGCATATCAGGAGTTCCATAGGTCAGTACAAAATTTCCATTGGTCACGTCTACTCCCAGGGCAAGGGGATAGATTCTCTTTTCCGGCTCCACCCCTGCACAGCCGCTAAGAAAAAGCACTCCTGCCGCCAGAAAAACAGCCACAGCTCCCATTCTTTTTTTCCATTTTCCCCGGAACAAAAAGGACAGAAAAATCTGCAGCGCCAGTGTCCCCGGGACAAAAAAACAGCCTACATAGTCCCCATAATAGTCTCCAATGCCACCATTTTGAAATTCCATCACAGATAAAAGATAAACCGCTGCAGGCATCCAAAAGCGGCCTGAGCCAATAAAATTTTTCCCAATGATCTGACTGCCATAGTGAAACAGGCTTCCTATGGAAAAAAACATGCTGTACAAGAGGAATCCCATCCACAATATGTCAAATCTGGCAAGGTAATTTCCCGGAAGGTCTGCCCCTGCCAGAAGGGGCAGTACAGGATACTCTTCCTGAGTTAGCCGTGCCTGACCAAACACCGCAGGCAATACCACTTCCAGCACAAGAAGAAGCACGCCTACAGTCCCCACTGCAAAGATCACTGTCTTACCGGCACTTCCCTGCTTCTCTACATTTTCCATAGCAAAGGGCAAAAGGGACAGCCCGGAAAATGCACATAAAATCCCATACCAGCTTTTTAGAAATTTTGTTCCTGTAAAAGAAGAGCCCTGAAGCATTTCCTGCAAATACTCCCATTTGCCCTGCCCTACAGACAATAATAGCATAAGGATCACTGCTGTCAGCACCAGGCCGCCTGATACTTCTGCAATCCTGCCCCTTCTTTGCATTCCTTTGTGAACCCCGAAGCTGCATACCAGCAAAGTCAGCACCAAAAACCATTCTCCCGAAATTCCGATGACTACACTGACCGGTATGATTTCCCGTAGGATCTGCAGCAAAAAAGCAGCTGTCAGCAATACATAAACCAGGAAAAAGGCCGCTGCCAGTCTTCCGCAGATTCCCCCTGCATTTTTACTTAAAGCAGCATATCCAGGCCCCAGCCTTATCAAAAAGATCACATAGAAACCAAGCACAATAAGAGCAGCCACAGTTCCGGCCAGCCCGGAAATTCCGTTTATCTTTCCTCTCCCAAACAGGCACAGCAAAAATGGAGCAAGGAACACCATGACAATCTGCCGGTACAGCTGCCTGTGTGAAATTCTGTTATTTTCTGCAAATTTCATTTCTCCGCTTTTCCTCCTGTCTGCCTTGGCGCTCCAGAGCGTGTTTGAAAAAGGCTTTCTGCAAGATGTGCGCCCCATGATCCTGGCCGGCTTCCGGCGGTTCAGCCATGGTATCTTCGCTTGTTTCCATCCTCCTCAGCCGCACCTTCTGCTCTTCCTTCGCATACATCGGGCGCTTCCATCTTCTGCGAAATGGCGGCCGCCAGATTCCGGCTCCTGTCCCCTTTAACGGATTTTCCCGGATAAATGGCACCAGATATGGAACTCCAAAGCTCAAAAGTCCAGCAAGATGGGAAACTGTCAGATACATTCCTGCCACAATTCCATAAATTCCAAGATAACCTCCCAGAAAAAGGAAGAAATATTTCAGCAGTCGAAATGCTGAAGCAAATTCCTCGTTTGGAATGGTCAGGGAGCCAAGAGCTGTAAGTGCCACCACCATGACTACAATAGGGCTGACAAGATTGGCTTCCACAGCCGCAGAACCCACGATCAGCCCGCCTACAATTCCCATGGCATTTCCCAGTGCACCGGGGATCCGCACTCCTGCTTCCCGAATCAGTTCAAAAGACAGTTCCAGGATTACCAACTCCGCAATACTGGAAAAGGGCACGCCCTCTCTTGCCTGGGCAAAGGACAGGATCATATTTGAGGGCAGTATCTGTGTATGAAAACGGATCACCGCCAGATACAATCCCGGCAGCAAAGTCGCAGCTGCCATGGCAAGATACCGCAGAATTCGCAGGAAAGACGCCATCTCAAAACGGTTGTACCAGTCCTCCCCGCTTTCCAGAAAGCTGTTAAAACTCCCCGGAAGGATCAGTGCCACAGGAGAATTATCGCAAAGCAGCACGATCTTTCCGTTAAGGATTTCCTGGGCTGCACGGTCCGGGCGCTCTGTTGTCTGATATTGGGGAAAAGGAGAGAGCCAGGAATCCTCTGTAAGCTGCTCCAGCATACCACTGTCCAGAATCCCGTCGATCTTAAACTCCTCCAGCCGTTCCTTCACCTGTTCCAGAAGTTCCTCCCTTGCCAGATCTTCCATGTACAGAACCTGTACCAGAGTATGGGAACGACTTCCGATATAGTATTCCACCACCTTCATTCTGGTATCCCGAAGCCGCTTCCTTACCAGAGCAGAATTAGTTTTCACTGAGTCCGAGAAGCCCTCCTTCGAACCTCTGAGGACCTTTTCCGTCTCTGCTTCTGTCACACCCATTCTGGGATAACCAACACTGGAAATTTTCATTGCCTGGTCAAAGCCATCTATAAAAAATACTGCATTTCCTGCAAGTACACTGGCAAACACCTCTTCCATGTCCTTCAGCTTTTTTACATCTGCAATTCCCAGACTGTTATACTTTACAAATTCCTGAATCTGCTCCGGAGAAATTTCCCAAAAGTGGCTGATCATCTTTCCCAAAGCAGAATCTTCCAGCATCATATTGGAGGTCGCCACTTCGATATACACCATCAGACAGTCTGCCTTCCGCGCTTCTCCCATCCTCATGGAACGGATCTGGATGTCCCCACAGTCTTTCAGCCGTTCCTCTATATACGTTTTATTTTCCTGAAGTTTTTTTGAAATCATAACAATATTATCATTTTTTAGCATATTTTCATCCTTTCGTCAAAAAGAACAGGTCTGTATGCACAAGCGCAAAAAAAGAGAGATACATTTATGTATCCCTCTTATCCTATCCAGTATTACACTGCTTTATTCATTTGCCTGTGTCAACGCAGGCCGCATTCCTTTTCACTCTTCTGCCCGGATTGCCTGGATAATTCCCATTCTCTGATTTTCCAGGTGCTCAAAGGACAGCTCCTGGGCTTTTTTCACATCCCGCGCCTTGATGGCCTGGGTAATCTTCTCATGCTCCTTTACAAGGCGGTTTCTGGCCTCATCCTCTTTCAGATACTCTACGCGATAACGATAAATCTGCTCCCGAAGATTATTCAACACCTGCATCAGTCTCTTATTGTCCGCAGCCCGGTAAATGGTCTCATGGAAATTCACATCTGCTTCTGCCATTTTTACCAGATCTCCCTCTGCAGTGCTGCGCTCAAAATCCCTGGCAACCTTTTCCAGTTCCTGGACATCTTCCTCTGTCATATTGGTGCAGGCCTTTTCAATGGCCATATTTTCCAATGTGATACGAACCTCCAGAACATCATTCAGATCCTTCTCTGTGATGTTCGCTACCTGGGCGCCTCTTCTTGGGATCATCACTACAAGCCCTTCCAGCTCCAGCTTGCGCATTGCCTCCCGGATCGGGGTCCTGCTCACGCCAAGCTTCTCTGCCAGGGCGATTTCCATCAGCCTCTCTCCCGGCTTCAGCTCTCCTTTGAGAATCGCCTGTCTCAATGTATTAAATACAACCTCCCGCAATGGAAGATATTCGTCCATACGCACTGTGAAATCACTTGTCATCTGTATTTTCCCTCCATCAGTTAAAAACCTCCGTAGCAAAAACCGTCTTAGCCAGCCTGCTCTCCCTCAGAACAGCTGCTGCCCTTTCCATCTTTTCCTTCTCATCAAAAATACCAAAAACAGTAGGGCCGCTTCCGCTCATCATGGCTTTTCTCGCCCCATTTGCTTCCATGAGATCCTTGATTTCCTGGATAACCGGATATTTTCCTATGATCCCTGGCTCAAAAACATTGCCCATAAGTGGGATCATTCCATCCAGATCCTTATCTTTGATGGCCTGCACCATGCCATCGATATCCGGATGCAGGATTGCCGGATCATCCAGCTTCAGGTTCTCATAAGCCATCTTGGTGGAAACATTCACCCCCGGTTTTCCCACCAGCACATAACAATGTGGAAGCCTCGGAAGTCTGGTGAGCTTCTCTCCTATGCCCTCTGCCAAAGCAGTTCCACGCATAACACAATAAGGAACATCTGCTCCTACCAAAACTGCTCTCTCCATCAGAGCCTCCTCGGAAAGCCCCAGTCCAAACAACCGGTTCACTCCCACAAATGCAGCTGCCGCATCGGAACTGCCCCCTGCCATTCCTGCTGCCACCGGGATAAACTTATCCAGCTTCATGGAAAGGCCCTCTTTCACATGGAATTCATCCATCAGGATTTTCGCAGCCTTGTAGACCAGATTCCGCTCATCTGTAGGAACATATGGGATATTGGTGGTCAATGTAATTCCCGGTTCCTCCTTTTTCTCTATTTCCAGTACATCGTACATCTGTATGGTCTGCATGATCATGCGGACTTCATGGTAGCCATCCGGCCTTTTTCCCACAATATCCAGACCCAGATTGATTTTTGCAAGTGCCCGTAAACGCATAATTCCCTCCGCTTTTGTACTTTGTATACAGTATTTTCTATGCATATTTTATGATACTTTTGTATTTTTTTCAATACAAATTTCTCTCAACATTCTACCTTTTTTACCAATAACAGTGGCTGCCCCTCTGATAAGCTGTCATTTTCCAGCTGGTTCAGTTCGCAGATCTCCTCCACCGTGGTATAAAAACGTTTTGCGATATCCCACATGGTATCCGTAGCTTTTACCATATAAACAGTGATTCCCGGCATGCTGCGGATTTTCTGCATATCCAGAGGCTTTTCTTCTACCTTGCCGATGATTCCCAGTTTTTCACACTGCAATACCAGCACATTCAGGCTGATCACTGCTTTTACCTCGATCTCATCACTGTCTATCATGGACGTGGACAGCTGTTCCAGATCTGCCTGAAGATAAAAAGTGCTGTCCTCCCGGATTCCCGGCGCTTCTATCACATGGGAAAAGGGGATCATCCCTTCCACAGAATAAAACGGCATCTCATCATTTCCCGTGATATACAGGATTTTCAGCACTACAATTCCCTCTGCCCGAATACCATTTTCCACGATCTGCGTCTTATCCACTTTCACCCTGCCCTGGCTGTGGCAGATCTGCAGGATTTTGCCCTGGCTTTCTTTCAGCTCGATCCGGTCTGATACCCGGCATTTTGAACTGTTCCGAACCAGCAGATGCTCCAGGCATTCTTCCTTTTTCTGTGGAACGCATTCCTTTACCGGGGTATACACATCCAGGATCAGTTCATGCCTTTCCTCGCGATAAAGCTTCATATCCAGTTCCAAAACCACATCTGCCACCAGGATCCGCTCTTCCCCGTCAGCATCCGGTTTCACCTCAATACTCTGGTGCATCACCGAAATCTGGATATTGGGGATCATTTCCGAGGTGCAGCCGCTGCACTCCACTTCACAGGTAAATGGGATGGTATATTCTGCCCATTGCAGCGGATTTTCTTCATCCTCCCCTGCATAAAGCACAAACACCGATAATTCCCCTTTTGCTTTCACCATATTTTCCTCTGGCCGAAGGTCAAGCCCGCGGACCTCCATATTTTGCCATAAAAGCTCCGAGATATTTGGCTTATTCGATGCCAGAGTGATCTCTTCTTTGATCCGCATGGTATCTTTTTTATGTATCATCAGATTCAAAAGCTCCACAGTCTTTTTCTTTACAGAAATCCCCTGCTCGCTGATCTCCACCGGAAGCTGGATGGGCTTCATTTCATCAATCACCGCATAAAAGGTCACAATTGCCTTTATATTCAGCTTGCGGGAATGGATCATATGCACACTGAGATCCTCAATCTCCCACTTCAGGCAGATTTTATCTCCGTTTTCCACTCCTTCCAGATTCAAAGTCTCATCAAATGGAAGTTTTGCTTCAAGGCTGTACACATTTTTATCCTCATCCCCCACATAGAGTACATTGGCGATCAGGTTTCCCCGGATAAAAGCTTTTCCGTCGCTTAACCGCACTTCGTCCATGGAGACATTTCCCTTGCTCTGAATGATCCGTCCAATATCCGGCTTGGCATCCGGCACATTGTAATCCACATCAAAAGTCACCTGGCTGGTTCCCCGGCTTTTTACATGAAGCATCTGCACACTTTCTTTTCTTACTTCCACAATCTGCCACTCCTTTTCATTCAAAAATCACCGGAGCTTTCCGGTATGTCATTTTTACCACAATATAAGGATACGAAGGAGGAGAAAATGCTGCATTTTCTTTGGTCGGCCCCAGCAGCTTTGTGTGAAAATAAATGGCATCTGAGGTACAGCCCAGCTCCTCCACTGAAATACTGTAGCCTCCGCAAAGCTGTCTGCCGTACCCTTTTACCAGAAACAGTTCCTTTCCACTTTGGTAGGTAAACTGAAATTCCTTTTCTTTTTTCTCCTGGATCATGGCAAGAATCTCTCTGGGCACATCTTCCTGCTTTACAATGGAATATTTTAATGCCCGGTGAGGTTCTTCCTCTATTTTTACAAAACGGCATCCTGCCGCAGCCACGGCAATCCACAGGATCAGCCCCAGAAGGGCTGCTGCTTTTTTCATCCGGCACCTCTATCTGTCAGTTGTTATTTATTCTATGAGGAAATAAAAAGATTTATTGCAACTATTTTTCAAATTCCGTATAATAAAACTGATGTTAGGGGAAAAAGGTATTTTGCTCCTAACTTGATAAACAAGAGAGGAAAAGAAGCTATGATTCGTTTTATTTTGTGCGTTATCGTGGTAGTGGGATTTCTGATCCTGTCCATTCCTATTTTGCTGGTGGAATGGATCATCGGCAAATTTAATCCCATGGCAAAGGAGATCAGCTCCCTGCGGATTGTACAGGCTGTATTCCGGTTTATCCTGTGGGTGGCCGGAGTGAAGCTCACAGTGATCGGCGAGGAAAATGTGCCAAAGGATGCTCCGGTTCTCTATATCGGAAACCACCGCAGCTTTTTTGATGTGCCGCTGACTTATCCACGATGTCCCATCCGCACCGGTTACATTGCCAAGAAAGAGATGGAAAAGGTTCCCCTTCTTTCCACCTGGATGAAGCGGCTTCACTGCCTGTTCCTGGACCGTAAGGATCTGAAGCAGGGATTGAAGACCATCCTCACTGCAATTGAAAAGATCAAATCCGGCATTTCCATCTGTATTTTCCCGGAGGGTACCCGCAATAAGAATGAGGATGAGCTGGATATGCTGCCATTCCATGAGGGAAGCTTCAAAGTCGCAGCCAAGGCGAACTGTCCCATCATTCCCATGGCCATCAGCGGTTCCGCAGATATCTGGGAAGCGCATTTTCCAAAGATCAAAAAGACCCACGTCATCCTGGAATACGGAAAGCCGATCTATGTGGATCAGCTGGAAAAAGAGGAGAAAAAGCATCTGGGAGCTTATACCCAGAACATCATTCATGAGATGCTGGTGAAAAACCAGAAACTACGGTAGCTAACCTGCTTCAGACAAAATGCCAGAAGTAAAGTGCTGATATTAAACTCAGACTTTACCTTTGGCCTTTTTTGATTGTGTCCTGTTTACGACTTCCGGGATTTTCCCCTTCCTGTATTTCTACCCCGCATTTTCATCTGTGCCCGCACTTCCTTTGGCGCACCCCCGTAATTTTCCCGGAATTTTCGCAGAAAACCTTTGTAATTGGAAATTCCGTTTTTATCCAGAAGAAAGGTGATGCTTTCCTCCCCTTCCACCAGCTGGTGATAAAAATGGTCCATACGGATCTGATTTACATAAGCAAGGAATGTCTGTCCTGTATATTTTCGAAACAGCCTGCAAAAATGCTCCGGCGTCACAGATAAAAGCCCTGCCGCATCTGCCAGGGAAATATTCTCCCCATAATGTTCCCTCACAAATTCCATACACAGCTTCATCCGTTCCAGATCTCGCACAGTTCTGTGTCCGCTATCCGGAGAATCTTCACTTAACACACCCTCGGTATACAAAAGAAACAAAAGCCGGTAAACTGCCGAAAGTACCAGCAAATGATAGCCTTCTGTTTTTTCTTCATACAGCCTGGCAATCTCACGAAAAATCTCAGCAAGGCGAAAGCTCAGACTTGTGGAATTATTTTCACCCGAAAAAAATTCCTGAAACCGGAGAAATTTCCAATTAGCCGAAACCCTTTCCAGATGCACCGGTGGAATCTGCAAAAGATAAAACTTTGTCTCCCCATGGGTGAAGGTATAGTGGATATCATTGGAATTTATCAAAAAAACATCCCCGCTGCCCAGTTCATAGCTTATATCATTGATCGACGCAGTGATCCTGCCATCTGTCACAGAGAGAATTTCCAGATGCTCATGCCAGTGTGCAGGAATGAGCTGATCTGCAGTAGTTACAAAGGTAAAATGCAGTTTTCCAAGATGATCATCCAGAACATTTTCATACTCTACACGCATGTCTTCCCCCTATGATAAAAATCAAAATTATCCCGTTATTTTTATTTAAACTATACTCGCTTCCGTTAAAAATATCAAGAAAGACCTATAAACGAAACAATAAAACATCTAGCACACTTTTTGTTTATAAAGTACAATGGCAT
>CAKRRX010000033.1 GCA_934394595.1 uncultured Blautia sp. | reverse complement strand
GAGGCTATGAAGTTCAACACTGCAATTGCCTGCCTGATGACTCTCATCAATGAGATTTATGCAGTTGGCAAGATCAGTAAAGACGACCTTGTGATCTTTATCAAGCTTCTTTGCCCATTTGCTCCACATCTTTGCGAGGAAATCTGGGAGACCATCGGTGGAGAAGGCTTACTTTCCCTTTCCCAGTGGCCGGAATATGAGGAGAGCAAGACCATAGAGGCATCTGTAGAGATTGGTGTTCAGGTAAACGGTAAGGTTCGTGGAACGATCGTAATCCCTAATGGCTGTGCAAAAGAGGAAGCTCTTGAGATTGCCAAGAAGGATGAGAGAGTGGCTTCTTTCCTGGAAGGCAAGACTCTTGTAAAAGAGATCTATGTACCGAATAAGATCGTAAACTTTGTTGCGAAATAAATAGATATACTACCAAAATCCCCATCAGAAATGGTGGGGATTTTTGCTATAGGAGGGAAGAAAATGGAAGGACTGAGCAAAAAAATATATCTGGAACTGCCGGCCCCCACAGAGGAGGATGCCCGCTCTGACCAGATACGCATTCTGGACGGGTTGAAAGATGCCGGAATCCGGGAAAAAGTATATATGCCAGTTGGGATAATCAGAAAATTGTACCCGCTTTTGGACCAGGCAAAGTGGAAAGTTACGGTTTCTCTTGTCTGGAACGGGGAAAACTGGGAAATCGCAGAACTGGAAAAAGGAAATCAGTCCAGCAGGCATTATGGATTTGCAGTGGATCTTGGAAGCACAACTGTGGTATGTCGGCTTTTTGACTGCGTATCCGGAGAGATTCTGGGGGAAGTCAGCTGCTTTAACCGACAGATTACCTGGGGGACGGATATCCTGTCCAGGATCTTTTACTGCAAGGATGATGCAAAAAAACTGGAAGAAGTACGTCTTGCCACAGTAGCGTCTGTTACAGAGTGTATGGAAAAGCTGAAAAAACGTACAGGGATTTCAGGAGAAGAGTGTCTTTCTATGGTTATTGCCGGAAATACCACAATGATCCATTTTCTTCTTGGAATGGATGCATTTTGTGTGTTTTATACTCCTCATGCAGTTCATGCAGACTGCCCGGGATTTTTCAGGGGAAGAGAGCTGGATATTCCCATCAAGGGAAACGTGTTTATTTATCCTGCAAAATCCAATTATCTGGGTGGGGATATTATCAGCGGAATGATCGATACAGAGTTGTACAAAAAAGAAGAGATCAGCGTATTTTTTGACATTGGAACCAACGGGGAACTGGTGATCGGAAACAAGGAGTTCTTACTTTGCGGAGCCGGGGCAGCAGGTCCGGCTTTGGAAGGCGGCGTAGTACGTACCGGAATGCGTGCAGATCAGGGAGCTGTGGACGAAGTAAAAATCGAAAACGGAAAAATAAAAGTCCATGTGATCCAAGAGGTGGCGCCAAAAGGAATCTGCGGTTCCGGGATCATTGATCTGATCGCAGAACTGTTTCTGGAGGGCTGGATCGACATCCGCGGAAAGCTTTCTTTGGAAAAATCATCTCTGATCATGGAAAAAGAAGGGCAGCTCTGTGTGGAGTATGCACCGGGATTGTATTTTTACCAGAAAGACATAGACGAATTTATCCGCACCAAATCCGCTGCACACACCATGGTAGAAATCATGCTGCGGGAGTCTGGCCTTGCCCTTGACCAGGCGGACAAATTTTATGTGGCAGGCGCTTTTGGAAAGCATGTTTCCAAAGAATCTGCCATCACCATTGGCATGTATCCGGACATGGCCCGGGATCATATTATCAATGCCGGAAACTCTTCCCTGGAAGGTGCCGGAAAACTTCTCCTAAACAGGGCTCTTCTGAAGGATATTCAGGAGATACTGGAGAAAATGGTGTATATTCAGTTTGCAGAAGTGGAAGATTTTCTTGAGCTAATGACAGCGGCTCAGGCACTTCCCCATACAGATTATAACCGATATCCTACCGTAATAGAGAAATTACGGAAAAGACAAAAAGGTGTTGTCTGGTAAAAACTAAATAATATATAAATTGTTAGAAAAATATGGATATTTCATGCAAAATCTGTTATACTTGTGAAAAAGAAAACAGACAGGAAGTGGGAAAAATGTCAGAACAAAAGAAACCACCTCTTACCAGAAGCTTTGGCTATGCATTTGAGGGGATTTTCACTGGTATCCGAAAAGAACGCAATATGAAGATACACTGTACAGTGGCAGCGCTTGTGATGATCGCAGGACTGATACTGAGAATTTCCCCTGTGGAATGGTGTATCTGTCTGGGGCTTTTTGGTCTTGTTATGGCACTGGAACTGGTAAATACAGCCATAGAAGCAGTGGTGGATCTTGTGACCAGTGAATACAGGCCACTGGCGAAGGTTGCCAAAGATACAGCGGCAGGAGCTGTTCTGATCGCTGCGATCATGGCGGCGGTTTCCGGTCTGATCATTTTTGTACCAAAAGGTCTGGCGTTTTTGGGAATCCTCTGAGAAATCTGAAAAGGGATTTTCTATTAGGACAGCAGAAAGGAGTATGCATTATGGATCTTGGAGAAGGAATCAAAAAATTATTACTTGCAGGAATCGGTACAGCAGCGATGACTGCAGAAAAATCAAAAGAAGTTCTGGATGAACTGGTAGAAAAAGGAGAACTGACTGTAGAACAGGGAAAAGTCCTGAATCAGGAACTGAAGCACAATATCAAAGAAAGTGTAAAGAAGAATGTAAATGTGACCCTGAAGCCTTCTGATCCCGATGATCTGAAGGAAATCCTGGGAAAAATGACACCTGATGAACTGGAAGCTTTGAAAGAACAGATTTCAAAAATGCAGGAAAAGGATGCAGACGAAGATGACCAGCAGCTATAAAGAAAGGCTGAAGGAAATCACAAGGGTTCTTCATAAGCATGCTATCACACGAGGGGTATCTCCGGAGAAGCTTCGTCTGATCCTTACAGATCTAGGCCCTACTTTTATCAAACTGGGGCAGATCATGTCCATGAGGTCGGATATTCTGCCCAAAAGATACTGTGATGAATTACAGAAACTCTGTTCCGATGCAGAGCCTATGGCTTTTTCCGAAGTGGAAGAAGTACTGCAGGAGGCATTTGGCTGCCCCTGGCAGGAAGAATTTCAGGAGATTTCCCGAATTCCTCTTGGCTCTGCATCCATAGCGCAGGTACATCATGCTGTCCTGAAAACAGGGGAAGAGGTTGTGATCAAGGTTCAGAGAAAAGGAATCTATGAGATTATGGCCAGAGATATCGGCCTTATGAAAAAAGCAGTAAAGCTTTTGCCTCCTGTGAGCCTGAAAGAAGCGGTGGATCTGAACCTGGTTTTGGAAGAACTGTGGCGCGTAACCCAGGAAGAGATGAATTTTCTTACGGAAGCTTCCAATATGGAGGAATTTTCCCGAAAAAATAAAAACGTTGCATTTGTAAAAACGCCGGTTCTTTACCGGGAATATACTACAGCCAATGTTCTTGTGATGGAATATATTGACGGAATTCCCATTGATGGTAAAGATCGTCTTCTTGCAGATGGTTACGATCTGGATGAGATCGGAAGCAAGTTTGTGGATAATTTTATCAAGCAGGTGATGGAGGATGGCTTTTTCCATGCGGATCCCCATCCGGGAAATGTGATGATCCAGGATGGTAAAATTGTCTGGATCGACATGGGGATGATGGGACGATTAAGCGACAGGGACAGAGAACTGATCGGTGATGCCATAGAAGGGATTGCCCTGAATGATATCGGTAAAATCCAGGATGCGGTGCTGGCTCTTGGCGAATTTAAGGGGAAACCGGATCAGAGCCGTCTGTACACGGATATCCGTGATCTGATGGCAAAGTATGGAACCGCTGATTTCGGACAGATCGATATTGTAGAGATTTTTACAGATCTGATGGATGTGATGAAGGAAAACAAAATCGTCATGCCCCATGGTCTTACCATGCTGGCACGCGGCCTTACCCATATGGAAGGAGTGCTGGCAAAGATCAGTCCCAAGATCAATATGGTTCAGATTGCAGCCGCCCGTCTAAAAGAGAATCTTCTGGAGGAAGGAAGCTGGAAAAAACAGCTAAAGGGAACAGGAAAAAAGCTGTACCGTTCTCTATTGCGGGCGGTAGATCTTCCGGCATTAGCTGCTGATTTTTTTCAGGGCTGTATGAAAGGACAGACTAAGATCAATCTGGATCTTCATGCATCGGATGATCTGGCATGGCTCCTTCGCAGGCTGATACGCAATATTGTGCTGGGACTTTGGGTGATGGCCCTGCTGATCAGCTCCAGCATCATCTGCACCACAGATATGAAGCCTAAGATTCTTGGAATACCAGCTCTTGGAGTGCTTGGCTACTTTGGAGCGCTGGTGATCCTGATGTATCTGTTCGTGAAACATTTTATGAAAAAATAAATGGCAGAGAGTCCTGAAAACAGGTTCTCTGCCATTTGTTATGAAAAAATTGAAAACTTTTTACAAATAAACTCCGGCCAGCAGAAATTACTGCTGCTTTTTTCCCTGCTCAAATTTCGGTTCGCAGGTCAGTTCTACTCCAAGCTTGCGGAAGGAAAGGATATCCACAGAGGAGAGCATAACAGAGGTATGTGCCTGGCATCCCTTCAGCTTGGGAATCTGATCCAGAGCAAGGCGGGCATCCGAATTGCTGGCTGCACTGATGGAAAGGGCAATCATTGTCTCATCCATGTGAAGACGAGGATTCTTGCTTCCCAGATAATCGGTCTTCAGCTTCTGGATCGGATGGATGGCATCCGGGGAGATCACATGTATTTTGTGATCGATTCCGGCAAGCTCTTTCAGTACATTTAAAAGAAGCGCAGAGGAAGCACCAAGAAGATCTGAGGTCTTACCGGTGATGATCCTGCCGTCATCAAGCTCCATAGCTGCTGCAGGAGCGCAAGTCTTTTTTTCCAGCTCAAGTGCTGCAGGAACGACCTTGCGGTCCTCCAAAGTGGCATGAGCCTGTTTCAGAAGAAGTTCGATCTTATAGACCTCTTCTTCATTACCAGTGCCTGAAATCAGGGCATCCATGCTTTTATAATATCTGCGGATAATCTCCTGACGGGATGCATCCTGGCAGACTTCATCGTCTACGATACAGTTTCCAGCCATATTGACACCCATGTCTGTAGGGGATTTGTACGGACATTCGCCCATGATCTTCTCAAACATGGCCTGTACAACAGGGAAGATCTCTACGTCACGGTTATAATTGACTGTGGTTACACCATAAGCATCCAGATGGAAGGGGTCGATCATATTTACATCATTCAGATCTGCGGTGGCTGCCTCATAAGCCAGATTCACAGGATGCTTAAGAGGAATATTCCAGATTGGGAAGGTCTCGAATTTGGCATAGCCTGCGCTGATGCCTCTCTTGTATTCGTGGTAAAGCTGAGAAAGGCAGGTAGCCATTTTTCCGCTTCCAGGGCCAGGTGCAGTGATGACTACCAGTGGCCGGGTGGTCTCAATATAATCATTCTTTCCGTAACCCTCGTCACTAACGATAAGGGAAGTATTGCTGGGGTAACCTGGGATATTGTAAAGGGTATAAACCTTGATGCCAAGCTTCTCCAGGCGTTTTTTAAAGGCGTCGGCACTGTTCTGTCCGGAATAGCGGGTGATGCAGACACTTCCCACATATAATCCTCTGCTGGTGAATTCGTTCATAAGACGAAGGACATCCTCATCGTAAGTAATGCCGAGATCGCCGCGCACTTTATTCTTCTCTATATCAGGGGCACCGATGACGATGACGATCTCAGCCTGATCGGAAAGCTGCATCAGCATGCGCAGCTTGCTGTCCGGCTCAAATCCCGGAAGAACACGGGATGCATGATAGTCGTCAAAAAGCTTTCCTCCGAATTCGAGATAAAGCTTGTTGTCAAACTTTCCAATACGCTCACGGATATGCTCGGATTGCATTTTCAGATATTTTTCATTATCGAATCCAATTTTTTTCATACTGAATTTCCTCTCTCTTGTATAGTTTCATCCATTTATGCTGATGTCTGCAGGTACAGACATGATCCTTTGTACAGGCGGCATCTCGCCGCAAAAAAATCATGTTACTAGTATACTACAGATTAGCATCTAAAAAAAGTATCTATTTTCCAGAATCTGCGATTTTTTTACGCAATTTTTCTCAAAAATTCAATGGGTTTTCACAAGAACCAGGTTGATTTATCTGAATTTTATCTTTATAATAAAAAGGATAAGTAAGGAGGAACGAAATGGATAATAATTTGGACAACAACCCAGGCGGCAAGCGTCCCGATAAAAGAGATCCGCACAGACCGGATCCCAATCGCAATAAAAAGAATCATCAGTCCATTCTGGCTTTTCTGATCTGTCTTTTGGTTACTCTGGTGTGTTTCAGCCTGTTTACCAATATGCTGCAGGATAATTCCAGTGAGATTACGTATGACAAATTTATTGATATGGTAGAGAAAGATGAAGTGAAATCTGTAACCCTTCAGTCTGATACTCTTACCATCGTGCCGAAAAAGCAGTTGAATCCTTATCAGGAAATCAGCTATTACACAAATCTGACAGAAGATGAGACTGCACTTACCAAACGTCTTGAGGGAACCGGCATTATTTTTAAATCTGAGCCGCCGGATGCTTTCGGAGAATTTATGGCTATGATGCTCAGTGTGCTTCTGCCATCTGTGCTTCTTTTTGTGCTTCTGATGTTTGTAATGCGCCGTATGAATAAAGGCGGCGGTGGTATGATGGGGGTGGGCAAAAGCCGTGCCAAAGCCTATGTACAAAAAGAGACCGGCATCACCTTTAAGGATGTAGCTGGCCAGGATGAAGCCAAGGAATCACTTCAGGAAGTGGTGGAATTCCTTCATAATCCGGGAAAATATGTGGAAATCGGAGCCAAGCTGCCAAAGGGCGCCCTTCTGGTGGGACCTCCTGGTACAGGTAAGACACTTCTTGCAAAAGCAGTTGCAGGAGAAGCACATGTGCCGTTCTTTTCCCTTTCCGGATCTGAATTTGTGGAAATGTTTGTGGGAGTGGGAGCTTCCCGTGTAAGGGATCTTTTTGAGGAAGCCAAGAAAAATGCTCCCTGTATCGTGTTTATTGATGAGATTGATGCTATTGGAAAAAGCCGCGATTCCCATTATGGAGGCGGCAATGACGAGCGTGAGCAGACGCTGAACCAGCTTCTGGCAGAGATGGATGGATTTGATACCTCCAAGGGTCTTCTGATCCTGGCAGCTACCAATCGTCCGGAAGTACTGGATCCGGCGCTTCTTCGCCCGGGACGTTTTGACAGACGTGTTATCGTAGACCGTCCGGATCTGAAAGGCCGTGTGGACATTCTGAAGGTCCATGCGAAAAATGTACGCCTGGATGAAACCGTTGACTTTGATGCCATTGCTCTTGCCACTTCCGGTGCTGTAGGTTCTGATCTGGCAAATATGGTAAATGAGGCAGCTATTCTGGCAGTAAAGAACGGACGCCGTGCAGTGAGCCAGAAGGATCTTCTGGAATCCGTTGAGGTAGTTCTGGTAGGAAAAGAGAAAAAAGACCGCATCTTAAGCGCCCAGGAGCGCCGTATTGTTTCTTACCATGAGGTAGGACATGCTCTTGTCAGTGCCCTTCAAAAAGATGCAGAGCCGGTGCAGAAGATTACAATTGTCCCACGTACAATGGGAGCTTTGGGATATGTGATGCAGGTGCCTGAGGAAGAGAAGTATCTGAATACTCAGAAAGAGCTGGAGGCTATGCTGGTAGGTTATCTGGGAGGCAGAGCAGCAGAAGAGATCGTATTTGATTCTGTGACCACAGGGGCATCCAATGATATTGAGCAGGCAACTAAGGTAGCCCGCGCCATGATCACCCAGTATGGTATGTCAAAGAAGTTTGGACTTATGGGTCTTGCAACCCAGGAGAATCAGTATCTAAATGGCCGTGCAGTCCTCAACTGTGGGGATGATACTGCCACAGAGGTAGACCATGAGGTTATGGAACTGCTCCGTGTTTCCTATGAGGAAGCCAAGCGCCTCATTGGGACACATCGGGAGGCACTGGACAAGATCGCTGCTTATCTGATCCGCAAGGAGACCATTACAGGTAAGGAATTTATGATCATTTTCCGTGCCGTGGAAAAAGGACTGGATGTTTCAGATAATCTGGATGAAGCAGGCCTGGAAGCGCTGGATAAAGCAGTAAAAGGGGAAACGGCTGCTTCAGGCGAAAGTACAACAGAAAATCACTGATTTTCATATTACAGAGAAAACAGGACAGAATATAAGAACCGGGAGATTCATTTCCCGGTTCTTTTCAAAAGGAGAGGTTATATGTTCCTGATCGAGGAAGAACTGAAAAAACTTCCCGGGAAGCCGGGAGTCTATATTATGCACGGTGAAAAAGATGAGATCATCTACGTGGGAAAGGCAGTGAGTCTGAAGAACAGGGTCCGCCAGTATTTTCAGAGCAGCCGGAATAAAGGTGCAAAAATTGAGCAGATGGTCACTCACATTACTAGATTTGAATATATCGTCACAGATTCTGAGCTGGAAGCTTTGGTTCTGGAGTGTAATCTGATCAAAGAACACAGACCAAAATATAATACCATGCTCAAGGACGATAAGACGTATCCTTTTATCAAGGTAACCGTAAATGAACCCTATCCCAGAGTACTTTTTTCCCGTACCATGAAAAAAGACAAAGCAAAATATTTTGGACCATATACCAGTTCTGCAGCAGTAAAAGACGTGATCGAGCTGGTGAGAAAGGTCTATATGGTTCGTTCCTGCAACCGTACGCTCCCCAGAGATTGTGGAAAAGACAGGCCATGTCTGTATTATCACATGAAACAGTGTATGGCTCCCTGTCAGGGAAATGTAAGCGAAGAAGCGTATAAGAAAAATATCACTGAGGCTCTTCATTTCCTCAATGGAAATTTTCAGGAGCCGATCAATATGCTCACACAGAAGATGATGGCAGCATCAGAGGAAATGCGATTTGAGGATGCAGCCGGCTATCGGGATCTGATAGGCAGTGTGAAACGGATTGGAGAGCGGCAGAAGATTACTGCTTATGGGGAGGAAGATCGGGATATCATTGCCATTGCAATGGATGAAAGCGAGGATCTAAGGGAACAGGACGCAGTTGTACAGGTGTTTTTTATGCGGGGTGGAAAGCTTATCGGAAGAGACCATTTCTTTTTACGTGTGGCGAGGGGAGATACAAAAGAACAGGTCCTTTCCAGTTTTCTGAAGCAGTTTTATGCAGGAACACCTTTTATTCCTGGGGAAATCATGCTTCAAAAGGAAATCGAGGACGGGAATGTGATCGAAGAATGGCTGTCTTCCAGAAGAAAGCAGAAGGTTCATATCCGTGTTCCTAAAAAGGGAACAAAAGAAAAGCTTGTAGAACTGGCAAAGGAAAATGCCTGGATGGTACTTTCCAAGGACAGAGAGCGGATCAAGAGGGAAGAAGGCCGTACCATAGGTGCTGTGAAAGAAATCGAAGGATGGCTGGGGCTTCATGATATTGTGCGTATGGAGGCTTATGACATTTCCAATATCAGCGGCTTTGAGTCCGTAGGTTCTATGGTAGTTTATGAAAAAGGAAAGCCAAAGCGCAGCGATTACCGGAAATTTAAGATTAAATGGGTGCATGGGCCAAATGATTATGCAAGTATGGAAGAAGTTTTGACCAGGCGCTTTACCCATGAAGCAAAAGGAGAATTTGACAGCTTTGCCAGACTTCCGGATCTGATTTTGATGGATGGTGGAAGGGGACAGGTAAATATTGCACTGAAAGTACTGAATGAGCTTGGGCTTACGATTCCGGTATGTGGAATGGTAAAAGATGACAACCATCGAACCAGAGGGGTCTATTTTAACAACGTGGAAATTCCCATAGACACTTCCGGGGAGGGCTTTCATCTGGTTACCAGGATACAGGATGAGGCACATCGTTTTGCCATTGAATATCACCGTTCTTTAAGAAGTAAAGAACAGGTGCATTCTGTTCTGGATGATATTCCTGGAATCGGGGAAGCCAGAAGAAAAGCTCTGATGCGCAGATTCCGGTCAGTGGAGAGTATTCAGAATGCAACGTTGGAAGAGCTAAGTCAGACGGAATCCATGAATCAGCAAAGTGCCCAGGCAGTTTTTGAATTTTTTCATAGAGCAGGTCACTGATAGCCTTATTATGTGATATTTTTTTAACAAGAATATTCATTGAAGTTGCAGGAAGAATTGTGTATAATAAAAATCGAGGATTTTATTAACCATAAAGGAGATAAAAGCATGAAAGGTGTACAGCTTACCAAGCTGGCGCAGGAACTGAATCTTACCAACCTGACGCCTGATATTGACCTTACAGAAATTTATGTGAAGACAGCAGAAATCAATCGTCCGGCATTACAGCTTACAGGATATCTGGAGCATTTTGCCAATGAGCGTGTGCAGATCATTGGTTACGTTGAATATACGTATCTGATGCAGCTAAGCGATGAGGAGCGTGCATTTAAATATGAGCGTTTTATCTCCAGCAAGATTCCCTGTGTGATCTTCAGCACTATGACAAGACCATCTCAGGACATGATCGATCTTGCATATAAATATAATGTTCCTACATTTGTGACAGAGAGGACCACCTCCAGTCTGATGGCAGAGATCATCAGATGGCTGGGAGTTCAGCTTGCACCATGTATTTCCATTCACGGAGTTCTTGTGGATGTTTATGGTGAAGGTGTTCTGATCACAGGAGAGAGCGGAATTGGCAAAAGTGAGGCAGCTCTTGAGTTAATCAAGCGAGGACACCGTCTGGTCAGCGATGACGTGGTAGAGCTTCGTAAGGTCAGTGATGTTACTCTGGTAGGCTCTGCACCGGATATCACCCGCCATTTTATTGAGCTTCGCGGAATCGGAATCATAGATGTAAAGACACTGTTTGGTGTGGAAAGTGTTAAGGATACACAGTCTGTTGACCTGGTCATCAAGCTGGAAGAGTGGGACAGAGATAAAGAATATGACCGTCTGGGCTTACATGAGGAATACACCGAATATCTTGGAAACAAGATCGTGTGCCATTCCCTTCCTATCCGTCCCGGTCGTAACCTGGCTGTGATCGTAGAATCTGCGGCTGTCAATCACAGACAGAAGAAGATGGGATATAATGCGGCAGAAGAGCTTTATAAGCGTGTTCAGGCAAATATTGCCAGAAAAAGAGATAACTGAGCCACTGATGCTTCAGCAGCTTTGTTTATAACAGAAATACCATAAGTTTGAAAGGATGGAAAATGCAATGGGTATGTATTGTTTTGGAATCGATGTAGGCGGAACCAGCATAAAATGCGGTTTGTTTCTCACAAGCGGAACATTGGTAGATAAGTGGGAAATCCCCACCAGACTGGAAAATAACGGTTCCTCAATTCTCCCGGATGTGGCAGAAACAATTAAGAATAAAATTAATGAAAGAGGCTTGACCAAAGAGAATGTAGATGGTGTAGGGATTGGCATCCCAGGGCCGGTCAATGACAAGGGAGAAGTACCACTGGCAGTGAATCTCCACTGGGGGTTTAAGGCTGTTGCAAGTGAACTGAGCGCCCTTACAGGACTTCATGCAAAGGCTGCCAACGATGCAAATATTGCAGCTCTTGGAGAGGCGTGGAAAGGAGCGGCAGAGGGATCCAGAAATGTGATCCTTGTTACACTGGGAACCGGTGTTGGCGGTGGTATCATCGTAGATGGAAAGATTGTTTCCGGTCATCATGGGGCTGGCGGTGAGATCGGCCATGCAGCTGTAAATCACAGTGAACTTCGTCCGTGTAACTGCGGCAACCATGGATGTCTGGAGCAGTATACATCTGCTACAGGTATTGTACGTGTTGCCAATGATATTCTGGAGGAAAGCACAGAGGACAGCAAGATGCGCCATGTGGAGAAGCTCTCAGCAAAGGATGTCCTTGATTTTTACAAAGAGGGAGATGTCCTTGCAGTGCGCACTATGGAAAAGGTAGGAGATGTTCTTGGAGGAGCCCTGGCCATGTTTGCGTGTGTGACTGATCCGGAAGCTATCGTAATCGGAGGCGGTGTTTCCAAAGCCGGAAAGATTCTTACAGATTGTATTCAGAAGTACTATCAGAAATATGCGTTCTCTTCCTGCAAGAATACCCCGATCATTCTGGCAAGTCTTGGAAATGATGCTGGTATTTACGGAGCTGCGCGTATGGTAATCAGGGACTGATAAGAGAACTCTTATTGTCACAGTGAAATATAAGAAAGATACATAAATAAAGATACATAAAAAGACAGGCGTATTGCAGAAATTATTTGCAATACGCCTGTTTTTATGAATTGTTCAATTTCAGACCATACACAGATCAGTCGTAATAGGTGATATCGCCTCCACCTGTTGTATCGCCGCCAGTACCATTATCCGGGTTATCCGTATTGTCCGGAGTTTCGGTATTTCCGGTATTGTCTGGATTGTCCGGATTGTCCGGGGTATTTGGATTGTCGGTGTTGGCTCCGTCTGGATTATTCGGATCAAGCTGTTCCTGGTCGTAAATCTCCATATCCTGCTCTTCCTCATCATACTCTTCGTAGTAATGAAGTTCACAGTATTCAGTAGGAATGGTACCTACATCAAAGTATTCTTCAATAACAGGACAGCCATCCATTGGAAGAAGTCCAGAGTCTGCGCAAACAGCAACTTTTTCAACGCTCGCCGGCTGATCAAAGTCTTTGTATGCCATTCCCTGGTGAATACGGGACATAACCTTGCGCCACAGATTCTTGTGGAAATTCCGGGCATCATCAGGAAGCTTCTGATTTCCGTCATAGCCTGACCATACAGCACATGTATAGTATGGTGTGTATCCTACAAACCAGAGGTCATTGTAATCCTCTGTAGTACCTGTTTTACCTGCAACTGCCATATTATCCAGCTGGCATGCGGTACCGGTACCATTTTGCACAACATCTTCCATAGCGCTTGTAAGAAGGAAAGCAGTACTTTCTTTGATTACAGAACGTCCGGCAGAGTTGTTCTCAATCAGCACGTTTCCATTATGATCCAGGATCTTGGTGTAGTAAACTGGTTTGATATAGGTTCCGTTATTGGCGATAGCTGCATAGGCTGCGCAGAGTTCTACATTGGTAACACCATAGGTAAGGCCTCCAAGTGCGGTAGGAAGATTGGCATCTGTATAAACATTACCGTTTGCATCGGTATCGGCTTCTGTTCCATGTGCCAGGGTGGTAAATCCGAAATTGTCCAGATACTTCAGTCCAAGTTCCGGAGTGACATCCTCCAGACACTGTACCGCAACTGTATTGATGGAATTGCGGATGGCAGTGCGGATAGTAACAGTACCGCTGAAGGAATTGCTTGCATTATTGACCGGCGCACCATTTGGATAGGTGATCGGCTGGTCTTCATAGGTAGTGGCCAGTGACATACCAAGCTCATTTAATGCAGGTGCATAGGTAGACACGATCTTAAAGGTAGAACCTGGCTGACGCATACTGTCTGTAGCACGGTTCAGGGTAAGGCTGGCAGTTTTCTGTCCGCGGCCTCCGATAATGGCTTTTACATAGCCTGTATGCTGGTCAATGACAGACATGGAAGACTGGGGCTGTGGGGTAAAGTTTACACGTTCTGCCACAACTGTGCTTCCATCGGAAAGAATGTCAGCTTTATAACGGTCTACATAACTCTGGCCTTCATCCTGGGTATCAAAAAGCAGGTCAAAGGAAGGATCTTCATTCTGGAAATAGAGCTTCAGCATTTCCTTGCTGTAGTTTGCTTCTGTACCGTCAGGCTTCTGTACGGTCAGTGCGTATTCCAGGGCATACTGAACATATCCGGGATAATTGTCCGGGTTGGAATATTCTTCATCCAGGATATTCTGGATATCCGGATCCTGAGTGGTCATGATCTTCAGACCACCACTGTAAAGCAGGTTCTGTGCCTGGGTCTTGGTATATCCTTTGATATTCATCAGATCATTGATAACCTGTTTGTTCAGCTCATCCTCAAAGTAAGAGTATACCTTGCTCTGGGACTGTGTATTGGCAACCTGGGCTTCCTGAATACGGGTATAAACATCATCATTCAGGGCTTCAGTGTACTGCTCCTGTGTGATGTATCCCTGATCCAGCATATGGTCAAGAACCTCTTTTCGTCTCTTGGCATTTTCCTTTGGATTCTCAATAGGATTGTATTTGGTCGGAGCCTGTGTAATACCTGCAAGAGTCGCACATTCGGAAAGGTTCAGATCCCATACATCTTTATTGAAATACTGACGTGCCGCAGCCTGAACTCCATATGCACCGGCACCAAGGTTGATAGTGTTCAGATAGTTTTCCAGTATGACATTCTTATCATTTACTTTTTTCTCAATTTCTATGGCAAGATACTGTTCCTGGAGCTTACGTGTAAAACGCTCGATCTGAGTGGACTCATTGGTCCAGTTGGTAAATACATTATTTTTCAGAAGCTGCTGGGTAATGGTACTGGCTCCCTCTGAAAAGCTTCCGGATGTCAGTGCTTTTACAGCAGCACGGAGAATACCTCTTACATCAATTCCGTTATGCTCATAAAAACGTTCGTCCTCAATGGCCACTACTGCGTGCTGCAGATCTTCTGGTATCTGTTCGATGGAGACCGGAAGTCTGTTGGCATTGGGGGCAGCAAGCTTACGCATCTGATTTCCGTTGCAGTCATACAGGAAAGTGGCATAACCAAGAGGCATGATATCCACTTCATTTACATCTGGTGTATTGGCAAGGATACCCTGGATGGAGCCTATGCCAAGAGTGGAAACCGCCACGCACAGCGCAATCAGACCAATGAAAAGGACTCTGATAAAGGAAACGTGTGCCCGCTTGCCCATCATGGAGGAACGGGAGATGAGGGCGTTTCGCTTTTTTGAGGCCGATTTTTTTCCGTAGTTCATGATAAACCTCCTTTATAATCCGTTCTATTATAGCAAATCTCATGAAGTAAATAAACCCTAAAATCAAATAATTCATATTTGTAATATTAACCAACTGTCCCTGGGGTTATGCTATAGTGTCAGGCCTATTATAGCAAATTCTCTTTTGGACTTTTGAAAAGTAGATTTTCCATTTTTCAAAATCCGGTTTTTCGTTGGAATTTTGCAGGAATCATGATACAATAAGCAACAGGATATTTTTCAAAAAAAGCAAATCATACTTTGGAGGTTCCGGCATGCTGGAAAATTACAGGACCATTTATACGGATGGTGAAGGTGAAATCATAGAAAAGAAGTCCCGCTTTATTGCTACTGTGCGTCTGGTGGAAAAGGAAGAGGATGCACTGGCTTTTATAGAAGAAATGAAGAAAAAATACTGGGATGCACGTCATAACTGTTATGCCTATTCCATTGGAGAACACAGAGAATTTACCAGATGCAGTGATGATGGGGAACCTTCCGGGACTGCCGGACGTCCCATGCTGGATGTGATATTGGGGGAGGATATCTACAATGTAGCAGTTGTGGTGACCAGGTATTTTGGCGGTGTGCTTCTGGGAACCGGCGGCCTTGTAAGGGCCTATTCCGGGGCTGTCCAGGAGGGTCTTCGGGCAAGTACAGTAATTGAGAAGCACCACGGCATTTCCATGGCTGTTTCAGCAGATTATACCATGGTAGGCAAGCTGCAGTACATTGCAGCAGAAAATGGGCTTCCGATCCTGGATACTGAATATACGGACAGGGTGATGATGCACCTTCTGATTCCGGCAGATCAGGTGGGGAGAGTCGAGAAAATAATCACAGAAGCCACAAGCGGTCGTGTGAAAATGGAGAAAGAAAAGGAACTGTATTTTGCAGACATAAATGGAAAAACAGAAGTGTTCGATCATTGAGAAACTGTTTACAGAAAAAAGCGCCTCCCGATTGTCAGAAAAGATGATCAGGAGACGTTTTTAAATCTGCTGCAACAGGTGCAGCGGCATCTGCTTCAAAGCAGGATCAGCATTTCTCCGGCTGCGGATACTGGATCCCAAAAGTCTCTACAGTCATGGATTTGATCTTTTGCTCGTCAAGAGGTCTGTCACTGTAATCTGTGTCTGTCTCAGCAATTTTGTCTACAATATCCATGCCCTCTGTGATCTTTCCAAAAGCTGCATAAGCCCCATCCAGATGCGGGGCATCTTTATGCATGATGAAAAACTGGCTTCCAGCAGAATCCGGATGCATAGCTCTTGCCATGGAAAGTACACCTGCTGAATGTTTCAGATCATTCTTCACACCGTTCTGTGCAAATTCTCCTTTGATGCTGTATCCTGGGCCGCCCATTCCGGTTCCGTCCGGGCATCCGCCCTGGATCATGAATCCACAGATTACGCGGTGGAAGATAAGTCCGTCATAAAATCCCTTATTTACAAGGCTGATAAAGTTATTTACTGTATTAGGTGCGATTTCCGGATATAATTCTGCCTTCATCACATCCCCGTTATCCATAGTGATGGTAACAATTGGATTTGCCATAGTTTGCTCTCCTTTTTCAAAAAGTATTGTATTTCATTATTTGTTCTATTATAATATGCTAGGAGCAATTCTGCAAGAAAAAGTAGAAGATTATTGGTGAACAGTAAGGAAAAAGGAGTTCTATCAGACTATGATAAAAGAAACATTCAGCCCTGAGGATACCTTTTCTTTTGGAAAGTGGATCGGGGAAAATGCCCTTGCAGGGCAGGTATATACACTGGTTGGAGATCTGGGGGTGGGAAAGACTGTTTTTACCCAGGGAGTGGCGGCAGGGCTTGAGATCACAGAGCCTGTGAACAGTCCCACCTTTACTATTATCCAGGAATATGAAAGTGGCCGTATGCCTTTCTATCATTTTGATGTATACCGCATTGGCGATATTGAGGAAATGGAAGAGATTGGTTATGATGATTATTTTTATGGAAACGGAATCTGCCTGATCGAGTGGGCAAATCTCATCGAAGAGATCCTGCCGGAAGACAGAATTCAGATCACCATTGAGAAAGATTTGGAAAAAGGATTTGACTACCGAAAGATCACAGTAACCGGTCTTCCCAAAAAGGTTTTGCCCGAAAGTGGGGCTGACAAGGAGGAAAAATGAAAATTTTAGGTCTGGACAGTTCAGGAATCGTCGCTTCTGTGGCAATTGTGGAGGATGAGAACCTGATCGCAGAATATACAGTAAATTATAAAAAGACACATTCACAGACGTTGCTTCCAATGCTGGATGAGCTGGCAAAGATGACAGAACTGGATCTGGATTCTGTGGATGCCATTGCAGTTGCAGCAGGACCTGGTTCCTTTACGGGACTTCGTATTGGTTCAGCCACAGCCAAGGGACTTGGGCTTGCCCTGAAAAAGCCTCTGGTAGAGATTCCCACAGTAGATGCCCTTGCCTACAATCTCTATGATGCAAAGGGGCTTATATGTCCAATTATGGATGCAAGAAGAAATCAGGTATACACAGGAATTTACCGTTTTGAAGAGCATCAGCTGGTGACTGTGGAAGGTCAGATGGCAGTGCCCATGACAGAGCTGATTGGCAAATTAAATGAGAGAGGGGAAGAGGTGATCTTTCTGGGCGATGGTGTGCCTGTATTTGCACAGACCATCGCAGAAAATCTGAAGGTTCCCTATTCTTTTGCACCGGCGCATGTGAATAAGCAGAGAGCTGCAGCAGTTGCAGCCCTTGGAGAGCTTTATGTAAAAGAGGGGAAGACTGTAACAGCCATGGAACATGTTCCTGAGTATCTGCGGGTTTCACAGGCAGAAAGAGAACGTGCCCAGCGCCTGAAAGAAGAGGGGAAAGCATGATTCTGAGAGAAATGCTGGTAGAAGATTTGGGTCAGGTTATGGAGATCGAACAGGAGCTTTTTTCTCCGCCATGGACAAAAGAAGGATTTTTTACCTACCTTACCCGTAAAGATGCTATGTTTCTGGTTGTGGAGGAAAAAGGGCAGATCCTGGCCTACTGTGGGCTTCTTATGGTATTAGATGAGGGGGATATCACAAATGTTGCCGTCCGTCCGGACAGACAGAGAGAGGGAATCGGACATTTCCTCATGGACAGTCTGATCCGACTGGCAGAGCAGCAGGGAATCACCACCATCCATCTGGAGGTCCGGGTAGGAAATGATACAGCTATCCGCCTTTACGAGAGGATGGGATTTACAAGAGACGGGATCCGTAAAAAATATTATACAGACCCCGTTGAAGATGCATTACTTATGACGCGCATGTCGAATGCGGTGTAACAGAACTGACAAGAACAGAAATGCTGCAGCAAGGCAGCTGATAAGAATTCCCAGATCTTTGCCGGGCGCATGAAATTCAAGAGTGATTTCATGTGCCCCTTTTTGTATTGGAAATCCAAGGAAAGCTTTGTTGACCTGTTCAGGTTTTACTTCTTTTCCATCTACAAAGGCTTTATATCCGTTGCACAAAGTAAAGGAGGTCACAAAATACCCGTCCTCTGGCATGTCAATGGTGCCATTTAGAATTTGAGAGCCCCTTGTGTCTTTTTCCCTGAATTCTACAATCCCAGGATGGGAAAATGCGGACAGCGGGATGGTATAGGCAGTCACATTTTTTATCTGATATTCGCCAGGAGAAAACTGGATTTTCAGCTGTGCTATATCTTCATTTCCGGAAACCATGTAGTTGAAGGTATTATTATTGTTGGGATAAGGAGCTTCCGAACCGGAAAGACGGTTGCGGATTCCATTTATTGTGATGGAAATATCCTTTTGTCCGTTGTAATCCACATCAAAGGAAAGCAGAAGGACTGTGGAAGCTTTTAAGGTTTTGGGAAGCTCTTTTTTGACGGTGGATGGTTCCGTCTTGTTTTTATGAGAAAAGAAATCTTCCGGCAGATCATATTTTACCATCTGTGAGGAATATGGAAGGGAAGAACTGTCTGAGGAAATCACAGTGCGGTTCATCAGAGTATCCAGATTTTCCGGGTAAGAGAGTTTGTCGAAATCGGTTTCGGACATAAGCGCTGTACTTCCGTAAGCGATGGGAAGTACATTTTCGTTTTCTGCGAGAATATGTCCCTCTTTTTCCTGTAAAATCTTATAACCAGCGGGAAGTTTTTCCTTTTTGGTCTGAAGGTAGCGTACTCCCATGAGATACTCTTGAAAAGGATTTACGTCTGCAGTCATGGCTACACGGTTTCGGATGCTGATTGGCATTTTCAGAATATCATAAAGCAAGGTGTTATAGCTACTGTTTGAAATAGAGGAATATAGTGTACTTTTATTCTGGGTACCGGAAATGACATAATTGGTGTTGTTGGAAGGATGTTCTGTAATGTCAAATCTTGCCTGTGGGTTCTCACAGTATTTTTCCAGATCTTCCTGGGAAAAATAATCTCTGGAATTATCGCTTAAGGCAGCATAGTTTTCCTGATGTCCTCTTGCAAGATAAAGGAGGGCTGGTGTGGTGCAAAGAAGGAAAAAGCTCAGAATACTGCCTGCTGCAGGGAAAAGGGAAAAGGTGATTTCCTTTTTTTCTCTTAGTATTTCATAAAGGACCAGAATCAGCAGTACCATCATGTCAGCGAAAATAATGGCATGTACGAGCGCTGCATGGATAAGGAAAATCAACTGTATGGATGCAGCTGCAATGCAAAGCAGAGCCAGAGGCAGGCTGTGCCGGATCTTTTTCTGACGAAGTCCGTCCAGGACAAGTGCTGTGAGATAAAGGATCAGCGGCAGGAACGGGATCATACATTTTGGACGCACATATAAAGTGGCATTTAAGATCCAGTAAAAAATGTCAAAAAAGAGTAAAACAAAAACTGCGATGGCCAGTTTGCGGGTCTTTTTTTCCCGAATGGCGAGAAAAAGGGCATACAGGCAGAAAAGAGTAAGCCCACATCCATATGGACTGTAGAGAATACTGTCCAGGGTAGGATTTACAGCGAGGATTTTAAAAAGGGAGGTACTGTTTCCAACATCTTTTTTGTTCCCGAGAATGGCAAGGCCGGTAGGGAGAAGGAGAAAAAATGTCATGGAAACTGCTATGGAAACATCCAGAATATAATTCCACCATATTTTTTTTTGGAGTTTTTTCCAGTTTCTGTCCGGCTGTTGTTCTTTTTGTTCACGAAGATGAACACAGATATATAGAATCCCAGCCACGAAACAGGATGGGAAAAAGTAAAAGCTGTGCAAAATAAACAGAAACAGGGAGAGGACCAGTCCTGCATGGGGACGGATTTTGTAATTTTCCATTTTAGAGGTGGAAGAAATCTGATCCAGACAGATCAGTGCCATTATGGCAAAGGGCAGATAATTTACGAACATAATCTGCCTGTGAGACTGGAACATACAGTTGGCGCAGAGGTAAAAAAAGCTGCATACCAGGTCTGTAAAATCTGAAATTCCCTTTTGATGGAGCCAGAAGTATAAAAGCGTGCATCCCAAAAGAATCTCAAAAATGGCATATCCCTGCAGAAAATAAGCGACAGAAACAGATGGAAAAAAGTAGGACAAAAGGACATCCGGTCTCATAAAACCATAATAGGAAAGAGAAAAAAAGTTGGTGCCTCCGCCAAGTCCTGTGAAGTCTGGAAAAAGCTGACCAGTGGCATAAAAATTTTTTCGCATATAGTCAGCAATGGTCATATGCTGAGAATACCAGTCTGTTTCAGAGCCAAACCAGGCTCCATCCGGAATCAGCTGCCAGATGAGAAAAAGGCCGGCTGCAAGGAGAAATAAAATGTGAAGATAATTCTTTTTCGTAAATTTAGATGATTTATTGCAGGAAATCATAATAAGTCCTTTCTGAATCCAAAGTAAGCTCTAGAGAGTGTTTGAAAAAGGCTCTAGCAGTTTGGATATCAAAACATATTGTAAGACTTTTGTCAAGTTACAAGAGCAAAGTTTATCAGGAATAGGTTAAGAAATTAAAAATAAAATCCGAAAGAAATTATGAAGTTTTTCTGGTTTCCAGGTTTGAGCCACTTGTTTTAGGATACGGCTTGTGTTAAACTTTGCCAGAGAGTGTTAAATACCGGGAGGATGAAATATATATGTTAGATGTTTGTCTGGTAGGAACCGGAGGAATGATGCCCCTTCCAAGAAGGTGGCTTACTGCCTTGCTTACCCGTTACAATGGCAGCAGTCTTCTTATTGACTGTGGTGAGGGTACGCAGGTGGCAATAAAGGAAAAAGGGTGGAGCTTCAAGCCTATTGATGTGATCTGTTTCACACATTATCATGGGGATCATATCAGTGGCCTGCCAGGGCTTTTGCTTACTATGGGAAATGCAGAGCGTACAGAGCCGTTGACGCTGATCGGTCCCAGGGGACTGGAGCGTGTGGTAAATGCCCTTCGTGTGATCGCACCGGAGCTTCCTTTTGAATTGAAATTTATAGAAATTAACGGGCCTGAGCAGGTTTTTGAGATAAATGGCTATAAGATCACGGCTTTTAAAGTAAATCACAATGTACTTTGTTATGGCTATACCCTTGAAATATTAAGACAGGGAAAATTTTCCCCGGAGCGTGCCAGGGAACAGGGAATTCCGCTGAAATACTGGAATCCTTTGCAAAAGGGACAGACTATTCAGGATGGGGAAAATGTATATACGCCGGATATGGTACTTGGACCAAAGAGAAAAGGTCTGAAAGTCACATACACCACAGATACCAGGCCTACAGAATCTATTCTGAAAAATGCACCAGGATCTGATCTTTTTATCTGTGAGGGAATGTACGGGGAAGATGAGAAACTGGAAAAAGCAAAAGGTTATAAACACATGACTTTCCGGGAGGCAGCTACTTTGGCACGGGATGCAGGAGTAAAGGAGATGTGGCTGACCCATTACAGTCCGTCCCTGATCCGTCCGGATGAATATATGGATACCGTCCGTGAAATTTTTCCAAACGCATATCCGGGAAAAGATGGAAAAACATTAGAAATGAATTTCGAAGAGGACTAAGAAAATGAAAGATACTTTGATTCTTGCAATAGAAAGTTCCTGTGATGAGACTGCAGCTTCTGTAGTGAAAAATGGAAGGACCATACTGTCAAATGTAATTTCTTCCCAGATCGCCCTTCACACTTTGTATGGTGGGGTTGTGCCGGAAATCGCGTCCAGAAAGCATATCGAGAAGATCAATCAGGTTATTGAGCAGGCTCTTGCAGATGCAGATGTTACCCTGGATGATATGGATGCCATAGGCGTTACCTATGGACCCGGGCTTGTAGGAGCTCTTCTTGTGGGAGTGGCTGAGGCTAAGGCAATTGCCTATGCAAAGAAGCTTCCGCTGGTTGGAGTTCATCATATTGAGGGACATGTTTCGGCAAACTATATCGAGCATCCGGATCTGGAACCACCGTTTTTGTGTCTGATTGTATCTGGAGGACACACCCATCTTGTCATTGTAAAGGATTATGGCGAATTTGAAATCCTGGGACGCACCAGAGACGATGCAGCTGGGGAAGCTTTTGATAAGGTGGCCAGAGCAATCGGCCTGGGATATCCAGGAGGTCCCAAGGTGGATAAGCTGGCAAAAGAGGGAAATCCAGATGCCATTGTATTTCCAAAAGGGAAGCTTGGGGATTGTCCATATGATTTCAGCTTCAGCGGTGTAAAATCCGCAGTGTTAAATTACATTAATAATGCGCAGATGAAAGGGGAAGAAATCAATCGGGCAGATCTTGCGGCTTCTTTTCAGAAATCTGTTGTAGACGTTCTGGTGGAGCATACCATGCTTGCTGCAAAGGACTATCATATGGATAAGATTGCAATTGCAGGGGGAGTAGCTTCAAACGGAGCATTAAGAGAGGCCATGATGAAAGCCTGTGAAAAGAGAGGGTACCGTTTTTACAGACCTTCTCCGATTTTCTGTACAGATAATGCAGCCATGATCGGCGTGGCGGCTTATTATGAATATATAAAAGGAACACGTCATGGTTGGGACTTAAATGCAGTTCCAAATCTGAAGCTGGGAGAAAGATAATGGATCCGAAGAAATGTACGGCAATCGTGCTGGCAGCAGGACAGGGAAAGAGAATGCACAGCAAAATACAAAAGCAGTTTCTGGAAATAGGAGGAAAACCGATTTTATATTATTCTCTGCGCTGTTTTCAGGAAAGTTCTCTGATTGAAGATATTATTCTGGTAACCGGAAGTGATATGATTGAGTACTGTAAAGAAGAAATTGTAAAAAAGTTTGGTTTTACAAAAGTGTGCAAGATCATAGCCGGAGGAAAAGAGCGGTATGATTCTGTCTATGCAGGTCTGCTGGAGTGTACAGATTGTGATTATGTGTTTATTCATGATGGCGCAAGGCCTTTTGTGACAGAGCAGATGATTGAGCGGGGGTACCAGGCTGTAAAAAAGACAGGAGCCTGTGTGATGGGAATGCCATCCAAGGACACAGTGAAGCTTTCTGATTCCGAAGGGTACATTAAAGAGACACCAGATCGCAAAATTGTATGGAATATTCAGACTCCTCAGATTTTTTTATATGAACTGATTCGGAAATCCTACGAAAACATACGGCAAAAAGACATGAGTAATGTTACGGATGACGCAATGGTGGTGGAACAGGAGAGCGGAAGAAGGATACTGCTGGTGGAAGGATCTTACCGGAATATTAAGATCACAACACCAGAAGATCTGGCAGTAGCAGAGGCTTTTCTGCGATATTGAGCGAATTTTTGAAAAAAATAAAAAATCTTGTTGACACAAAAAGGATTTGATGATAGAATACGTTTTGCACTGACAGAGACAACCTCTTGAGTGAAGGAAAACTCCTGGTGTGCAGAACTGTTTTACCAGATTATAATATATGGAGAGATATCGAAGTGGTCATAACGAGGCGGTCTTGAAAACCGTTTGTCCGCAAGGGCGCGTGGGTTCGAATCCCACTCTCTCCGTTTGTTAAGCACTTGAAGAAATAAATGAAAAAAGTACTTGACAAAATGAAAAACATCAGTTATACTAAACAAGCTGTCGCAAGAAAGCAAACAATTATACAGAGAACTACTTAGTAAGTAGGGCAATTTGGAGAAGTACCCAAGCTGGCCGAAGGGGCTCCCCTGGAAAGGGAGTAGGTCGTTAATAGCGGCGCGAGGGTTCAAATCCCTCCTTCTCCGTTTCAAATTACTTTTTAAAAGAATTTGAAAAAAGTTCTTGACAAACACTTGGAGATATGATAATATAAACAAGCTGTTTCGAAAGAAAACAACAAACAACCTTGATAACTAAACAGTGAAACACATACGATTCTCGAAAATTCTAAACGAATCATCATTCAAAAGAATGAACTTTTTATAACAGTAAT